>NZ_WHJI01000160.1:0-728 GCF_011682155.1 Massilia sp. CCM 8734
CGTCAGCAAGCTAGGGATGTTCAGGATGCCAGTTCCGGACTGGCGCCCATCGCGACCCGTAGTGATCCCCATGTTCGAGCCATCGGTCAAGCCCGGCGTGCGAATGATCTGATTCGTAAGGCCTGACGTTGCGGTCTGGATCGCGCGCAGTGCGGTGAGCATGCCGCGGTTAATCGGGACAAGCGCGCCAGAATTCTCCTCCAGCATTGCCAGCGACCGGGTGATCGACTCCGACTTTGCATCGGCATCCCCAAACACGCCACCGGTACCTTGTTTCTTCTGTGCGTCTGCTGCTGACATACCGCCGCCGGAACCGCCACCAGAAAACGCGCTGCCAAGCACCGCCGCGATCGCCACGCCGGCCGCTGCCGCCCCCCATGGCCCCATGGAACTCATGAACGACATGAATACTCCGGGGATCTTGAGCAGGTTTCGCGCGCCTTCGCCAGCAGCAACTGCGCCAGTTTCAACGCCCTGTCCAGCGACAATGGCCGTCGTTTTAGTAGTGGTCGCAAACAGGCTAATAGCCAATGACTTGAGCGCCATCGCCATCTCGTACGCACGAAAGGCTTTTTCTGTGCCCTCCAGCACTCGGTAGCCAGTCGTATTCTCCTTGAAGAACCCCTTTGCGGCGCCGGCCATGTCGCCATAGCTTTTTACTTTTGCCTGTGCACTGGCCCGCGATGCAGCGATCTCGGCCTGGGCAATCTTTTCCGGGCCAGACTTCG
>NZ_WHJI01000161.1:0-718 GCF_011682155.1 Massilia sp. CCM 8734
CGTAAAATATTGGCGTGCGTTCGAGGATATCAAGCTGGGCGATGCAACCGAGACGTCGTATGTCTATCTCTGCACGGCCATGAACATTACGCTCTGTCTTGCCGAAACGGGCATTGGCGAAGAGTACATTCCGGAAATGATACCGGCCCTGGAGGCGATGGCGCGGGCGGCGGAGCGGGGCGCGAGGACCGGCCAGTACCGGCTCGATGGGCCGGGCATGACCGCGGTGAGCAATGCGCTGGCGATTCACGAGGCGCAGTGCGCCGTTGCGACCCGCGAAGACCTGTTCGCCGCCGAAACGATGATCGCCGCGCGGATCGCCGCCGGCCAGGTTCACCAGACACCGGCCAAAACCCACCGGCAAGCGCTTACAGGAGCTGCGTATGAAATTTCCTGAGAAAAATTCACGCAGCGAGCAGATCCTGACAGCGTTCCTCAAGGGGCCAATGACGATCTACCAGGGCGCTGAGGTGCATGGCGATTTCGTCACGCGCAAGCTCCCGGCCGGCATCGACCACTGCAAGATGGTCGAGCTTTACTGCGATCTGGTCGAACGCGGCTGTCTGATCCGCGAGGGGATCAAATACAAACTAACGACACGCGCCCGGCACCAGCTCGAAAAGGAGAGCGCACCGGAAGCGCCGCGCTCGATCGTCCCGCCGCGCGTGCGCAACTTCTTCGCCAAGCCCCTGTTCCTTGGCTATTCGCCGGCGTTTCC
>NZ_WHJI01000162.1:0-704 GCF_011682155.1 Massilia sp. CCM 8734
GAAACGCCCCTGGACTGCCTGCCAACTACTTGATTTCGCTAGCGCTTCAGCGGGGAGGCGAACTATAGCAAAGGCGCTGCTCACTAGCAAGGAATTTGTTGGGTTTCCTGCTGAGATGGCTTTTAAGTCTGTAATAATGGACATCTTGATACTTTTTTGCCAGAAAGACTCACATGAAACGACCTTATCTCTTCGCTGTGCTGCTTGCTCTACCTCAGGTAGTACTTGCCACGACGATTTCTGGAAAGCTGATTGGGGGCGGCGGTAGCGACAACAACGGTGTGATTATCCGCACTGCCGATGGCAAGGAAGTCAGCGCCTATTGCGTGACGGATGTATGCAACCAATTCCTGGAGGAGGACAACGACGGCTACGGGGGACATTCTTTGAAGAAAAAATTCAAAGGAACTAAGGTGATATTGGAGTACAAGATTGAACGCAACCGTGACCGCATCGCCGGCCCTCACCGAGATGACCGAGTTGAAATTGTGAAGCAGCTGACGATCGTGAAATAGGCTGGTGCTCATGCCCTGTCGCCAGGGCATCCCAGATCACCTGGCGATCGTCCAACAAAAACGCGGACGAAAAAAAACCCCGGTTTGCACTAAGCGCGATCTTGAGCGCGCTTAGGCTTACCGGGGTCTTTCTCTTATAACTAGCCTGACGATGACCTACTTTCACACTGGTTGCAGCACTATCATCGG
>NZ_WHJI01000163.1:0-702 GCF_011682155.1 Massilia sp. CCM 8734
GACGGCCGCCTGGCTGAACTCATTACTATCGGACACGGTTCGGTGGCGCAACGGGTCAAGGGTGCGGACGGCCAGATGAGCGTGACGCCGGCGGTGCCGGGACGCCGCCTTACCGCTGACGAAGTTGCGGAATTCAACGCGCTCAAGCAAGCCCGCAAGGCGCGCACCGAGATCCCTGCGGAACAACAGGCGGAATTCGCCGCCTTGCTGGCCGAGGAAGAAGCGGCGATCAATGCCAAGTTCGAGCCGGCCAAAGCGGCGGCCACCGAGGCACGCGCCTTGGCCGAGGAAAAGCAGATCGCCGCCATGCTGGAAGAGGACGCGCGTGCTCAGCGCGCCGCAGCCGCCGAGGGCGAGGCGAGGGACGCGCAGACCACCAACGCCATCATCGAGCACGAGCGTGCCGAGCGCGCTGCGGCCAATCGCGCCGCGCTGCGCGCCCAGGTGCTTGCCAACGCCGCCATCCCGGCCGAGCACAAGAAACCCGCCTTCCTGGCAGCCCTCAAGCGCGACGGCTACGTGAACCCGGGCCTGACCACCGAGGATCATGCCGACATCGATGACGCAACCGCCCCAGTTCCCAGTCTGCCAAACGAGCTGGTCGACGCCGTTCCGGAGCGCGTAGCGCCCGTGCCGGTGCCGGCCGCGCCGAACACGCGTGCCGTGGACGACGCGATCGCCGCAGGCATGCGCCTGAAAACG
>NZ_WHJI01000164.1:0-701 GCF_011682155.1 Massilia sp. CCM 8734
GTCCTGCGATTGCGCAGCCACCCACCGGTCGATGGCGCGAAGTCTGGTCGGCTCGGCCATCGCAAGGAGCTTGGTGTTGCAGGCGAAACCAAAAATGAAGTCCATGTTCGACATCCCATCGATCAGGCTCATTAATTCAGGGCCACTGAAGTGTCCGTCGCCACGTACGAGAATATGCGTATCGGGGAAGTGCTGACGAATCCGTTTCAGAACGCGCCGCATGATCATCGCGTTCTCTTCGCCAAATGGTCGCCTTCCGGGGCGCAGCACCGCCGCGATCAAGCCGCCCGACTGGCCGTCGAAGATCATCAGCGGCAAGTAGCAGGTCGAACCATAATGGTGGTTGTAGAACGCCAGCGGCTGCTGGCCGTAGCACGCATCCTCGGAGTGATCCAGATCGAGAATCAAGCTCTTTGGCGGGCTGGCGAAGTTGGCAATGAACTGTTCGACCAGAGCCTCGCTGACGCGATAAATATCTTGACGACTTGCTGCGTGTTCGAAGCGTGAGATCGTCGCTCCCGATGCCAGCGCGCCGGCGGCATCAAACGGCAAACGGGCCGCGCCAAGTTTGAACATTGGGTCGTGGCGCAGGCGATTCGCGTCGTTGCCGTCCTCGTAGCCACAGCCGATTTGATAGATGCGCTGCGTCAGAAGATCGTGATACGAATGGCTGACGTAACTCTGATGGCGCCGGTCGGGCA
>NZ_WHJI01000165.1:0-684 GCF_011682155.1 Massilia sp. CCM 8734
TGGTGCCGTCCTTGTTCGGTGTTGCGTACAGGACCACAGTGCCCGTGCTCGGCGTAAGCGGAATGACGAACGCGGCGATAGCGCAGATGTCGTGTTCCTTCAATAACTGTTCAATGCGTCCCCACAGTGGATCGATTTCATTCTGGAACACTTTTTGGACACCCCGATAGGTAGTCGACATATGGGGCCCTACTGGGACAGCTCGGCGCGGCAGCTGAGAGGGGCGGGCGAGGAGTGCGCGACGTTGAGATAAACGACTGCGCAGACGAGCACGACCAAGGCTGCGATGTAATGGCGCTTCACAGATGGTTCCATTGGCTGGGCGCACGGCAGCAGGAAGAAATCCGTCGTGCGATTGTTGTTGAGTTCTTTCATAGGGCTCCGGGTGCGCTTTTGGGGAAAATGGCGCCGGCACGTCGCCAGCACTTGCAACATAATATTGCAATTTAGCGAGTTTGTTGTAATTTTTTATTTTATAAAAAATGTGAGAATTGGTGATAAATGCTTTTATCCAACATTGGCCTTTTTTGTAACTTCATTCCGCTATATACTGAAAAGCCGCCCGAGGAGACATGCATGCCAGTCCAGTTGCCGCTTTACCGTCACCCGACAATGACGGTTGTGATTGATGATGATCGTTCTTCACTGGCCGTACTGGATTTCCACCTCGAACAAAGCCTGGCA
>NZ_WHJI01000166.1:0-672 GCF_011682155.1 Massilia sp. CCM 8734
AAGGCCAACGCCAGATGATGATCTCATCGACGCATGCCGAGAAACTGTCCTCAGAAAAATTACCCGACAAAGGTGCGGCTTCGGACTAGCCGCAATTGCCGTTCCGCCGTGGCATGGTCGCCGACAAAGCGGCGATGGTATCTGCGACTGCGAGCGAACGTGCGACGTTCACCAGATAGGCTTTTGACGCGGTCGAGGTGGAGTCGAACAAACCCATCAAGACATTGCGCGCCTGGTGCGACGAGGCGTTTTCGATGGGCACTTCTGGTACTGGTAGATTCAATTGAGCGGCGCTTTGGGTGGACATGGTATTAATTTGCTAACAATAATGTTACAACATGGAAACTGTAGTGACACTGTGCCAGAGCATAGGGTTCATGGCAACCGAAGTTAACTATCACCTTTCGCCGAAGTAATAATTTACGTTTGACAGTAAACTATCAGCTGTAAGTTGAGCAGCACATCAAATTATGCGGTTGTCAATTATTGCATTTTGTCAATTTTTATTGCCCGCAGACTGCCATCGCTCACTGCGGAGAAGGGACGGCCTTTGTGAAGTAGCGCCTGCCGAAGCGGCCAGGCCCTGGGACGCGGCCCTCAACTTTGCCCAATAGCTAAGATTAACAATCTGCGCTACACTTGCCACCGCTTATTGCAATGCGGAATTAAATG
>NZ_WHJI01000167.1:0-666 GCF_011682155.1 Massilia sp. CCM 8734
GTTCCAGGCCCAACTCGGCCAGCTCGTCGGCTGCGAGGAAGCGCATCATGTTGTACATCTCGACCGCCGAATTGGAGATCGGCGTGCCGGTCATGAACGTGACGGTGCCCTTCGGCGACTCGCGCAGTACCCGCACCTTGTTGTACAGGTCGAACGACTTCTGCGACCCGGTTTTGTTGCCCATACCCTTGACGCCCGTCAGGCGCGAGGAATAGAACAGATTTTTGAACTCGTGGGCCTCATCGACGGTCAAATCGTCAATGCCCATTTGCTCGAACGTCAGTAGGCGGTCCTTGGTTTTGTCGCCCTGGACGCGCTCCATGCGGGCAGTGATCTTGTCCACCAGCCTTTCGGCCTCCTTCACGCCGAAGGGCTTGCGGAAGCCGCTCTGGCCGGCGGCGTCGGCTTCCGCTTCGGCGTCCTGGACGGCCAACCGCGCAGCGTCGAGTTCCTTTTGCAGATAGCGCTCTTCAGTTGCGGGCGAGATCCCGATGGAGCCGAAACTGCTGTGCGGGATGATGGCGATGTCGAAGTCGCCTGTGGCGATCTTGGCGAACAGCTTGCGCCGGCGGCTCTTTTCAAAATCCTTCTTCCCAGCGGCCAGCACCTTGGCGCCAGGGTAGAGGCGGTAGACGTCGGTCGTGAACTGCTCGATCATGTGGTTTG
>NZ_WHJI01000168.1:0-666 GCF_011682155.1 Massilia sp. CCM 8734
GTTCCAGGCCCAACTCGGCCAGCTCGTCGGCTGCGAGGAAGCGCATCATGTTGTACATCTCGACCGCCGAATTGGAGATCGGCGTGCCGGTCATGAACGTGACGGTGCCCTTCGGCGACTCGCGCAGCACCCGCACCTTGTTGTACAGGTCGAACGACTTCTGCGACCCGGTTTTGTTGCCCATACCCTTGACGCCCGTCAGGCGCGAGGAATAGAACAGATTTTTGAACTCGTGGGCCTCGTCGACGGTCAAATCGTCAATGCCCATTTGCTCGAACGTCAGCAGGCGGTCCTTGGTCTTGTCGCCCTGGACGCGTTCCATGCGCGCAGTGATCTTGTCCACCAGCCTTTCGGCCTCCTTCACGCCGAAGGGCTTGCGGAAGCCGCTCTGGCCGGCGGCGTCGGCTTCCGCTTCGGCATCCTGGACGGCCAACCGCGCAGCGTCAAGTTCCTTTTGCAGATAGCGCTCTTCGGTTGCGGGCGAGATCCCGATGGAGCCGAAACTGCTGTGCGGGATGATGGCGATGTCGAAGTCGCCGGTGGCGATCTTGGCGAACAGCTTGCGCCGGCGGCTCTTTTCAAAATCCTTCTTCCCAGCGGCCAGCACCTTGGCGCCAGGGTAGAGGCGGTAGACGTCGGTCGTGAACTGCTCGATCATGTGGTTTG
>NZ_WHJI01000169.1:0-657 GCF_011682155.1 Massilia sp. CCM 8734
ACATGCAGTTCAATCCGGACAACAGCTGCAAGGGCGACTTCGACATCAAGGCGCGCGGCACGGCGTCGCTGATGGCGAAGGAAGTGCGCGCGCAGCAGCTGGACAACTTCGCCGCCACCCTCACACCGGAGGACGCCCCCTACATCAAGCGCGAAGAACTGCTGCGGCAGCGCGCCGAAGCGCATGACCTGTCGAGCATCATCAAGACCGAGGACGAGGTCGAAGCCGAGCGCAACAACGACGCCGCCCAGGCCGCGGCCGCGCAGCAGCAGCAAATGCAGGAGCTGCAAATGAAGGTAGCCATGCTTGGGGCCGAGAAGATAACGCAAGAGGTCGCCAAGCTCGCGGCCGAGGTCACGCGCATCAACGCGATCGCCACCAAAACCAACGTGGACGCAGCGTATGCGGGCATGCAGGCCGCCGGTGTGGCGACGGAGCGCCCGGAGATTGCGCCTGCAGGGGACGCCATCTTGAAATCGGCCGGCTGGGTCGATTCCACTCCCGGCCAGCCTACTCCGGCCGGATCGGCCCCACCCGGCGCCGCTCAGCCGGCCATTCCCGATCCGCAGCAGCTGGCCGCGCAGCGTGATCCGCGCGGCGGCCAGGTCGGCGCCAATGTCGGCGAGCATGCCGGCATCGAGACGGCGGCAATCGAAT
>NZ_WHJI01000016.1:0-148743 GCF_011682155.1 Massilia sp. CCM 8734
AGCTGCTCTGAGGTAGAATTCATGCCGGGCAAGGTGCGTTCGTGTTGAAATTGTGTTTTATGGATAACTCACATTTTATCAATCACTTACGGCATTCTTGCCCTTTTTTATGCAAAATTCAGGCTAGGCCAGGGCAAGCGCTTTGCGCAGGTCGCCAGGCGCTACTCCAGCGCGGCCAAAGCAGCCACCCTGCCCGCGCCAGCCTGGCTGATGGCGGCGCAGATCGATAGCGCCCTGGCCCAGCAAGTGGCCGGAATGAGCGCGGGCCAGGCCATCGAACGCCCGCTGCCACAGGGCGGCTGGCAAGTGGTGCAATTGATCGCCACCAAACACCTGCCCAAGCCGGCGCTGGCCGAACTGCGGCTCGGCTTGCGCACCCAGCTCATGCAGGAACGGCTCGACCAGCGCATCGAGGCGCTCAAGACGCGCACCACGATCCGCGTCACGACCGAGCGCGTGGTGCAACAGGAACAAGCCCAATGAACATCCGGGCCGCGCTGGCCTGCACGGTGGCCGTGCTGGCCGCTGGCGCGGTGCTGTACCGTGCCCCGGCCACCGAAGCGCCGCTCACGCCCGAACAGCGCACCGGACAGGCGGTCGAGCGCAGCTTCACCGTGCTGGCCGAAACCAGCGCGGGGTTCGGCGCGATGCCGGAGCCGCCGGGTCGCGCGCCGGCGTTCCGGCTCGGTGCCGACGGCAAGCTGGCCATCGACGAACGCACCAGCGTCCTGCTCGACGTCCTGCTGGCAAGCCTGGCGCGCCATCCCGGCCGCGCCGAGATCGACAAACTTGAAAACGACCTCGCGGCGGGCCTGCCCCCCGACGCTGCGCGCGAGCTGGCGCAGCTGCTGCGCAATTACGTGGCTTACCGCGACCTGGAAACGGACCTGGGCGAGCGCCAGCGCCTTGATGCCGCCCTCACGCCCGAGCTGGCGCTGGACCAGTTGCACGCCTTGCGCGTGGCGCACTTCGGCGAGCGGCTGGCCGCGTCCATGTATGAAAAAGAAGAAAAACAGATGCGCGCCGACCTGGCCGCCACGCGTCCGGGCGCCCCCGAGTCGCCGCACAGCGTGGTGGCCGCCGATCCGGCGCAGGAGCGCCTGCGCGAGAACGTGGCGGCATTGCGCCGCGCCGGCGCTCCCGAAGCGCAGGTCGCCACCTTGCGCCAGCAGGTGCTCGGCGCGGACCGCGCGCAGCAACTGCAGGACACGGAACAGGTGCGAGCGGACTGGGAACAGCGCAGCGCCGCCTTCCTCGCGGCCATGCGGCCGGGCGCCGATGTGGACAGCCTGCTGCGCGGCCTGTATTCGGAACAGGAACTGCCGGCCGCGCGCGCCTACAACCTGGAGCGCTTGCGCGCGCAGGCTGGCGCAACGCGTTGACCCGGCGCCGTGCGCGCCGTCAGCGCACTTCGCAATCGACGCCCTGCGTGGCGCCCTTGGACGCGCTGTTGGCGCCCGGCGCCTGCGACACCGAAAACGATGGCGGCGGCGAAAACCGGATGACGGGGCTGACCGGAATCGACACCGGCGCGACCGTCAAGCTGGGCGTAAAGCCGAACTGCCCGGCCGAAAAATTGCTGCTGCCCCCCTTATTGCTCACGATGATGGCGCCGTCGAACACACTCAGATACAAGCCTGGCGGCTGGGCCGGCAGGCCGCCGGGCGTAGACCCGCTCCTGGGCGGCACGCCCGGCGCGACGTACTGGGCGATAAAGGTGGTGCCGCGAATGCCGATGGTGGCGGCCGGCGTCTTGAGCGAAAACTTTTCCTTGTTGCGCTTGCCGAGCAACCCGGTCAGCGAACGCAAGCCGCCCTGGACCAGGCTGAAGCTGGCGCTGTCGGCTTCGGGCTTGGCGCCGTCATAGGCAAACGCTTCGATCACGAAAGTGGTATCCGGGCGCAGCGTCATTTCGCTGTTGTCGATGAACCTGATCTGGGCGTAGGTGTTCTTTTGCGACATGAGCGTGTCGCCCGACTCCACTTCCGACCTGACGGCCAGCACCTTGACCGCGCCATCGGCCTTCTTGACCATCAACGGCCCGCTCAGGTTGATGACCGTGCCGGCCACTTGCCCCGCCCACGCCGCCGTCCCCATGCAGCTCAGCAGGAAACCCGCAAGCGCCTTAATTGCAATACGTCTTTTTGCGCAGTTCACTTGCATCTCCTTGAGTTGTACCCGTGGCGGCCTTGGCTACCTGTGTTTCCGAGAGCTCCTTGCCGAGCGGCGCCTGGGCCTGCGTGCTGCCCGGCAACGTGGCCTGGCTGGTCGCTGTATTGATCAGATAGACGCTGTCCTGGATCGCCTGCGTCACGGCCTCGCCCGCTGCAAGCCCGGTGGGCGGCGTCACCACCGCGCAGCCCGGCGCGGCCGGATTCGCCACGCAGGCATTGACTGGCGGCAGCACCACCGCACAACCTTGCAAGGTGGGACTACCTACGCATTGCGCCAGGGTCGGCAGCACCGCGCCGCAACCGGCGGCCGTTGGCGTAGTGACGCACTGTCCGAGCGACGGCAAGACCGCGACGCAGCCAGGCGCCGAGGGCGCGGCCACGCATTGCGGCAGCGACGGCAGCACCGCAACACAGCCGGCCAGCGTTGGCGTGGCGCTGCACTGCGACACGCTCGGCAGCACGGCCGAGCAGCCCGCCAGCGCCGGATTGGCGCTGCAGCTAGCCAGGCCCGGCAGTACTACCCCGCACCCCGGCACGGCGGGATTGGCGACGCACTGGTTCAGGGCGGGCAAGACCACGGCGCAGCCGGCAGTGCCGGGCACCGATACGCACTGCGCCAGGGTTGGCAACACCACGCTGCAACCGGCCAGGGCTGGCGCGGCCACGCATTGGTTCAGGCTGGGCAGCACCGCGATGCAACCGGACTGGAACGGTGCGGCAATGCACTGGGACAGGGTCGGCAGCACCGAAGCGCAACCGGGCAGGGTCGGTACGGCGACGCACTGGGCAAGGCTTGGCAAGACCACGGCGCAGCCGGCCTGGCTTGGTGCGGCGACGCATTGGGCCAGGGTCGGCAATACCGCATTGCAGCCGGCCTGGCTTGGTGCGGCGACGCATTGGGCAAGGGTCGGCAGCACCGCGCTGCAACCGGCGAGCGACGGGGTGCTCACGCACTGGGCAAGGCTCGGCAGCACGGCGCCGCAACCGCTGGCGGCCGGATTGGCCACGCACGCGGCCAGGGTCGGCAAGACCGCGCTGCAACCCGCGGTGGCGGGCGCGGCGATACAGGCCTGCAAGGTCGGCAACACCGCCGCGCAGCCGGCGGTGGCCGGCGCGCTCGTACATACGGCCAGGCTCGGCAACACGACGGCGCAACCGGGCGTCGCCGGGGCCGCGCCGCAAGTCGCAAGGCTCGGCAAGACCGCAGAGCAGCCCGCCGTGGCCGGCGCGGCCAGGCATTGGGCCAGGTTCGGCAGCACCGCGCCGCAACCAGCGGTCGATGGCACGGCCTCGCACTGGGCCAGGCTCGGCAATACCACGCTGCAACCGGCCGTGGCCGGTTTGCTCACGCAAGTGCTCAGGCTCGGCAGCAGGGAAGCGCAATACGAGATCGCCGGATTGCCCAGGCAGCTTTGGAACGCTTGCGCCAGGATGCCCGCGCAGGCGCTTTGCGACGGGGTGGCGATGCACGACTCGACGGTCGGTGTCGCCGGAATCGTGCCCGGACCGGTGCCCGTCACGGTGCCGCTGACGCTGGTGGCCGTGCCGCTGCCGCTCACCGTCGGCGCGCTCAGGGTGATATTGCCGGACGTGGCGCTCAGGCTGCCGTTGTTGATGATCGCCCCGCCCTGCAAGCTCATGTTGCCGGCGCCGGACGCGACGCTGCCGGTCGGCCCCACGGTCAGGGTGCCGCCGTTGCCGGCCGTAAGCGCCAGCGCGCCGCCGTTGGACGCCACGCTGCCATCGATGGTCAGCGGGCTGGCGGTGCTCAAGCTGATCGCGCCGCCATTGCTGCGCACGCCCTGCCCGCCGGCCATGACCGTCATGCCGCCCTTGTTGGCCACCGTGATCGGACTGACGTTGGCCGGGCCGGTCTGGGTCACGCTGCCCAGGCTCAGGGTGCCGGTATTGCTGATATCGATGTCGCTGGTGCCGCCATCGGTGGCGTTGTCCGCCGTCAGCGCCGAGGTTTGCGTATAGAACGGCGACGGCGTGGCGCCGGACGAACCGATCTGCCCGCGCGCGCTCAAGCCAATGGCGCTGGCGCGCGCCGGCGCCGTGCTCGTATTGGCGATGCTCGCCCCGGACAGGTACAGCGAACCGGGTGTGATGACGGCGCCGTGCAAGGTCAGGTTGCCGGCGCCGGCGATCAGCGCCAGCTTGCTGCCGGCGTTCAGGTTGCCCGACATGTCGAGCAGGCCGGTCACGTCCAGCGCGCCGGTCTGGTTGGCTTGCCCGCCAATGATGAGCTTATCGGCCGTGACCAGTTTCAGTTCGCTGTCGCTCAAGCCCAGCTGCGCAGGGCCATCGACCGCGTTCGCGCCGGCGTGGATGATGGTCGCGCCGTCATGCGGCGCCAGGGTCACGCTGCCGCCAGCGGCGCCGGTGGACGTGATCAGGCCGCCCAGGGTCATCGCGTCGGAGTTGATCGCGATATGGTCGGCGCTGAGCATGCCGTTGGCCGTGGTGATCACCGCCCCATCGGCATAGCCGTGGCGCGCCAGGGTGAGCACGCTGCCGGTCCCGGGCAGCATGATCAGCGGCGCGGTCACGCTGATGGTGCCGCCGCTACGCAAACTGAGGGCTTGCGTTTCCAGCGGGGTCGATGCGCCGCCCAGTTGCCCATTGACGCTGATGACGCCTTCATAACTGTCGCCGCCGATGATCAGCTCGCTTGAATGGATCGGGTTCAGGTCGAACGGCGACAGGCGCAGGATCGACTGCGACAGGCCGCCGTTGGCAATCTCGATCGGGCGTCCCGGCGTGAGCGGCGCGATGCTGACCACCGGCCTGGCGCTGCCCGCCGGGCCGATCATGCCGCCCGGCATGCTGACCTGGTCGGACACGATGGCGATGGCGGCGCCGCCTTGCAGCGTCGAATTGCTGTTCAGGGTGAACTGCTTGCTGGCCACAAACACCATGCTGCCGCTGCCGCTGTTGACGACGGCGCCGCCGCCCGCGCCGATATAGACCGAGTCGCCGCTCATGCTGACCGCCCCGCCGCCGGTGCTGACGGTGCTGTTGACGAACACCCCGCCGCTGCCGCTGGCATAGGCCGACGCATTCGCGTTCAGGGTCAGCGCCCCGCCCGAGGTCGATACCGGCGCGTTGATGGTGATGTGGTTGCCGGCGTCGATCGTCAGGCTGCCGGCGCTGCCGGCCGGGCGCGTAATGGCGCCGTCCACCAGCACGTCGTGCGTGGCTTGCACCTTGATGGCGGTGCCCGGCGCGGCCGAGTTGAGCATGGCCACGTCGAGCAGGGTCACGCCAGTGCCGGGCATGCCGTCGGCAAAGTCATCGACCGCGTCGAGCAACACCGTGCTGCCGTTATTGCCGATCGTGACATCGTAGGGATCGAGCAGCCAGCCGCGCGCCTCCACCCGCACGCCATGGACATCGAGCTGGCGGCCCGAGGTTTCCACCTGCCCGCCGCGCGCCGTGATGCGGCCGTTGGCGCGCGTGGCGCCATCGGACCACAGCACCACCGTGCCGCCGTCGGCGTCGATGGCCGCGTTTTTGCCCATCACGGTCTGGCGCGCGTTGCGCACCAGCGCATTTTTGCCCTGCCAGCCGCCGCCCAGCAGCACGCTGCCGCCGGCCGCGTCGATGCGGGCGTCGCCCGTCATGCCGACCCGCTCGCCCTGCACGCTGAGCGAGCCGCCCCGGGCGCTGGTGACGCTGCCCGCCTCCAGCAAGGCGTCGGCGCTGGCCTTGAACACGATCTGGCCATGCTCGCCCACGCGCGCGCTGTCGGCGCTGAGCGCGCCGCGCTGGCGCACCAGGGCGCCATAGATACCAACCTTGCCGCCCTCGGCCACGATGCGCCCCAGGTTGAGCGCTTCGCTGGCCGGGGCCGACACCACCACATGCAAGTCGGGATTGCGCGAATCGACCAGTTGCACGCTGTGGCCAGCCGCCAGCACCACCTCGCCCTGGGGCGAATGAATGACGCCGCTGTTCTCCACGTTGGGCGCGATCAGGAACACATGGCCGCCGGACGGCGTGCTGATGCTGCCCTCGTTGCGCACCGCCGCGGCGCCCGGCGCCGCGCTGAAGTTGCGCTTGCCGGCCAAGAAGTCGGCGTTCGACAGGTTCAGGCTCGACGCCGTCAAGCCATTGACATCGATGCGCGCATCGCGCCCGAACAGCACCCCGTTCGGGTTAATCAGGAACACCTGCCCGTTCGATTGCAGCGCCCCCAGGATGCGGCTCGGGTCTTGCCCGACGATGCGGTTGAGCACCGCGCTGTTGCTGTCCTGCTGGATGAAGCGCGTGATGTCGCCGGCATTGACCGAAAAGCTTTGCCATTGAATGATGGTGTTGGGCGTATTCGTGATCGAAAATACATTGCCCTGCTGGCCGAAGCTGGCCTGCCCGGCCAGCACTTGCGGCGACTGCGGCGCCCCGCGCGCCAGGCCCGTGGCCAGCAGCAGGCAGGCGCACAGCAGGCGCAGGGCTGGGCCGGTGGGGGTGTTTGTCGTGGTCTTCATGGTGTTTACCTCTAGTAGGCCAGGCCCACACGGACGTGCAGTTTATTGTTGCGGGTGGCGCCAGCGTCGCTGCGCAGCACATGGCCGTAGTCGAGCTGCATGGTCATCGAACTGCCCATGGCCACGCGCCAGCCGAGGCCGGCGCCAGAGACCGTGGCGCGCGCATATTCGCCGGCCAGCGCCTCGTTGCGGCGGCCGTGGGCGGCATCGTAAAACGCCAGCATGCGGCATTGCCAGCGCGCGCCGCACCAGTTGGGCGTGTACAGCTCCAGGTTGGCCAGCACCCCGGAATCGGTCGACAGCGCGCGCTCTTCCAGGCCCCGCACCGAACTGGCGCCACCGGCGCCGAACTGCTCGCCCGGCACCAGCGCGTCGCCGCTCCACTGGCCGTTGAGCAGCACGCGCGCCTGCCAGTCCTTGGCCAGCGCGCGGCTGAAAGCGCCGGCGAAGCGCAGCATGCCGTAGCCGGCTTTGGCGCCGGCGCGCGCGCGTTCGAGGTCGGCCTGGCCGCCACGGCTGCCGCCGGGAAGGTTGCGCGCCACGCCGAGCGACACATTCGCTTCGCCGCCGGCCCACGGCAGGCTGGCCACCCAGGTCACGCTGAGCGGATGGACGGTGACGTCGTTGCCGACGTTCTGGCCGAAGAACAGCACGCTGTTCTTGTAAGCCTTGTAGTCGATCCCGTACACCAGGCGCGCATCGAGCTTGCCGCGCCGCGCCAGGCCCTGGTTGTAGCGCATCCCGGCCATGCTGCCCTTGCCGCTCACCGCCAGGTTGACGATGCCGGCCGTGATGGTGCCGGAATCGACATCCGAGTAGCTGGCGTACAGGTCGACCGAGTCGCCCAGTTCATACAGCGGAATATGGTAGCCGGCCCCGTACACGCTGACCTTGCTCGGTTCTTCGGCGCTGGTGGTGTACTGCAGGCTGCCGACATGGTCGCGCCCCCACAGGTTGGCGTGTTGCACGATGGCGCTGACGTGGGTCTTGCCGGTCTGTGCGTTGCCGCTGTTGTCGACATTGAGCATCGCGGTCCACGGCTTGCCATCGCTGACGTCGAGCACGGCGTCGACCGTGTCGTCGGAGCTGCCACTTTGCAAGGTCATCCGGATCTTGCGCGCCGGGTTCTCGTTGGCCATGCGCAGGTTCGACGAGACCCGGTCCAGGTCGGGCGTGCGCCCGGCTTGCAGGGTGGGCAGGCTGCGCCGCACATTGGCTTCGTCAAACACGCGGTTGCCGCGCACCTCGATCCGTCCGATGGTGGGCTGGGTCACGGTCAGGCGCACCGCGCCGCCCTTGAGCTCCTGTTCCGGCAACTGGACCGTAACCACCTGGTAGCCGCGCGCGTGGTACAGCGCTTCGAGCGCTTCGAGCGCGCGCTGGACGTCGCCGAAGTCGCGCCCGGCGCCGGTGTAAGGAGCGAGCGCGGCGTCGATCTCGGCCTGGCCGAGCAAGGTATTGCCGGCCACCTCGTAGCGGCTGATGTCGAAACGGATCGGCTCGGACACCGGATCGGCGGCCCAGGCGGCGCCGACCGCCGCGGCGAGCGCGGCGCCGGCGATGAGGCGCGCAAAAGGAACATTCATGGCGTTGCCCTGACGGCGACGGGGGAAAGTGGCATGGTCTTATCCCAATGATGAGAATGATAAAAGTGGCAACTTTGTTACGCGTATTCAATAAGTGTAATGCCGGCCCCGGCCGATACGGCTCAAATGTTGAACGGAACCGGCGCTTTTTTTAAAAGCGTTGCAGGCAGGCGTCAGAGGAATATGAGAATGACAAATGCGCGGCCCGCGGCGCGCCGGGCGTGGCACGGCAGCGCTCACTTGGTGTCGAACACGGTCACGCCATCCCAGCCGGCGCCAGGCGGATCGGCGCGGTACAGCGCGACGCGCTCCAGGTACAGGCGATACAGCCGGCAGAGCGGCTCCTCGTCCGCGAGCACCGCCAGCATGGCGCCGGCCGCCTCCCAGTCGCGCGCGCGCAGCAGCGCCAGCGCCGTGTGCCAGCGCGCCAGCCGCGCCGCCGCCGCCGGCTCGAGCGCGGCTGCCATGCCGAGCGGCTCGAAGATGGCAACCGGCGCATGCTTGCCCTTGACCCGCACCAGGTCCAGTTCGCGCCAGGCGAAGCCGGGAGCGGCGGCGCGCGTAGCCTCCCCCACCACGATGCCGGCCCCGTACACCTTGGTGACGCCTTCCAGGCGCGCGGCCAGGTTGACCGCGTCGCCCATGACGGTGTAGGCGCGGCGGATGCGCGAGCCCATGTCGCCGACGTGCATCATGCCGCTGTTGATGCCGATCCCGATCTGCAAGGGCGGCCAGCCGCGCACCTGGAACTGCGCGTCCAGGCGCGCCGCGCTGGCCTGCATCAGCAAGGCGGTGGCCACGGCGCGCCGGGCATGGTCGGCAAAGGACACCGGCGCACCCCAGAAGGCCATGACGGCGTCGCCGATGTATTTGTCGAGCGTGCCGCAATGGCTGTCGCGGATGTCTTCCGACATGGCCGTCAGGTACAGATTGATGTATTCGCGCAGGGTTTTCGGGTCGAGTCCTTCCGAAATGGTGGTGAAACCGCGCACGTCGACGAACAGCACGCTCAGTTCGCGGCTTTCGCCCTCCATGGTGTACTGCTCGGGATTGTCAGCCATTTCGGCCACCAGCTCGGGCGCGACGTACTCGCGAAAGCGCGACACCAGGGCGTGGCTTTTGCGCACCTCGACAAAGTAGCCGAAGCCCAGGTTGAGCACGAACAGGGCCAGGATCAGCAGCACCAGCACGGCGGCGCCGAGCACCATGCCGGCTTCGTAGTAGAGGTAGAAATTGAGGCCGATGGCCGCCGCCAGCGCCGTCGCCGTCAGCAGCACCGCGCGCAGCGGCGCCAGCAGGGCCGGCGCCAGCGACAGCACCAGGCCGAAGGCCAGCACCAGAGCGCACTCGAACAGATAGGCGGCGGCGGGACGCGACTTGAAGTCGTTGTCGAGGATCGACTTGAGCAGGTTGGCGTGCACTTCCACCCCGGGGAACTCGGGATTGACGGGCGTGGCGCGCAGGTCGTTGATGCCGGGCGCGGTCGAGCCGACCAGCACCAGCGCGCCCTTGAGCTGCGCCGGCGGCACCGCGCCGGTGAGCACGTCGAGCGCCGAGACGTAGCGAAACGCGCCGCCGGCCGGGCCGCCGCGGCCACGGAACTGCACATAGGTAGTGAGCCCTTCGCCCACCGGAATGCGCATCTGCCCGCGCGGCAAAAAGAGCGAGATCGACGGCACCGCGCCGCTGTCTTTTTCGGCCTGCGACAACTGCTCGACGGTGGTGTCGAAATACGGCGCGATGGCGCGCGCCTTCAGGTACACGGCGGCGGTGGCCAGCGACAGCGAGGGATAATACGCCTCGCCGATGCGCTGCAACAGGATCGACGAGCGGATCACGCCATCGGCGTCGGTGGAGGCGGTAAAGATGCCGGCGCCGGCGGCGGCCTGCTGCAGGCGGGCGATATTGGCTTCGTAGCCGTGGGCCGTGTAGGCCAGCAGTTCGCGCCCGTTCAGGCTCTCGACGGTAAATGCCGGCGCCGGCAGCACGCCCTTGCGCAGCTTGTCCGAGACGTTGTAGCCGAGCACCACGTTCTGCCCGCGCAGCGCGTCGACCAGCAAGCCGTCGTAATCCATGCCCGCTTTCAGGCGCGCCAGTTGCGCCTTCAGGCCGTCCACCCCGGCCAGTTCGGCGCCGGCCAGGCGTTCGAGCACGGCGTAGCCGGACGAGGTATCGGGTTCCGGAAAGGAGATGTCGAAACCGACCGCGCCGGCGCCGTAATGGCGCGTCAGTTGGGTCACCAGCTTGGCCTGGATATCGCGGCTCCACGGAAAGCGCCCGAGCGCGGCCAGGCTCTTTTCATCGATATCGACAATGACGATGCGCGCGTCGAGCACGGGCGCCTCGATGCGCATGCGCAGGCCGGCCACGAAGCCGTCCATGCGCTCGACCGAATCGCTGTGAAAAAAGCCCAGCGTGGACAGCGCCGCCAACGCGGTGAGCGCGAGCCCGAGCAGCCAGCGCGGGGCGTATTTACGCAGCCGGCGTGCGCGCTTGCTCATCATTTTGCAGCTTGCATGAAGATTCACCCGTCCGTCGGAAGGTCGCGCCAGGGCGCATGGCTATCTGGATGAGTGTAGCGCCGCTCGCCGGCCCTGTACACCGGTGCGCAAAAAAGCGTGGGCAAAACGGCACGAAAGCGGGGACGCTCGATTGCGAGGGCAAAATGTGCAGCCACGCGCAGGCAAAACCGCTATGATCGACCGTAATTGCAACATCGACGGTTCCGGCCATGAGAGTGACGACATGAAATTGCGCTTCTGGGGCGTGCGCGGCTCGATTCCTTCGCCGGGGCCGCGCACCGCGCGCTACGGCGGCAACACCACCTGCATCGAAGTGGGCACCGACGACGGCACCCTGATCATCCTCGACGGCGGCACCGGCATTTTTGCGCTGGCCCAGGACCTGCTCACGCGCTTGCCGGTGACGGCGAATATTTTCATCACCCACAGCCACTGGGACCATATCCACGGCCTGCCATTTTTCACGCCGCTGTTCCTCCCCAGCAGCCGGATACGCCTGCACGGCGCGCGCGACGAGGCGTCCGGCCAGGGCATCGAACACATCATGGGCGTGCAGCTGCAAAACAGCTATTTTCCGGTCGGCGAAGCGCAGATGGCGGCCACCATCGACTACCATACGCTCGAGGTCGGGGTGGCCGTCTCGGTGGGCGACGCGGTCGTCGAGAACGTGGTCATGAACCACCCTGTGAGCAACCTGGGCTACCGCATCAGCTGCAACGGCAAGTCGCTGTTTTTCACGGGCGACCACGAGCCTTTCTTCAACCCGTATCCGGAACCCGACCCGCGCCACGCGAGCTGCCAGCGCGAGATCGAACAGCGCCAGCTGGCCATCGACCGCGCCATGCACGGCGTCGACGCGCTGGTCCATGACTGCTCGTACACGCGCGACGAATACCCGTCCAAGCGCGGCTGGGGGCACGGCACCTTCGACGCGGCCATCGCCAGCGCGGTGCGGGTCGGCGCGCGCACCCTGTACTGCACCCACCACGAACCGACCCGCAGCGACGACGAACTCGAAGCGGTCTTCGCCGACGCCCTCCTGCGCCACGGGCCGCTGCCGGACGGCCTGTCGGTGGTGCTGGCCTACGAAGGCCTGGAAGTGACATTGAACTGAACCAGCCGAAAGCGACGACACCATGAACGATGCGGCAAGCGGCAAGCAAGGAGGCGACGACGACACCGGCGCGCGCCTGGATTTTTCCAAAAGGCTGCAGGCGGTCACCAACAAGATTCACGCGACCGCCAATCTCGATGAAATCATGCTCGACCTGGGCATGGATTTTTGCGACCTGTTCGACTGCGACCGCTTCACCCTGTACGCGGTCACGCCCGAAAAAGACCATATCGTTTCCAAGGTCAAGACCGGACTGACGACGTTTCGCGAACTGCGTCTGTCGATTTCGCCCAGTTCGATCGCCGGTTTCGTGGCCCTGAGCCGCAAGGCCCTGAACATTCGCGACGCCTACGACGAGCAAGAGCTGCAGCGCCTCGCGCCGGGCCTGCACTTCCAGAGCGGGGTGGACCAGCGCACCGGCTACCGCACGCGCGAAATGCTGGTCGCGCCGCTGCTGACGGTGCAGTCGAACGAGCTGCTCGGCGTGATCCAGTTCATCAACAACCGCAAGGGCGGACCGTTCTCGCCGGTGTGCGTGGAAGGCGCGCAAGACCTGTGCGAGACCTTGTCGGTGGCCTTCAGCCAGCGCCTCAAGCCGCCGCAGACGATGCGCACCAAGTACGTCGGGCTGGTGCACGAGGCGGTGCTGTCGGCGCCCGAACTGGAACTGGCCACGCGTTCGGCGCGCAAGAAGAACCTCGATATCGAGGAGGTGCTGTCCAAGGAGTTCCAGGTGCGCGCGGCGGCCATCGGCGACTCCCTGTCGAAGTTCTTCGTCACCCCGTACGAGCCGTACAAGCCGGACCGGATCAAGCCGACCGAACTGCTGCGCAACCTCAAGGCGCAATATGTCGAGGAAAACCAGTGGCTGCCGCTCGAAGAAAGCGCCGAGGGCCTGCTGGTGATGGCGCTCGACCCGGAGCGCATCCATGCCAGCAAGATCGTCAACCAGATCTTCCCCAAGGCCAAAGTGCTGTACCGCGTCACCACGCGCGAGGACTTCCGGCGCACCGCCGAACAATTCTTCGGCGCCGCCGTCGACGCCGTGGGCGGCTCGGTGGGCGAACTGCTCTCCGGGATGGACCAGGACGAGGTCGACGGAGACGGTACACTGGAGGTCTCGGCCGCCGTCGAAAACGAACTGGTCAAGCTGCTCAACAAGGTCATCATGGATGCCCACCGCCAGGGCGTCTCGGACATCCACATCGAGCCCTTGCCGGGCAAAGGCAAGACCGGGATCCGCTTTCGCAAGGATGGCTCGCTGGTGCCGTACATCGAAATCCCGGCCAGCTACCGCAATGCGCTGGTCGCGCGCGTGAAGATCATGTGCGACCTCGATATTTCGGAGCGGCGCAAACCGCAGGACGGCAAGATCAAGTTCAAGAAATACGGCCCGCTCGACATCGAGCTGCGCGTGGCGACCATTCCATCCTCGGGCGGGGTGGAGGACATCGTCATGCGCATCCTGGCGGCGGGCGAGCCGATCCCGCTCGACAAGCTGGGCGTGTTGCCATTTAACCTGGAGCGCCTGCGCGCGGCCATCGAAAAACCGTACGGCCTGTTTTTCGTGTGCGGGCCGACCGGGTCGGGCAAGACCACCACCTTGCACTCGGTGCTCAGCCACCTGAACACCCCGGACACCAAGATCTGGACCGCCGAAGACCCGGTCGAGATCACGCAAAAGGGCTTGCGCCAGGTGCAGGTCAACCGCAAGGCGGGGCTCGATTTTGCGACCGTGATGCGGGCCTTTTTGCGGGCCGACCCGGACGTGATCATGGTCGGCGAAATGCGCGACAAGGAAACCGTCAGCATGGGCATCGAAGCGTCGCTCACCGGCCACCTGGTGCTGGCGACGTTGCACACCAACAGCGCGCCGGAATCGATCGTGCGCCTGCTCGACATGGGCATGGACCCGTTCAATTTCGCCGATGCGCTGCTCGGCATCCTGGCGCAGCGCCTGGCCAAGCGCCTGTGCGCCTCGTGCAAAGAGGCCTACCATCCGGATGCGGCCGAGGTGGACTTGCTGCTCACCGAATTTTGCAGCGAACTGCTGGCGACCGACGCCTTCGTCAGCGACCCCGAGGCCGGGCGCGCGCAGGTGCTGGCCGGCTGGCGCAGCCGCTATGCCAATGCCGACGGCCAGTTCACCCTGTACCGGGCCGTCGGCTGCGCCGAGTGCAACAAGGGCTATCGCGGGAGGGTCGGCCTGCACGAACTGATGATCGGCACCGACAAGGTCAAGAAACTCTTGCAGGAACACAGCCGCGTGACCGCCCTGCTGGCGGCGGCGCTGGAAGACGGCATGCTGACCCTGAAGATGGATGGCATCGAAAAGGTCCTCTCGGGCATCACCGACATCAAGATGGTGCGCCAGGTGTGCATCAAGTAGGCCGGCCGCGCGCCGTCCTTACTGCATGATGCGCACCACCTTGCCCAGCACCTGGTCGGAGCGCACAAAGCCCCAGAACCGGCTGTCGTAGCTGTTGTCGCGATTGTCGCCCATGACAAAATAGTGGCCGGGCGGGACTTCGCATGCCTGCACCAGGTGTTCGTAGACGCAGCCGTGGTCGCGCACCAGGCGCTCCCCGGCGCCCGGATCGGTCTCGTTGAGCAAGGTGTCGAAGCGCACGCCGTCGAGGCTGTTTTCAAAACGCGGCATCGCTTCGAGGCGGTCGGGCTCGAAATAGGCATCGAGCGCGCGCACGCGCGTGGCGCCGCCGTTGACGAATACCTGACGCTCGCGGTATTGCACCTTGTCGCCCGGCAGGCCCACCACGCGCTTGACGTATTGCTGGGTCGGGTCGAGCGGAAAATCGAAGGCGATGATGTCGCCACGCTTCAGAGGCGCCGAGATCGGACGCGACGCCAGGGTCATGCCATAGGCGCTCACATGGCCGTAGCCCCATTTCTGCACCAGCAGGTTGGCGCCCGCCCGGATGGTCGGCGCCATGGACGTCGAGGGTGCGCGAAAGGTTTCATAAAAGCAGGCGCGCAGGCCGACCACGACCATCAGGTACAGCAGCGCGATGGCCAGCAATCCATACCAGCGCGTGTAGCCCGGTCTGACAGCGCGCGGCGGGGCGCGGCTGGCCACGCGGTAGCCCAAGGTCAGGCCGAGCACCACCAGGGTCAACTGGAGCACCACCATGGCGCCGTTGGCCAGCGGCCCCGGAAGCAGGAAGAAGATGGCGCACGCCAGCAGCAAGGCGCCACCGAACAACAAGGCGCCCAGGCGCGGCGCGCCGGCGTACACCAGGCCCAGTGGCATGGTCGCCAGGTTCAGGCCGGTGGCGATCCACTTGTTCGGTTTCCAGTTCATGCGCACTCCATCCATTCAGAAAGCGGCATTCTCTCACGCAACTATGATTGTCCAACAAGTAAATTGCTGGCATGGCACAATTGCCGTTCACTATTACCAGGCACGCCATGTACGCTTCCACCTTCATTTTCGGCACCAAGGATCTCGACGACGAGTTTCATCAGCTCGACAAAACCATTGCCGAGGCGGCCAAGTCGCTGCCCGGTTACCTGGGTGAAGAAGCGTGGGAAAACCGCGCCACCGGCTTGTTTTCGAACGTGTACTATTGGGACAGCCTGGAAGCGCTGCAAGCGTTGATGCAACATCCGGCCCATCTGCAAGCCAAGGCGGCGCAGGCGAAGTGGCTGGACGGGTATCACGTGGTCATTTCCGAAGTGATTCGTACTTACGGAAATGCCGAACTGGGGCACAGGATGAACGTGCCCGCGAGCACTGCGCCGGGCGATGCCCACGCGGCGCAATGACGGCCGCGCTAAGTACCCGCGCAGAAATAAGTGTGAGTTTTTGGCGAACATAGCCGGATGCGATGCAAGGCGCCCGACGCGACGCAGTGCGAGCACTGCGAGCGGAGGGCAACGCCGCAGCGCGCCGGCTATGTTCGCCAAAAACTCACACTTATTTATGGGCGGGTACTTAGGCCGGCGGCAGCTTGTCCAACTGCATTACCGTGGTCAACAGCACAAACCCTGACAGCAGCCCGAGTATCACCGGCGGCACGCTTCCCCAGGCCAACCAGCTGCATACGATCAGCAAGGGCAGCACGATCGCACCGCGTTTACCGTTGGCGCCGATGCTCACCTTGCTTCCGCAGGCTGGACAAGCCCCCTGCTTGACGCGCGGGCGGCCGGGCCCCACAAGGAATATCCCGAGGGGGACCTGGCAATGGGGGCATGTGTATTTCATAAGCAATAAAGATGGAAGGTGAGTGGCGGAATTATCGCTCATGTCGCGCGTGCATCATACAGCGGGGTGAGCAGGCTCGAACCTGGCGCCCAGCATGTCCATAAACAAGGGCAAGAAAAATCTACCCGATGCGCAATGCCGTCCCGGCCGGCGGCATTGCGTGCCTCATCGCGCCCGGGCCAGGGCGGCGGCCGCCGTTTGACAGCAACGCCGCTACGGGGCTACTCTATCGATCCGGCCCGTTCCCCCGCTGCGGCGATCCGACCACCATGCTCCAGGCACCTCCTTTTCCGATCCGCACCGAATGTCCGCCTGGCGCCTGCGTGTGCCAGCGCGACGCCCTGCTGGCCGAGCCCGGCGGCGACACGCGCATCCTGCGCCTGACCCGCGAGGAAGAAAAGAAACTGCTCGCGCATATCGACGGCATCGCCAGCTACGTCGAACTGAACAAGCTGAGCGAGCGCCTGCGCAGTCAGCTCGGGGTGGTCTTGCAGATCACGCCCAGTCACAACGAGGTGAAAAGCGCGCGCGGCCTGAGCATTGTGCTGGAAGAACGGCCGGGCCTGTGCCGCAAGACCCGTCAGGCGGTCCCGAGCGCGATCCGGCGCTCGCTCGAGCGCCATCCGGACATCATCTACGCCATCCTCGACGCCCACGACTTGCTCGGCTCTAACTGACGCGCCTGGGCGATTCCGGTTCCGTCCGCACGCCTGAGCGAGGTCAAGCGCGGTGCCGCGGAATGTCCACATCATGGTGGCTTTCCAGCGCCATGACGGGGGCCGCATGCAAGCACACAGCAAGTACGACGCGCTGGTTCTGGACGCGCTCGTCTCCGCCGCCGAGCTCGAACAGGCACGGCACGCGGCGCATGCGGCCCTGCTCGACATCGAAGACGTGCTGGTGAGGGACTTGCATCTGCCCCTGGCGGCCATCGGCAACGCGCTGGCGCGCCATTTCGGGGTGCGCTACGAAGCGTTTGCGCCGGGGCGTATCAAACCCGTTTCCCTGCTCAAGAACCTCAAGGCCCAATACGTCGACGACAACCAGTGGCTGCCGCTCGACGAAGACAAGGACGGCTTGCTGGTGCTCGCGCTCGACCCGGAACGGGTGCGCGCCAGCCGCATCGTCAACCAGGTCTTCCCCAGGTCGAGCATCGTCTGGTGCGTCACCACGCGCGCCGAATTCCGGCGCACGGTCGACCAGTTCTTCGGCACCACCGCGCGCAGCGACGGCAGCTCCCTGCGCGAAGTCTTGTCCGGCATGACGCACGACGCGAACGACAGCGAAGACACCCGGCCGGTCTCGCAGGCGGTGGAAAATGAACTGGTCAAGCTGGTCAACAAGGTGATCATGGACGCCTGGCGCCAGGGCGCGTCCGACATCCACATCGAGCCGCTGCCCGGCAAGGGGCGCACCGCGATCCGCTTTCGCAAGGATGGCGCGCTGGCGCCCTACATCGACATCCCGGCCGGCTACCGCAACGCCCTCGCCGCGCGCGTGAAGATCATGTGCGACCTCGATACGTCCGAGCGGCGCAGGCCGCAGGATGGCAAGATCAGCTTTGGCAAGTACGGCCCGCTCGACATCGAATTGCGCGTGGCGACCATTCCGTCGGCCGGCGGGGTGGAGGACATCGTCATGCGCATCCTGCCGGCCGGCGACGCCATGGCGCTCGACCAGTTGGGCGTGCTGCCGCATAACCTGGCGCGCCTGCTGGCGGCGATCGGCAAGCCGCACGGCCTGTTCTTCGTGTGCGGGCCGACCGGTTCGGGCAAGACCACCACCCTGCACTCCCTGCTGGCGCACCTGAACACGCCCGACACCAAGATCTGGACCGCCGAAGACCCGGTCGAGATCACGCAAAAGGGCTTGCGCCAGGTGCAGGTCAACCGCAAGGCGGGGCTCGACTTCGCGACCGTGATGCGGGCCTTTTTGCGGGCCGACCCGGACGTGATCATGGTTGGCGAAATGCGCGACCGCGAAACGGTCGGCATCGGCATCGAGGCGTCGCTGACCGGGCACCTGGTGCTGGCCACCCTGCACACCAACAGCGCGCCGGAATCAATCGTGCGCCTGCTCGACATGGGCATGGACCCGTTCAACTTCGCCGATGCGCTGCTCGGCGTGCTGGCGCAGCGCCTGGCCAGGCGCTTGTGCGGCGCGTGCAAAGAAGCCTACCAGCCCGACGCGGCCGAAATGGCGCAACTGGCCGGCGAGTACTGCGCCGAAGTTGCCCACGCCGGCGCGGCGCCCGACACGGTGCTGGCCGCCTGGCGCGCGCGCCATGCCGATGGCGAGGGGCGCTTCACCTTGTACCGCGCGCGCGGCTGCGCCGGGTGCAATGGCGGCTACCGGGGCCGGATCGGCCTGCACGAACTGATGATCGGCTCGGACCACATCAAGCGCCTGTTGCAGGAGCGCAGCCGGGTCGCGCTGCTGCTCGCCGCCGCCCTCGATGAAGGCATGCTGACCCTGAAAATGGACGGCATCGAGAAGGTCTTGCTGGGCCTGACCGACCTGCGCACGGTGCGCCAGGTGTGCATCCGTTAGCGCCGGACGAAAGTTAGCGCCGGACGAAATAAAAGACCGCCGGTCGGAACGGGCGGTCTTGCTTGCCGGGGCGCGTGCCCCTTACATGATGTGGGTACCGATCCACCATGCCACCGCCGCCATGAAGGCCGACGCCGGAATCGTGAAAATCCAGGCCCATACGATATTGCCGGCCACGCCCCAACGCACCGCCGACATCTTCTGCGACGCCCCCACGCCGACGATGGCGCCGGTGATGGTGTGCGTGGTCGATACCGGAATACCGAAAAAGCTCGACATGATCAAGGTGATCGCGCCGCCGGTTTCGGCGCAAAAGCCGCCTACCGGTTTGAGCTTGGTGATCTTCTGGCCCATGGTCTTGACGATGCGCCAGCCGCCGAACAAGGTGCCGAAGCTGATCGCCGCGTAGCACGAAATGATCACCCAGCTTGGCGGGGTGGGGTCGGCCGGGTTGCAGTAACCGCTGGCGATGAGCAGCATCCAGATGATGCCCATGGTTTTTTGCGCGTCGTTGCCGCCGTGGCCCAGGCTGTACGCGGCCGCCGAGAACAACTGCGCGCGGCGGAACCAGGTATCGACCTTGCGCGGGGTCGACTTGACGAACACCCAGGCCACGATCAGCATGATGATCGAGCCGAGCGCAAAGCCGAGCAAGGGGGCGATCACGATGAAGATGACGGTCTTGAGCAAGCCGCTGCCGATCAGGGCGCCGGTGCCGGACTTGGCCACCGCCGCGCCCACCAGGCCGCCGATCAGCGCGTGCGAGGACGACGAAGGAATGCCGTAGTACCAGGTGATCAGGTTCCAGATGATGGCCCCGACCAGGGCCCCGAAGATGATGTACTGGTCCACCACCTTGGGATCGATGGTGCCCTTGCTCAGGGTGGCGGCGACGTGCACGCCCACCACGCCGATGGCAATGAAGTTGAACACGGCGGCCATGGCGACCGCGCTCTGCGGCTTGAGCACGCCCGTCGAGACGACCGTGGCAATCGCGTTGGCCGCGTCGTGGAAACCGTTCATGAAGTCGAACAGCAGCGCCAGGGCGATCAACATGCCGAGCACGTAAATGCTGATTTGGATATGTTCCATGCTGGCGCCGCTTACGCGTTTTCGACGATGATGCCTTCGATGATGTTGGCAACATCCTCGCAGCGGTCGGTCACGGTTTCGAGGATCTCGTAGATCGCCTTGAGCTTGATCAGGTTGCGCACGTCCGGTTCATCGCGGAACAGTTTCGACATGGCGGCGCGCATCACATGGTCGGCGTCGGACTCGAGGCGGTCGATCTCTTCGCAGATGGCGACGATCTTTTGCGAGTTGTCCATGTTGTGCAGCAGGCCGACGGCTTGTTCGACTTTCTGGCAGCAGGCCAGGCACAGTTCGGCCAGGCGCTTCGCTTCCGGGGTCACCGCCTTGAGGTCGTACAGCGACACCGTCTGCGCTGCGTCTTCCATCAGGTCGAGGATGTCGTCCATGCGCGTGATCAGCTTGTGGATGTCGTCGCGGTCGATCGGGGTGATGAACGTCTTGTGCAGCATGTCGACCGTGGCGTAGGTGATCTTGTCGGCTTGCTTTTCGATGCTTTCGATCGCGTGGACGCGGTTTTCGAGGTCGTCGAAGTTGGTCATCAGGCCAACCATTTCATGCGCGCCCTTCACGCATAGTGCGGCGTGCTGGTTGAAGAGCTCAAAAAACTTGCCCTCGGTGGGCATCAGGCGTCCAAACATGGTTTCTCCGTTAAAGCGCGTTAAAGCGTGATTGCTACTGCGTGGTACTGCTGAAGGACGCCGCTCGTGGCGGCGCCGTTATGGGTTAGTCGCCCTGGTAGACCGCCAGGTTACCGCTGTAGTTACCGAACTTGGTGTACTGGCCGATCCAGGTCAGGCGGATCGAGCCGATCGGACCGTTACGCTGCTTGCCGATGATGATCTCCGCGGTGCCCTTGTCGGGCGAATCCGGGTTGTAGACCTCATCGCGATACAGGAAGATGATGACGTCGGCATCCTGCTCGATAGCGCCCGATTCGCGCAAGTCGGACATGATGGGGCGTTTGTTGGGGCGTTGTTCCAGCGAGCGGTTCAGCTGGGACAGGGCGATCACGGGACAGTGCAGTTCCTTGGCCAGCCCTTTCAGGCTACGCGAAATCTCCGAAATCTCGGAGGCGCGGTTGTCGCCCGGCTGGCTGCCCGTCATGAGCTGGATGTAGTCGATGATGATCAGGCCAAGCTTGCCGCACTGGCGCGACAGGCGGCGCGAGCGCGCGCGCAGCTCGATCGGGTTCAATGCCGGCGTCTCGTCGATGTACAACTGGGCGTCGTTCATCTTTTGAATCGCGTGCGTCAGGCGCGGCCAGTCTTCGTCGTTCAGGCGGCCGGTGCGCAGGCGGTGCTGGTCGAGCTGGCCGACCGAGCCAAGCATACGCATGGCCAGCTGGGTGCCGCCCATCTCCATCGAGAAGATCGCGACCGGCAGGCCCGCTTCGATGGCGACGTTCTCGCCGATGTTGACCGAGAAGGCGGTCTTGCCCATCGACGGACGGCCGGCCACGATCACCAGGTCGCCCGGCTGCAGGCCGGACGTCATGCGGTCGAGGTCAATGAAGCCGGTCGGCACGCCGGTGATTTCGCTCTGGTTGTCGCGGCTGTAGAGTTCATCGATGCGCTCGACCACTTGGGTCAGCAGCGGCTGCACCGCGATCCAGCCCTGCGAGCCGCGCGCGCCCTGTTCGGCGATGGCGAAGATCTTGGACTCGGCTTCGTCGAGCATCTGCTTGACTTCCTTGCCCTGCGGGTTGAACGCATTGCCCGAGATTTCGTCGGCCACGGTGATCAGTTTGCGCAGCACGCCGCGGTCGCGCACGATCTCGGCGTAGCGCCGGATGTTGGCCGCCGACGGCGTGTTCTGCGCCATCGCGTTCAGGTACTGCAGGCCGCCCACATCTTCGGCCTTGGCGATGTTGCTGAGCGCCTCGAACACGGTGATCACGTCGGCCGGTTTCGACTGGTTGATCAGCTTGACGATCTGCTCGAAGATGATGCGGTGATCGTAGCGATAGAAGTCGTCCGCATGCATCATGTCGGCAATGCGGTCGAACGCGGCGTTATCGCGCAGCAAACCACCGATCACAGATTGTTCTGCTTCGATGGAATGGGGCGGGATGCGGAGGGCGTCGAGCTGCGGATCGGATGGTGCGTTCATGGCGCGAATTATACCTGCTTCGGGTCAACTGGCTGACATAATTGGGGAGATTTGGACGTAAAAAAAGCCGGGAAGACCCGGCTTTTTCGTAGTTGCATTGCAAGCATGATGCCTGCAATGCAACAGTGTGACATGCGCTACTTAAGCAGCTTCGCCAACAACAGCGATCGTGATCTCGGCCACGACGTCGGTGTGCAGAGCGACTGCAACAGCGTGTTCGCCAGTCGTTTTCAGCGGGCCGGTAGGCATGCGTACTTGCGATTTTTCTACAGCGAAGCCCGCTTTCGTCAGCGCTTCAGCGATGTCGAAGTTGGTGACCGAACCGAACAGACGGCCATCGACGCCCGCTTTTTGAGCGATCGAGATGGTCATGCCGCCCAGCTTGTCGCCTTGGGCCTGGGAAGCGGCCAGCTTGGCAGCTGCTGCTTTTTCCAGTTCGGCGCGCTTGACTTCGAATTCAGCGACAGCCGATGCGGTAGCACGGCGAGCCATGCGTTGCGGGATCAGGAAGTTACGTGCGTAACCGTCTTTGACTTTAACAACATCGCCCAGGTTGCCGACGTTAACAACTTTTTCCAACAGAATGATTTGCATAGAGTTCTCCAGTTTATCCGCAGCGATTAAGCGTGGTGCAGATCGGTGTATGGCAGCAGCGCGAGGTAGCGGGCGCGCTTGATTGCGGTGTCAACCTGGCGCTGGTAGTGCGCTTTGGTACCGGTCAGGCGTGCTGGCATGATCTTGCCGTTTTCCTGGACGAAGTCTTTCAGGGTGTCTACGTCTTTGTAGTCGACCTGTTCAACGTTTGCTGCGGTGAAGCGGCAGAATTTCTTACGCTTGAACAGTGGGTTCTGTTGTTTGCGCTTTTCTTTAAGCTTGAGCTTGTTCTTGTCGAATTTTTTACCGAATGCCATTTGAGGCTCCTGTATCTAAAAATGTGCTGACGCCTCAGGCGGCGGCACAGAAATCAATGATGTGAAACACCAGGCTTTTGCTGCTGCGGTTCTTCTTGGCCAGAAATCCCGTGAACTGATGAACGGCGCCCAATTCGGCCTGGCTGAATCGTCCCGAAATCTCGCCCGCGGCAAGCGCGGTGATGTCGAATTCGACCAACCTGGCAACCCCTGCTTCCATCTGCTGCGAACTGTGCATCAGGGTGGCGGTCACGATGGGCACGCCGGCCGGGGTGTAGCGCAATACGTCGCGCTCGCAAATCTGGGCTACGAACTGGAGTTGATTCACCGAGGTGAGGTCATTCGCGTTCAGGGAATCTTGTCAACAATTACGCTGCTGCGGCTGGAGCTGGCGCTGGCGCGGCTGCAGGAGCAGGCGCTTCAGTGCGGTGGCTCTTGGCTGCGTCTTCACGTTGTACCGATTTCATCATCGGCGACGGCGTGGTTTCAGCCTTCTTCATCTTAACGGTGAGGTGACGCAGCACGGCATCATTGAATTTGAACGCGGTTTCGAGTTCCACGAGGGTCTCGTTGTCGCATTCGATGTTCAGGCAGATGTAGTGCGCTTTTGGCAGCTTCTGGATCGAGTAAGCCATCTGACGACGGCCCCAGTCTTCAACACGGTGAACCGAACCGCCGCGCGTGGTTACGCTGGCTTTGTAGCGTTCGATCATCGCCGGGACTTGCTCGCTTTGGTCCGGGTGGACGATAAAAACGATTTCATAATGACGCATGCATAACTCCTTAGGGACGTTTAAACAAATGCCCACCTCGGCGTCAAGACGAGTGTGGGAAGGGAAAGCCGGCGATTATAGCGTGAAGTGGGGCAACAAGCAACACCTGAATTACCCTGGACCATCATGCGACGGGCACGGCGGTCGCTTTCTCGCAGATAGATACCGGGCAGCGGCGCTCACGCCTGCAGTGCGAGCAGCGACGTCGACAACGCTCATACGCCGGGCTGGTCCGCCGTGGCGCCCTTGGCATGATCCCCACGCATCCCAGGCAGGCGGACCCGTCCCGTCACGGCACGAAGTCGTCGTCGCGCAATTGTTGCACGCTATAGGGTAAAGCCAATGGAAATCCGTTTCTGGATAGACCGGTTTCCCTGGCGGCCATGCGCCTGGCCCGCGCATAGCGTTGCTGGGCCACGTGTGCGATGGTCGGAACCAGACTCGGACTTTCGCGCACGAGCTCGTCGATCTGGCCACGCTGGTGGTCGATCGTATTGAGCCAACTGGGCGACTTGTGGCTGGGCTGAAACTGGCATTCAAGCAGATGCATCATCAGCACTTCCAGGCGACTTCCCAGCTCCCTGCGATGATGGCCCACCATGGCTCTCAGCTCCTCTATCAGATGATGAACGTCAAGCTGATCGAACTGCCTTGCACTTAACAAACTCGCCTGCTGCTCGACCCACAGTACGAAGTCGTCCTCATATTCAACAGGTGGTACCGTGAGACGGTCCATGACATCACTCCTCTATCGAGCCCCCTATCGTTGTCGCGCTACGGCAGAATGCCTTGCCGAACAATTGCTGCGCCGTCACCCTGCGCCTTGACGTCCCTGCTTCGCACCGCGAGGGGCGTCCTCTTCTCGATGTTGGACAGCCGCTGTCGCAAATAATTCCCCATTCCGCTAATTAACCCTTGCATTGCGCGAAATACTGTACAAAAATACAGTCTGTCCATATACACAGTCCCGCACATCGATGATCAAGCTCACACCACGGCAAGAACAAATCCTCAACCTGATCAAGGATGCGATCGAGAACACGGGCTTTCCTCCGACCCGTGCCGAGATCGCCAATGAACTGGGCTTCAAGTCGGCCAACGCGGCCGAAGAGCACCTGCAGGCGCTTGCGCGCAAGGGCGCCATCGAAATTTCGCCGGGCACCTCGCGCGGCATCCGCCTGATCGGCGCGAGCGTCGACGCCATTCCCATGCCGCCGCCGAACCTGCTCATGTCGCTGCCGCTGGTCGGGCGCGTGGCCGCCGGTTCGCCCATCCTGGCGCAGGAACATGTGGAAGCGACCTACAGCGTGGACCCGGCGATGTTTTCCTCGCGGCCCGATTTCCTGCTCAAGGTGCGTGGCTGGTCGATGCGCGACGCCGGCATCATGGATGGGGACTTGCTGGCCGTCAAAAAGGTCGACAGCGCCAAGAATGGCCAGATCGTGGTGGCCCGCATCGGTGACGACGTCACCGTCAAGCGCTACAAAAAGACCGGCTCGCTGATCGAACTGCTGCCCGAAAACCCGGACTTCAAGGTCATCCACGTCGATCCGGCAAGCGACGATTTCGCGCTCGAAGGCCTGGCGGTGGGCTTGATGCGCAGCTGGAACTGAGGGCGCGGGCGCAGCCTGGCTGCGCCCGCCTGGTTCAGTCGCCCTTGCGCGGCGCGGTTGCGGCCGCATCGGTCACGATGCGGTTGTGTTCCTTGATATAAGCGTCGGTGGCGCTGCGCCAGGCGCCGAAGTCGGCCAGCACCAGCTTGGCCGAGACCTTGGCGTTTTCGGCGATGCCGGCATACACGCCTTCCAGGTGCAGGCGCGACTGCTCGGTTTCTTCCTTGGTCAAGAGGTCGGCGATGTCCTTGGGAATGCGCTTGGTCAGCGGGCTCGCTTCGTTCAGGTTGCGCACGAAGGCGTTGTAGCAATCCTGCCAGGCGTCGACCTTGGCCGACACGCTCTCGATGTCGTCGTTCTGCTTCGACATGGTCGGAATGCGCGGCGCCGGACAGCGGAACTGCCCTGCGCTGAGCTCGGCGCCATCGTATTTGGATATCCAGTAATCGAGCTCGGCGCGCCGCGTGTCGCGCTTTTTGATCATCTCGAGCGAGCCGGCGGCGGTCTTGTTGCCCTTGGCCGCCGATTTCTTGAACCAGGCTTCGGCCTTGGCCAGGTCCACCGTCCCCGCCTCGCCGTAAAAATACATTTCGCCCATGTGCAATTGAGCTTCGGCATTGCCGGCATTAGCCAGTTTGGTGTAGAGCTGCAGCGCTTGCGGATAGGACTTTTTCGCGAACAGGGCGTTGGCGTCGGCCAGCTCGTCCGCTTGCGCCACGCCGCCCAGCATCAATGCCAGGCAAAACAGGGTTTTCTTCATTGCATGTCTCACGATGGGATGTCCGGATGCGCATCATAACCGGATTGGCGCGGCTCGACAGGGGCACCGCTTTGCCGTAAAGTATCATTTTTTACAACATTTGTCATTACTTATGAGCAAGCGAAACACGTGCGCGGCGCGCGCCGGCAGCCGGTTCCCCCTTCCCTTCACGCTCGCTTAGGACGCCCAATGCGACGTTTCGAATGTTGCGAAGGCGCGTCCAACAAATTCTGGGAAGTCGGGCAGGATGGCTGCGATGTCCATGTCCGCTACGGCAAGGTGGGCACGGCGGGACAAGGGCAAACCAAGACCCATCCGGACCACGCCACGGCGGTGGCGGCAATCGACAAACTGATTCGCGAAAAGACCGGCAAGGGCTATGCCGAGACCGGCGCCGCGCAGCCGCTGGCAGCTGTGCATCCGGCGCCGCCCGCCCCCGCTGCCCCGCCGGCCCCGCTCCCCATCGCGCCCGCCATCGCCGTGCCAGGCGGTTCGGCGCCCTGGCTGGCGGTCGAGCCGCTGGTCGACATGTCGCCCGAACTAGCAGCGCTGGCAATGCCGTCGCGCCGGTTTCCCGGCATAGCGCGCGCCATCGACGCCGGCGCATGCTGGAACGACTTCAAGCCGGTCACCCGCCATTGCATATTCAGTGCGGAGCTCTCCGATCCCGTGTACCGCGAAGCCGTGACCGAAACCATCGGGCGTATCGCCCAGGACCGGCGGCGCGGTTCGCCCATGTCGGACGCCATCATGATGCTGCTGGAAGCGAATACGGGTTCCGGCTACGACGAGGTGCACACCAGCGCCTTCACCGACTTCCTGGTGAGCGACAGAGGCTTGCCCTACGCCGTCGCAGTGTTTCTGCAGCGGCTGGGAATGATCCTCGACCAAGAGCGCGATCCCTCCGGCCTGGCGTACGCCATCAGCGCCGACGTGGACAATAGCGGCTACAGCTGGTTAAACGGCGGCTACCGCGAGGTCGACATACTGTTGCGTGAGCACCTGGCGCAGGCGAGCGAGGAGGACTGGAATGACTGCGTGCGGTCGATGCGGCAGGCCGCACCATCGCTGCCCGACTGGCGCCGTCCCATGCTGGCCATCCTGCTGCCCGATGCGCCGGACCTGGCCAACGAACTGACCCTGGGCACACAGTCGCCGGAAGGCCAGCCACCCGCCCCCTGGTTCGAACAATACGAGTGGTTCAAGGCCTACGCCACATCGGACGCCGCCCTCAAGGCGTTGCGCCGCTGGCCCAAGGCGGCAAGCTGCGGTGAGTACAACATCGGCAAATCGGCCAGGCACGTGGCCACCGTGGTGCGCGACCGTGGCGCTGGCGCGGTCGCGCTCCTGGCCCCGCACGCCATCTACGAGGAGGCCTCGAACGGGCTCAGTTGCATCGGCACGTACGAAGCGATGACGGCGCTGGCGCTTGAAACACTGGGCAAGTCGTATTCGTCCGCGCGTTTTGACGCTGCGGCCGCGCGCTGGCCGCAAGCGGCGATGGCCGTGTTGAGCGAACTGATCGCCAGGGACGGCTGCGGACCGCATTTCGCACGCTGCGCGCTGGCCGAGGTGCTCGCCAGCAGCGCCCACATGGTCCCGGCGTTCAAGCCGTGGCTGTCGGCAGGTGCGTGGAAGGTACTGTCGAACGCCGCCGCGCGCTACCTGGGCGTGCCGGACATCGCCGACGCGGCCGACCTGCCACCGGTGCTGGTCAACCCTCCCTGGAAGAACCCATCGAAAAAGTCGACCTGCGCAGCCGCGCTGGCGCTGGCCCCGATGCCCCTGGCGCCGGTCGAACGCTGGAGCGCGCAGCAGCGCGAACAGCTGGGCAAAGAGACCCGCCGCATTCACTACCACGGCCCGGCTACGCCGTTTGCCGAGGCCGCCATCGCGGCCGGCGACGCCGATGCGCTGATCGCGGCATGGCGCGCCAGCACCGGCTCCTACCATCCACCGGAAGAAGGCGCGCGCCTGATCGCGGCGCTGCCGGCGCCACTTAACGCCCAGGTCTGGAACGCGCTGGCCACCACCGACATCAACCACCCGGCCTGCGCCATCGCCGCCACGGGCCTGGCCGGCTTGCCCGCCCTGGTGCTCCTGGTCGCACAGCAGCCGGTCGATAACCTGGCCTACGCGCTGCACTTCGGGGCGGTCGAACTGGCAGCGCCGGTGGCGCGTGCCTACGCCATGCCCAAGCCGAAAAAGATGATCGCCAGCGCGCGCAACTGGCTGCTGCGCAATCCGGAACATGCCGCCTGTGGCCTGGCCGCCGCCGCCCTGGGCGAAGCGGGCGCGCCGCGCGAGCAGGCGCGCCAGGCCCTGCGCATGCTGGCCGGCGCCGGCCATGACGGCGTGCTGATGGACGTCGCCGCCCGCTATGGCGACGCCGCCGTCACCGACGCCATGCGCGCCATGCTCGATGAAGATCCGCTCACGCTGCATCCGTCCAGGATCGGCAAGTTGCCATTGTTTTGGGACCCGCTCGGATGGACCCGCCCTCTCTTGGCCAGCAACGGCAAGGCGCTGCCCGACGCGGCGCTCGACATCATCGGCGCCATGCTGCGCTTCCCCCACACCGACCGCATTTACGCCGGCGTGACCCAGCTCAAACAGGCCTGCACGCCGGACTCGCTGGCCGATTTCGCCTGGGAGCTGTTTCGCGCCTGGGTCGAACGGGGCGGCGAAACCAAGGAAAACTGGGCGTTTTACGCGCTCGGCATGCTTGGCAACGACAACAGCGCGCGCATGCTCGCGCCGCTGGTGCGCGCCTGGCCCGGCGAAAGCCTCAACGCGCGCGCGGTGGTGGGCCTGGACGTGCTGGCCATGATCGGCAGCGACACCGCCCTGATGCTCCTGCACGGGATCGCCCAAAAGGTCAAGTTCAACGCACTGCGGCACCACGCATACGACAAAATCGGCGAGATCGCCGCATCGCTCGAACTGAGCACCGAAGAACTGGAAGACCGCCTGGTGCCCGACCTGGACCTGGACGAACACGGCGAAATGCAGCTCGACTTCGGCCCGCGTCAGTTCCGCGTCGTCTTCGACGAGGCGCTCAAGCCCTGCCTGCGCGATGCGCAGGGCGCGCGCCTGGACGAGCTGCCCAAGCCGAAAAAGACCGACGACGCGGAGCTGGCGACGGCCGCCGTGGCGCGCTACAAGCTGCTCAAGAAGGATGCGCGCAGCATCGCCGCCCAGCAGGTGCTGCGCCTCGAACAGGCAATGTGCGGGCAGCGGCGCTGGACGACGCAAGCCTTCCGTGACTTCCTGGCCGGCCACCCGCTGCTGCGCCATCTGGTGCAGCGCCTGGTGTGGGGCGCGTATGACAGCGACGGCAAGCTGCTGGCCAGTTTTCGCGTCGCGCCCGACGGCGGCTACACCGACCATGCGGACGACGCCTTTGCCCTGGCGCCGGGCGACGATATCCGGATCGGCATCCCGCACCCGCTCGAATTCGACCCGGCCGTCCTGGCCGCCTTCGCCCAGCTGTTCGCCGACTACGAACTGCTGCAGCCGTTTGCCCAACTCGCGCGCGACACGCACACGCTCACGCAGGCCGAGCGCGACGGCAAGGCGCTGGCGCGCTGGGACGGCGCCGTGGTCAGCACCGGGCGCCTGCTTGGCCTGGTCGAGCGGGGCTGGCACCGCAACATCGGCAGCGGCGGCGAGACGGTCGAATTTTCAAGGTGGTTCGGTCGGGGCAAACTGGCGCACCTGCACATCGCGCCGGGACTGACGGCAGGCTTCATCCACGGTGACGAAGAACAGACGTTGGTCAGGCTGGTTCTCGAACACTACCGCGTCGAAGAGGACGCGCGCCTGTGCGCGCTCGACCCGATCGATGTCAGCGAATTTATCCGGGTAATGGAGCAATTATGCGCGTGACGCCCCCGTCCGATTCCATCGCGCCATGGCTGGCGGCCGGCGCGCTGGCCGACATGCCGCCCGAACTGGCCGCGCACGCCCTGCCCTCGCGCCGCCACCCCGGTCCACCGTCTTGCGCGACCAGCAGGGAGCGATGGGTGCTGTTCCTGACCCGGATGCGCGAAAACTGCACACTGCAAGCGGGCGGCGACTGCGCGCACCAGCCGGCCGTGATCGACACCATCGAGCGCCTCGCCAAGCGCAGGCAGCTTGGCACGCCCGAAACCGATGCGGTCCTGCTGGCGATGGAAAAAATTAACGAAAAAAGGCGGCCGGCGGCCGAAGGCTGTCCTTTTCTCGACGTGCTGGTGGCGGACAAGGGTCTGCCGTATGCCTTCGACATCATGCTCCGGGCGCAGCGCCTATGCCTCGAACCGGCTGCCGGCCCCGATAAAAACGGCTATGAAGTGCACGCCAACACCGACGGCGCCCGCCAGCCCTATGGCATCACCGACCTGGCGCTGCGCGCCCACCTGGCGCACGCCCCGCAACAGATCTGGGAAGAATGCGTCGGCATGGCGCGCGACGCGGCAAAGGAACTGCATACCAGCACCCGCCCGCTGCTGGCCGCGCTGCTGCCCGATGCGCCGGAACTGGCCAACGAACTGGCGCTGATGCTGCAGCCGGAAACGGACGACAAGGGGCGAGCGCAATGGTGCGGCAACTACGCATGGCTGATCGTCTACGCCAGCTCGCCCGAAGCACGGCGTGCGCTGCGCCTGTGGCCGCGCGGCGAGGCTCTGCGCGACGACAGCTTTCATCGATCGCCGCGCGCCGTCGCCACCGCATTGCAGGACCGTGGGACCGATGCTGTCGATGCGCTCAAGGACGGCGTAAGGTACGCGCAGACGGTACAGGCGCTGGCCTGCATTGGCACCCCGGAAGCGATCATGGCACTGGTGCAGGGCCACTGCGAGCTGCCGCCCGACTATCTGGCCGACGCCGGCCGGCGCTGGCCCGATGCCACCATGGCGGCGCTGAGCCAACTGATCGCCAGGGATCACTGCGGCCCTGAACGCGGGCGCCAGGTGCTGGCCGGCGTGGTGGCTACCCACGCGCACCGGGTAGCCGCCCTGCAGCCATGGATTCCGGCGCCGGCCTGGAAGGTGCTGTCGGTCGCCGCCGCGCAGTACATCACGATGCGCGACTGCGCCGCCGCCAGCGAACTGCCACCGGTGCTGGCCGCGCCATCATGGCCCGAGCCGGCCAGGAGCAGCAAGCTGCCGGCCTTCTGGACACCGCTGGTGTGGACCCGTCCCCTGCTGGCCGCCGGTGGCAAGGCGCTGCCCGATGACGCAATGGATGCGCTTGGCGCCATGCTGCGTGTCCCGCACCCTGATGGCGTGCACGCCGGCGTCACCCAACTCAAGCAGGCGTGCACGCCCGATTCGCTCGCCGATTTTGCGTGGGAGCTGTTCCGCGCCTGGACGGAGGACGGCGCCAGGGGCAAGGAAATCTGGGCTTTCCACGCACTCGGCCTGCTCGGCAACGACGAGAGCGCGCGCAGGCTTACCCGCCTGCTGCGCGTCTGGCCCGGCCAGGGCCTGCATGCGCGCGCCGTCGTCGGCCTGGACGTGCTCGCGCGGATCGGCAGCGACATCGCCTTGATGCTGCTCAACGGCGTCGCCCAAAAACTCAAGTTCAAGCCACTGCAGGACCGCGCCAGGGAAAAGATCGCGCAGATCGCCGACGTGCGCGGCCTGACGCGCGAAGAACTGCAAGACCGCCTCGCGCCCGACCTCGGCCTCGATGAACAAGGCACCCTGCTGCTCGACTTCGGTCCGCGCCAGTTCCATGTCGGCTTCGACGAAACGCTCACGCCATTCGCGCGCGCCGCCGACGGCACGCGCAGCGCCGACCTGCCCAAGCCGAAAAAGAGCGACGACGCCGATCTGGCGACGGCGGCGGTCAAGCGTTTCAACCTGCTCAAGAAGGATGCGCGCACCATCGCCGCCCAGCAGGTGCTGCGGCTGGAACTGGCCATGTGCGCGCAGCGGCGCTGGCCGGTGCAGGTGTTTTACGACTGCATGGTGAGGCACCCGCTGGTGCGCCACCTGGCCCAGCGCCTCGTGTGGGGCGTGTACGACGCCGCCGGCGGGCCGTTGCAGGCCTGCTTTCGCGTCACGCCCGAAGGCGCCCTGAGCGACGCGGCCGATAACGCCTTTACGCTGCCGCAGGGCGACGGCGCCGTGGTCGGCATCCCGCATGCGCTGCACCTGGCGCCGGCCGATGCCGACGCCTTCGCCCGGCTGTTCGCAGACTACGAATTGCTGCAGCCGTTTGTGCAGATCGGGCGCGACACACACCTCCTGGACGACGGCGAAGAAAAGCTTCAGGCGCTCGGTCGCTGGTACGGCAAGATGGTGCCGACCGGGAGCCTTCTCGGCCTGATCGAGCAGGGCTGGCGGCGCGGCCCGATGCAAGATGGCGGCGCGCTGCGGGAAATTGCCAGGGACCTCGGCGGCGGCTATACGGCGGTCCTGGACTTCGAGCCCGGCATCCTGGCCGGCATGCCAGGCGAGAACGCGCAGCAAACCCTGGGCTCCGTGGTGCTCTGGCGGCCCGGCCAGGACGGCATGCGCAACAGCGCGCCCTTGTCGTCGCTCGACGCGGTAATCGTCAGTGAGCTGATTGGCGAGATGGCGCGCTTATGCGCATGAACGAACACCGACCACACAAGGCAAACGATGCGGCAATCTGATACAAGCGGCGCCGTGGCGCCATGGCTCGACGTCGGCCCGTTGGTCGACATTCCCGCCGCACTCGCGGCCGAAGCGCTGCCCTCGCGCCGTTTTCCCGGGCCGGCGCCGCGCCCCGACACCGACGCCATCTGGGAGCGCCTCATAACTGCGGCGCGCCGCCACTGCGTGCTCGACCCGGCTGGCTCGGACGACCAACAGCTGGTGCGCGAGGCGGCGGCGCGCATCGCCAGCGGCGAACGGCGCGGCTCTCTGGCCTGCGACGCGGTGCTGCTCGCGGTCGAGCGTCATCTGAACTTCCCGTATCTTCCGCTCATTGGTGGCGCCTCCCTGATCGACGTGCTGGTCGCCGACCGGGGCCTGCCGCATGCGCTTGAAGCACTGATCGGCATGGAAGGCACCGCCATCGAGATGACCAGGGCTGGCTATGGCGTGCGCGCCGCATCCGACCAGCGCGGCTTCCTGCGTAACGACACCTACGACCCGACCGAGCTGACGCTACGCAGCTACCTGGCGCTCGCGCCCGACGACGTCTGGGAAGAATGCGTGCGCATCAGCCTCGCGGCGACAGAGCGTCTCTACACCTGTCGCCGCCCGCTGCTGGCGGCCTTGCTGCCCGATGCACCGCAGATTGCCGACGCCATCGCACTGACGCTGCAGCCGCCGCCAAGCTACTATGGACTGGACTGGCTGGCCCAATACGGATGGCTGCTTGCCTATTGCGGCTCGCCCGACGCGAGGAAGGCGATCCGCCAGTGGCGCCGCACCTGCCACGACGCCGATTTCGGCTTCTGCCGCTCGCGACAAGCGCTCGTGACGATCGTGCGCGATCGCGGCGTCGACGCGGTCGAGGCCTTGAGACTCGGACCGATGCGTGAAGAGGCGGCCGCCACGGCGCTGGCCTGCATCGGCACCACCGAGTCATTGACGGTGCTGGCGCTGGCGTGCAACGAAGGCGAGGCGCAGTGCGCGCGTTTCGCCCTTGCGACCGAACGCTGGCCGCAAGCGGCAATCGCCGTCCTGAGCGAATTGATCGCCAGGGATCACTGCGGTCCGGCGCGCGCGCGCCGGTTCTTGGCTGCGCTGGTCGCCCGCCACGCCGCCAGCGTGGCGGCGTATCAACCATGGCTCACGCCGCGCGCATGGCACGTGCTTTCCAACGCCGCCGCGCAGCACTGCACGGTGCGCGACTTCGCCGCCCCGGCCGACCTGCCGCGCATCCTCCTCAATCCGCCGTGGACTTCGGCGGCAAAAAAGGCCTCGCCCACGCTGGCGCTCGCGCCTTTGCCGCTGGCGCCGGCCATGCGCTGGAGCGAGGAGCAACGCGCCACATTAAGCAGGCAGCCACGTTATACCGTCACGTCCTACACCAATTACAGCGACCCGCTGATCTCGGCCGAGGCCACCGCCGGCGCGGAAGCGATCATCGCAGCCTGGCTGGCCTGCCTTGCCGGCGGCAAGCACCTCAACGACGCCGCCCGCATGATCGCCGACTTGCCCGCGCCGCTTAACGCGCAGGTCTGGAACGTGGTGGCGCAGGTCGAGGTCAACCTTCCCGGCTACGCGATTGCGGCGCTCGGCCTGGAAGGGCTGCCTGGCCTGGTGAGCATGGTCGAGCGGCGTCCGGCGCAGGACCTGGCGTACGCACACCACTTCGGCGCCGTCGAACTGGCCGCGCCGGTGGCGCGCGCCTGGGCCACCCTGAAACGCAAAGAACTGCGTGCAAGCGCCGGCAACTGGCTGCTGTCCAATCCGGAGCACGCCGCCTGCGGACTGATTGCAGCGGCGCTCGGCAAGCCAGGCGCTGCGCGTGACCAGGCGCGCGGCGCGCTGCGCCTGCTCGATGCGGCCGGCCATCGCGCGCTGCTGTCGGGCGTGGCCAGCCGCTACGGCCAGGCAGCCGTGACGAGCGCCATGCTCGCCATGCTCGACGAAGATCCGCTCGACCTGCACCCGGCAAAAATCGCCAGCCTGCCGTCGTTCTGGACGCCGCAACTGTGGACCCGCCCTCTGCTGGCAAGCAACGGCAAGGCGCTGCCCGACGCCACGCTCGACACCATTGGCGCCATGCTGCGCTTTCCGCATGCCGACGGCGTCTATGCGGGCGTGGCCCTGCTCAAAGAAGCGTGCACGCCGGATTCGCTGGCCGATTTTGCGTGGGAGCTGTTCCGCGCATGGGTGGAAGACGGCGCGCAGCCGAAGGAGAACTGGGCCTTTTTCGCGCTCGGCCTGATCGGCAACGACGACAGCGCGCGCAGGCTCGCGCCCCTGCTGCGCGCCTGGCCCGGCCAACAACTGAGCGCGCGCGCCATCGCCGGCCTGGACGTGCTGGCCCTGATCGGCAGCGATACCGCCCTGATGCTGCTCAACGGGATCGCGCAAAAAGTCAAGTTCAAGGCCTTGCAGGAGCGCGCCCGCGAAAAGATCGCCGTCATCGCCGACGCGCGCGGCTTGAGCGCCGAGGAACTGGAAGACCGCCTCGCGCCCGACCTGGACCTCGACGAACAGGGCGTGCTGCTGCTCGACTTCGGCCCGCGCCAGTTCCGCGTCGGCTTCGACGAAGCACTCAAGCCATGGGTGCGCGATACCGGTGGCACGCGCCTGCCCGACCTGCCCAAGCCGAAAAAGACCGACGACCCGGCCTTGGCGGCGGCGGCCCATAAACGCTACACGCTGCTCAAGAAGGACGCGCGCATGATCGCCGCGCAGCAGGTGCTGCGGCTGGAAATGGCGATGTGCGCGCAGCGGCGCTGGCAACGTCAGGTTTTCGTCGACTTCCTGGCCCACCACCCGCTGCTGCGCCACCTGGTCCAGCGCCTGGTCTGGGGCGTCTACAGCGTCGCCGGCGATGCGCTGCTGGCATGCTTCCGGGTCGCGCCGGACGGCACGTTCACCACGGCCAACGACGACGCTGTCGACCTGCCGCCCGACGACGCGGGCAAGATCGGCATCGTGCACGCGCTCGACCTGCCCGCCGCCGACGCCGACGCCTTCGCGCGCCTGTTCGCCGACTACGAACTGCTGCAACCGTTCGCGCAGATCGGCCGCGACACGCACCGGTTGGGCGTCGCCGAAGCGGGCCGGGAAGCCCTGGCGCGCTGGGACGGCAAGGTGGTCCCGAGCGGACGCGTCATGGGCCTGGTGAACAAGGGCTGGCGCCGGGGCCCGGTGCGCGACGGCGGCGGCATCCGCACCTTCACCAAGGCGCTCGACGCGGCCCACCTGGCCGAACTGCACATCACGCCGGGCCTGATCGCCGGACTCACCGGCGAATATCCGCAGCAGACCCTGGGCGAGGTACGGGTCGGGCGAGGCGACAACTGGGGCTGCATCGGCCAGCCGGTGGCGCTGTCCTCGCTAGATCCCGTGACGGCCAGTGAGCTGATACGCGACATGCACAATCTGTGCGCCTGAGACGGCGCGGACACCAGTAAACTTTCAGGACACATGATGCGGCGATTTGAATTGAGTGATGACGTTTCGAGCAAATTCTGGCAGGTCGACCAGGAAGGCAACGATCTTCATATCGGCTTCGGCAAAATCGGTAGCGCCGGCCAGCGCCAGTGCAAAAACTACGCCGACGAGGCCATGGCCAGCGCCGCGATGGAAAAGCTGATCCGCGAAAAAACCGCCAAGGGCTATGCCGAAATCGCAGCCGGCGAGGTGCTGGCGGTGGCGGTGAGCGCGCCGCTGGTGGCCAGTGCCGCCGGACCGGCCATCCTGTCGCCGGAACTGGCCGCGCACGCCCTGCCCTCGCGCCGTCACCCCGGGCCGCCTCCGAGCGCGGACGCCGACGCCAGATGGAATCTGTACCTGGAACGCGTGCGCCAGCACTGCGAGCTGCGTCCACGATCGAGGGGGTCGATTTACTTCGCCGCCGTCAACGAAGCCATCGAGCGTATTGCCAACGGCGGTCGGCGCGGCTCGGAAGCGTCCGACGCTATTTTGCTGGCGACCGAAAGCATTATCGCTGCCCGACTCGACCTCGCGCGCGACAATGCGCTCATCGACGTACTGGTGGCCGACAAGGGCCTGCTGTACGCCATGGAGATCGTGCTGCGCAGGCAGCGCTTTGTCATCTCGTACGACAGCATTGACGGCAAGGGCTTCTACCAAATTCACGATCCCGACACCTACGACGATGAGTTTTCCGGCGATACCGAACTGGCCCTGCGCACCCACCTCGCGCATGCGTCGCAAGACGTCTGGGAACAATGCGTGCAGATGGCGCGCAACGCCGCGCAAGGCCTGGACAGGCGCCGCCGCCCCTTGCTGGCGGCGCTGCTGCCGGATGTACCCGAGCTGGCCAACGAAATGGCCTTGATGTTGCCGCCGTATCGGGATAACCAGTCCATGTACTGGTCCGCCAACGATGCCTGGCTGATGGTGTACGCCACCGCGCCCGAGGCGCTTGAGGCGCTGCGCGCGTGGCCGTATCGGCCGATGGGACCTTTTCACGAGTCGCTCACCGCCGTGGCCTGCGCGATCCAGGATCGCGGGGACGGCGCGTTGGAGGCGCTCCAGGATGGCGTCGGCAAGGAAGCGGCGGCCCACGGGTTGGCCTGCATCGGCAGCGCGCCATCGATGACCGTGCTGGCACTGGGCTGCGACCAGGGCCAGACACCGTTCACGCAACTGTGCGCCGCCGGCCAGCGCTGGCCGGATGTGGCAATGACGGTGCTGAGCCAACTGATCGCGAAGGACCACTGCGGCCCCGCCCGCGCACGCCAGGTGCTGGCCAGCATCATGCCGGTCCATGCCGGCCGCGTTAGCGGCTTGAAGGCGCTGCTGCCCGCGCCGGCATGGAAGGTGCTGTCGGTAGCCGCCGCGCAGTTCATCACTGCGCGCGACTACGCCGCCGCGAGCGAACTACCCGCGGTGCTGGTCGACCCGCCATGGCACGCGCCCGCACGCAAGGAAGCGCCGCCGTTCGCGCTGGCGCCCTTGCCGCTGGCGCCGGTCGAAACCTGGAGCGAGGAAGAACGCCAGCGGTTGCGCGATGAATGGCGCAGTTTTCTCGGTTACATGACTACTTCGCCGGAGGCGCTGGCGCAGGCGGTGGACGCGGTAGCGGCGGCCGATACCGACGGCAGCCTGGCGCGCTGGGTCGACTGCCTGTTACCGGAGCGCGCGTTCCAGGGACGCACGCTGGAGATCCTCGCACTGCCCGCACCGGTCAACGCCAGGGTGTGGAACGCGCTGGCCGCCATGGGCATGGACCACCCCGGACAGGCCATCGCCACGCTCGGCCTGGCCACCCTGCCAGGACTGGTCGAGACCTGCATCCGCACCCCGGGCCAGCACATAGGCTATGCGCTGTACTTCGGCGCCGTCGAACTGGCGCTGCCGGTGGCGCGTGCCTACGCCACGCTCAAGGCGCGCGGCCTGGTCGCCACGGCGCGCGCCTGGCTGCTGCGCCATCCCGAACATGCGGGGTGCGGCCTGATTGCCGTGGCCTTGGGCCAGAGCGGCCCGCACCGCGACCATGCGCAGCGCGCCCTGCGCCTGCTGGCCGGCGCCGGCCAGCGCGAGTTGCTGATGACGGTCGCACGCCGCTACGATCAGGTTGAGGTCTGCGCGGCGCTAGGTAGCATGCTCGATGAAAGCCCACTGCAGCTGTTTCCCGCCAAAATCGGCAAACTGCCGCCGTTCTGGACACCGCTGGTCTGGGCCCGTCCCCTGCTGGCCGGCAGCGGCAAGGCCTTGCCCGACGCGGCGCTCGATGCGATCGGCATCATGCTGCGTTTTCCGCACAGCGACGGCGTGTATGTCGGCGTGACCGAGCTCAAACAGGCCTGCACCCCCGCCTCGCTGGCCGACTTTGCGTGGGAGCTTTTCCGCGCCTGGATCGAGGACGGCGCCAAACCGAAGGAGGACTGGGCCTTTTATGCGCTTGGCCTGCTCGGCAACGACGATAGCGCGCGCAAGCTCACGCCGTTGCTGCGCGCCTGGCCCGGAGAAAAACTGCACACCCGCGCCGTCGCCGGGCTGGACATCCTGGCGATGATCGGCACCGATGCGGCCCTGCTGCATCTCAACGGCATCGCGCAAAAGCTCAAGTTCAAGGCCTTGCAGGACCGCGCACAGGAAAAGATCGCCGCCATTGCCGAGGTCCGCGGCTTGAGCGCCGAAGAACTGGAAGACCGCCTCGCGCCCGATCTGGGCCTCGATGACCGGGGTACGCTGCTGCTCGACTTCGGGCCGCGCCAGTTCCGGGTCGGCTTCGATGAAGCGCTCAAGCCTTTCGTGCGCGACGAGCGCGGCGCGCGCCTGGCCGACCTGCCCAAACCGAAGCAGAATGACGATCCCGATCTGTCGGCGGCGGCGGTTGAGCGCTACAAACTGCTAAAGAAAGACGCGCGCACCCTCGCCGCGCAGCAGGTGCGGCGCTTGGAGAGCGCGATGTGCGCCCAGCGCCGCTGGCCGCGCCGGGTGTTCCTCGATTTCCTGGCCGGCCACCCACTGCTGCGCCATCTGGTGCAGCGCCTGGTGTGGGGCGTGTATGGCGCCGACGGCGCTTTGCTGGCCTGCTTCCGGGTCGACGTGGACGGCGCCTTCAGCGACGCCACCGACGACAGCTTTACGCTGCCGGACGGCGACGACACGCTGGTCGGCATCCCGCATGCGGTGGACCTGCCGCCGGCCATGGCCGCCGCCTTCGGCCAGCTGCTCGCCGACTACCAGCTGCTGCAGCCGTTCGCGCAGCTCGGGCGCGACACATATCGGCTGGACGCCGATGAAGAGGGCCTGCACGCCCTGGAGCGCTGGCGCAAAATCGTACCGACGGGCAGCGTGCTTGGACTGGTCATCCAGGGCTGGCGGCGCGGGGAAGCATGGGACGGCGGCGCGATCGGTGAATTTACCAAGATGCTCGGCGGCGGCTACATTGCCGAACTATGCATTTCGCCGGGTATCATTGCGGGCATGGCTAACGAAAGCGCGGAACAAAGGCTAGAGCAACTGGTGGTGCGGCATGGCGACGGGCCGGGCCGCATGGGCGGCAGCGTGCCACTGTCCTCGCTCGACGCGGCCATGCTCAGTGAGTTGATCAGCGATATGGAACGGTTATGCGCCGCCGAAGGCGCGCGTGCGATGTGAATTGAAGGACAGATGATGCGGCAATTTGAATTGAGCGATGACGTTTCGAACTCGGGCGACACCGCGCCCTGGCTCTCCTGCGGGCCGTTGGTCGATGTGCCGGCGGCGATGGCCGCAATCGCCCTTTCCTCGCGCCGTTTCCCTGGTGCGCCGCCGCGCACCGATGCCGATCAGGCGTGGAAGCTGTTCCTCAGCCATGCGCGCAACGAAAGCCCGCTGGACGTCGCCAGGTCCGACGCGCCGTTCCAGGATAGCGTGATCGAGGCCACCGGGCGCATTGCGCAGGGCGTGCGCGCTGGCACACCGATGTCCGACGCGATCCTGCTTGCGGTATCCACCTTGTTTTACGATAAGCTGGACGCATCGGAAGGCGCGCCCTTCGTCGATTTTCTGGTGGCGGAAAAAGGACTGCCCTACGCACTCGATGTGCTGCTGACCTGCCTGGAAAAGATGAGGATCAAGCGCACGTATACGGACGGCGTACTCACGTGGCACATCGCGGCCGACCGCGACTTGCAGTTTTCGCAGCATCCATTGTTGTTCTCCCCGACTGAACTGGCGCTGCGCGCTCACCTCAGTCACGCCGACCCGGCGCTCTGGGAGCAATGCGCGCAGACGCTGCGCGAGGCGGTGCCGCGCATGCCCGAACAGCGCCAGGCGCTGCTGGGCGCCCTGCTGCCGGACCTGCCCGACGTGTCGGACGCACTGGTGCGCGCACGCGGCTTCGTGCTGCGCTCGAACGACTCGTGGCTCAACACGACCGCCAGTGCATCCGTGCGCATGCAGGCGCTCGAATCGGGCAATCCGCACGAAGGCACGAATGGATTTTACGAGGTCCCCGCCGCCGTGGCGGCGGTGGTGCTGGAACTGGGGACCGAGGCCGTGGCGCTGCTGCGCAGCGGGGTCCAGATCGATCTCGCCGCCGAGGGCCTGACCTGGATCGGCACACCCGAAGCGGTGGAGATCCTGGCGTGCCGGGTGCTCGCGAGCGACAGCGGCAGGGCGCTCGAATTGCTCACCACGGCGGTACTGCGCTGGCCGTACGCCGCACTGGCCGCATTGGCCGAGTTGGTCGCACCGGAACGCTACATGCCGCTCACGCTGCGTGACCTCCTTGCCGGTCTGGTGGCGGCCCATCTCGACGCCCTGCCGGCATTCAAGCCATGGCTGTCGGAGAGCGCGGCGGCGCTGTTGGACACGATCATCGCCAGGATCGCCAGCGCCGGCGAGATCGCCGACGTCGCCGATCTGCCGCCGGTGCTGGTCAATCCGCCCTGGCTGAAAGCGCGCAAGAAGGCGAAGGCGCTGTCGCTGGAACCGCTCGCACTGGCGCCGGCCGCACACTGGAGCGACCAGGAACGCGAGCAGATGCGCCAGGAAGATCGCGACGGCGTCCCTACCGTTTTCAGCGATGTGTTCACGGTGCCGCGCGATGCCGCTCAAGCCGCCGCCGCAGGCGACATGGCAGGAGTGCTTGCGGTGTGGCAGGCGTATGCGAGGCCGGGCGACAGCGCCGTGGGAAGTTGCGTTCACGCCTTTATCGACCTGCCGGCGCCGTACAACGCGGCGGTGTGGAACGCGCTGGCCGGGCATAAGATCGAATCGCCCGGCTACGCGGTGGCCACGCTTGGCCTGCACGGCCTGCCCGGTTATGTCACGATGTGCGAACGGCGCCCGGGCGCAGACCTTGGCTACATGCGGCACATCGTCGCCGTCGAACTGGCCGCGCCCATGGCGCGCGCCTACGTGGTCCTGAAAGCGAAAGAAGTACGCGCCACCGCGCGCCGCTGGTTGCTGGCGTATCCCGAACACGCCGCCTGCGGCCTGATCGCGCCCGCTCTCGGCAAGCCGGGCGCCGGCTGCGACCAGGCGGCCGACGTCTTGCGCATGCTGGCGGCGGCTGGCCACGACGCCCTGCTGATGGCGGTGGCGGGGCGCTACCAGCAGGCGGCGGTAAGCGCCGCCCTGCGCGCGCTGCTGAACCAGGACCCGCTCGAGATGGTCCCGGCAAAAATCCCCGTCGCGCCCGCGTTCTGGCGAGTGGACACGTTTACCCGTCCGCGCCTTGCCAGCAACGGCAAGGCGCTGTCCGACCATGCGCTCGACCTGCTCGGCGACATGCTGCGTTTTCCCCAGGGCGTGCGGGTCTACGCCGGCATCACCCAGGTGCGGCAGGCCTGCACGCCGGCCTCGCTGGCCGCGTTTGCATGGGACCTGTTCAGCGCCTGGGAGCTCGATTTCGGCAACCCAAAGGAAAACTGGGCCTTTGCCGTCATCGGGGTGCTCGGCGACGACGACCTGGCGCGCAAGCTGGCGCCGATGATCCGGGACTGGCCCGGCGAAGGCTTGCATGCGCGGGCCGGATACGGCCTCGATGTGCTGGCCGCAATCGGCACCGAGACCCCCATGATGCTACTTTGCGCGATCGCGCAACGCGGCGGCACGGCGAGCCTGCGCGAAAAAGCGCGCGAGGCGATAACGCAGGTCGCGGCGGCGCGCAACATGACCGCCGACGAACTGGAAGACCGCCTGACGCCCGAACTCGGTCTCGACGAGCAAGGCGCCCTGCTGCTCGACTTCGGCCCGCGCCAGTTCCCGGTCGGCTTCGATGAAGCGCTCAGGCCATACGTACGCGACCAGGATGGCGCGCCGCTGGCCGACCTGCCCAAACCCAGGCAAGGCGACGACGCCGAACTGGCGCGCGCCGCCACGGAGCGCTACAAGACACTTAAGAAAGACGTGCGCGGCATCGCCTCGCACCAGGTGCAGCGGCTGGAGATGGCAATGTGCACGCAGCGGCGCTGGACGCCCGAGATCTTCCTGGCCTGCCTGGCCGGCCATGCGCTGGTGCGCCACCTGGTAAGGCGTCTTGTCTGGGGCGTGTATCGCGACGGCCGGCTGGAAAGCTGCTTCCGGGTCGGCCAGGATGGCGGCGTCACCGACGGCGCCGATGACGCGTACGTGCTGGCGCAAGGCGACGATATCCGCATCGGCATCGTACATGCGCTGCAGATGTCGGCCAGCGACACGGCGGCCTTCGGCCAGCTGTTTGGCGACTATGAGCTGGTGCAGCCGTTTCAGCAGATGGGCCGCGATACGTACGCGCTGAGCGCGGCCGAAATGGCATCGGGCCGTTTGCTGCGCTGGGACGACCTGGTGGTGCCGACCGGGCACCTGATCGGACTGACGAAGCGAAGCTGGCGGCGCGGCCGCACGCAAGAGCGCAGCTACGTGCGCGACGCCAGCAAGGCCATGGCGGGCGGCCTGCTGGCCGAACTGACCTTCGAACCGGGCTTCATGGCCGCAATGGTCGACCAGCATCCCGAACAAACCTTGAAGCAGGTGCTGCTCACCGGCCCCGGCAAGCAGCGTGCGCCGCTGGCGGCGCCCGATCCGGTCGCCGCCAGTGAACTGATACGCGACCTGCAACAACTGTGCGTCTGAAACGGCACCGGCAGAAATCCATTTTCCAGGACATTCATGATGCGGCGATTTGAATTAGACGATGGCGTTTCCAGTAAATTCTGGGAAGTCGGGCAAGCCGGTTGCGAACTGCATATCCGCTTCGGCAGGATCGGCACCGCAGGACAAAGCAAACCGAAAACCTTCGCGGACGAGGCCACGGCGGCCGCCGCGCTGGGCAAACTGGTGCGCGAAAAGACCGCCAAGGGCTATGTGGAGGCAGGCGCCGGGGCCGGCATCGCCGTGGTGGGCAATCCAGCTGCCGCGCCGGCAACGCCGGTTGCGGCCGGCGACATCGCCCCATGGCTCGCCTGCGGACCGGTGCTCGACCTGCCGGCCGGCCTGGCCGCGCTGGCCCTGCCCTCGCGTCAGGCACCCGGTCCGGCGCCGATTACCGACGCCGGCCGCGCCTGGGACATGTACCTGCAGGTCGCGCGCGCGTACGGCGACCCGGCCATGTCCATCTGCGACACGCATCTGCACGCTGGCCTGAACGAGGCCATGCAGCGCATCCGGCAAGGCACGCGCAGCGGCAGCATGCTGTCGGATACGATCATGTTCGCCATCGCCGCCCAGTTCTGGTCACCAAAAGAATTCAATGGCGCCTTTCCTTTCCTCGATTTTCTCGCGGCTGAAAAAGGACTGCCTTATGCGGTCGACGTGATGTTAACCGCCACGCAACAACTGAGCGCCAATTCAATACGCGCGAGCGCCGCCATGCCCAACGAGCGCTGGCAGGTGCGCGCAATCGGGCGCGATGAGACGCTGACCGATACGTACTACCGTATCAGGACAAAACGGGCGCTTCACCAGCACCTCGTTCACGCTAACGAGGAGACGTGGAATCAGTGCATGCAAACGATTGGTGAGCGTCTGGCGCGTTTGCCAGCAGCCTACCGCGTGAATCTGGCGCCCTTCCAACCCGACGCGCCACTTATCGCGCTGCGGCCCTTACCAGAGCAAGGAAACGAGACCTGCCGCCCTCCCGCGTCTCTTTCGCAGATGTACGCCACCCTTGCCAACGCCAGGGCACTGGTGATGGGCGCCGGTCGCGACACCGAGCTGTATCGTGACAGCGCGCTCACGGTCATGGCCACCTTGATCCGGGAACACGGCGCCGATGTCGCCACGCTGTTGCATGCCGCACCCACCATTGAGCTGGGCACCGAGGCGCTCACCTGGATCGGCACGCCGCTGGCCATCCACACGCTCGGGCGCGAACTGGTGGAGGCCAGCCGCGGATTTTTCCGCCAGCCCGCCGTCGACGCGCGCCAGCGCTTGCGCGAAGTCGTGCGGCGCTGGCCACTGGCGGCGATCGCGGGCCTGGCACAGCTGATCGCCACCGAGGAGCAGGTTCCGCATGCTGTCCACGAGATGCTGGCCACGCTGGCCTACGAACACCTCGCAGTTCTTCCCGCTTTCAGGCCGTGGATAACGGCGCAGGCGGCGGCGGTACTCGATGCGCTCAGCGCCAGCTTCACCGACGACACGCTTGCCGCCGATGCCGACCTGCCGCCGGTGCTGGCCAATCCACCCTGGCTGGCGCCGCGCAAAAAGGCGGTCGCGGCGATGTCGCTGGCGCCGCTGCCTCTGGCGAGCGTCGCGCACTGGAGCGACGAGGAATGCGAAGCGATGCGCATGGAAGAGCGCGAGACGCTGTTTACTTACGCCACCCGGGCCACGGCGCCAGCGCACAGCGCGGCGGCCATCGCTGCCGGCGACACCGCCGGCCTGATCGCCATGTGGCAGGAAGCGGCGCAAGACAACAAGTTCTTCGCGGCCTGCGTGCATCTCATCGCCGACCTGCCGGCTCCTTGCAACGCGGCGGTATGGAACGCCACGGCCGGGCACCCGATCAATTCGCCCGGCTACGCGGTGGCAACCCTGGGCCTGAGCGGCTTGCCGGCCCTGGTGACGATGTGCGAGCAGCGTCCTGGCGACGACCTGGTGTACGCCCGCCATATCGCCGCGGTCGAACTGGCGGCGCCTATCGCACGCGCCTATGCGACCCTGAAAACGAGAGCGGTGCGCGCCGCAGCCCGGCGCTGGCTGCTGGCGTACCCGGAACACACCGCCTGCGCGCTGATCGCGCCGGCCCTGGGCAAGGCGGGCAGCGTGCGCGAGCAAGCGGCCGACGTCTTGCGCATGCTCGCCGCCGCCGGCCACGACACCCTGCTGATGGAGGTCGCCGCGCGCTACCAGCAGCCTGCGGTCGGCGCCGCCCTGCGCGCGCTTCTCGACCAGGATCCGCTCGACCTGTATCCGGCAAAACTGGCAGTCGTACCGGATTTCTGGGCGCCGCGCAGCTGGCCCCGTCCGCGCCTGGCCAGCAATGGCAAGGCGCTGCCCGACGCCGCCATCGACGCCCTTGGCGCCATGCTGCGCTTTGCGCAAGGGGAGCGCGTATACGCCGGCCTGGCCCAGGTTCGCGCGGCATGCACGCCCGATTCGCTGGCCGCCTTTGCCTGGGATCTGTTCATCGCCTGGCAGAACGATGGCGGCAGCGCCCGCGAGAACTGGGCCTTCACCGCCCTGGGCGTGCTGGGCGACGACGACATCGCCAGGAAGCTCGGACCGCTGGTGCGCGAGTGGCCGGCCGACGCCCTGCATTCGCGCGCGGCATTCGGGGTCGACGTACTCGGCGCGATCGGCACCGATGTGGCCCTGCTGGAGTTGCGCGCCATTGTCAAGCGCTTCAATTCCGGAACGCTGAAAGAGAGCGCGCGCGCAAAAATCGCGCAGATTGCCGAGGCGCGCGGCATGAGCGCCGACGAACTGGAAGACCACCTCACGCCCGAACTGGGGTTGGACGAACAAGGCACGCTGCTGCTCGACTTTGGCGCGCGCCAGTTCCTCGTCGGCTTCGACGAAGCGCTGCGTCCTTATGTGCTCGACCCACACGGCGCGCACCTGGCCGACCTGCCCAAGCCGCGCCAGGACGACGACACCGAACTGGCGCGCGCGGCCACAGAGCGCTACAAGCAGCTCAAGAAAGATGCGCGCGCCATCGCCTCGCAGCAGGTGACGCGGCTGGAAATGGCGATGCGCGCGCGGCGTCGCTGGACGCCGGAAAATTTCATGACCTTCATGGCCGGCCATGCGCTGGTGCGCCACCTTGCGCAACGCGTGGTATGGGCCGCGTATCGCGACGAATGCGTCGAAGCGTGCTTCCGGCTCGCGTCCGACGGCTCCTTCGCCGATAGCGCCGACGACACATACGCGCTGCCACAGGACGACGGCATCCGCATCGGCATCCCCCACCCGCTCGACATGACGGCTGCCGACCTGGCGGCATTTACGCAGCTGTTGACCGACTATGAGCTGATGCAGCCGTTTTCCCAGCTCGATCGCGACACTTATGCACTTGCCGACGCCGAGATGACGTCGGACCGCTTGCTTCGCTGGGATGGCGTGCCGGCGGCGAGCGGCGGCATCCTGGGGCTGGGCAAGTGGGGCTGGCGGCGCGGCCGCACGCAAGAACGCAGCAACGTGCACGACTTCAGCAAGGCCATGGCCGACGGGCGGGTGGCGCTATTGAGCTTCGAGCCGGGCATCATGATCGCCGCAACCGAGGAACATCCTGAACAAATCCTCAGGCTGGTGCTGGTCGGAAGCAGCGACCAGCTCGGATATTATCCACGCGACCCGGTAGCGCTGGCGCAGCTCGACCCGGTCGACGCCAGTGAACTGATACGCGACATCGAACACTTGCGCGCCTGAGACGGCGCACGCGCACACCATCACAACAGGACTGAGAATGCGGCGATTTGAATTGAGCGACGGGACTTCGAATAAGTTTTGGGAAATCAGCCAGGACGGCAGCGACCTGACTGTTTGCTACGGCAAAATCGGCACCGGCGGCACAACCCAGTGCAAGAACCACGCCGATGCGACCAAAGCCGGCGCCGCGATGGACAAGCTGATACGCGAAAAAACGGGCAAGGGCTACGCCGAAGTCAACACCGGTGCGCCCGCCATCATCGCGGTCGCGGCAACGCCGAAGGCGGTCAAAGTGGTCAAGGTCGCCACGGCGCCCGCTCGCGCACCTGCCGCGCCGCCGCTATCGCAAGCGCCGTCGCCTGCGCCAACACCAGCGGGCGACAGCGCACCGTGGCTGGCAGCCGCCGCGTTGATCGACATGCCGGCCGCATTCGCGGCCCAGGCCTTGCCCTCGCGCCGCTTCCCCGGGCGCCAACCGAACCCCGACGCCAACGCCTGCTGGACGCTGTTCCTGTCGCTGGCGCGCGCCTACGTTCCGGCCGACCCCAAGCACTCGCATAAACAATACCGCGCCGCCGTAACCGAAGCGATGCAGCGGATCGAGCAAGACCTGCGCAGCGGCTCGGCGCTGTCGGACGCGGTCCTGCTGGCGCTGTCGACGCGCTTCGAAAGCACGCTGGCGCCGGCGCAAGGCGCGCCCTTCCTCGACTTCCTGGTCGCCGACAAGGGCCTTGCGTACGCCATCGGGGCGTTGCTGCGGATGGAGCGCATGAGTATCCGCGAGGAGCGCAACCGTTTTACTAATCATTGGTATATATCCGACGAGACCGACCTTTCGTACGGATCGTCGCGCGGCGGTTTCGGCGCGACCGAACTGGCATATCGCTCGCACCTGGCATGGGCGCCGGAAGACGTGTGGCAGCAGTGCGCGCAACTGCTGCGCGACGGCCTGCCCACCCTCTCGGTATTCCGCCAGCCGCTGTGCGCCCTGCTGCTGCCGGAGCAACCGGCCCTGTCGGACGCGCTGATCCTCACGCTGGCGCAGCATCCCTACAACCCGAGCGGGTGGCTGCGCCTGACCGCGCGCGATCCGGCCAGCCTGCAGGCGGTGCAGCCGTTCGAGCCAAAATATGACGAGTACGCGCACAACCTGTTTTACGACAACCCGTCCGTGGTGGCCGCAATGGTGCTCGAACATGGGGTCGACGCGGTCGCGCTGCTCGAGGATGCCGCCGGTGTCGATGCGGCGGGCGATGCGCTGGCATGCATCGGCACGCCGGAGGCGCTGCGCGCGTTGGCGAGGGTCTGCAACGTCACCAAAAAGTCGCTGAAGCGCCTGACGCTGGCGACCCAGCGCTGGCCGCTGGCCGCCCTGGCAGCCCTGTCGGAGCTGGTCTCGAGCGAGCCGGCCTTGCCGCCGGCCTTGCGCGCCACCCTCGCCAGCCTGGTGCTGGACCATGCCGACGCGCTGCCCGCGCTGACGCCCTGGGTATCCGCGCCGGCCGCCCGGCTACTGGCCGAGATGGCCGGCAAATTCGCGGCGTCGCTCGACAGCGCCGCTGCGGACGAACTGCCAGCGGTGCTGGCCAACCCGCCGTGGATGACACCACCCAAGCCGGCCCCGAAACCGCTGGTGCTGGCAGCGCTGCCGCTCGCGCCCTGCATGCGCTGGACCGAACAGCAGCGTCAGCGCCTGCTCGCCGACCAGCGCTACAACGCCTGGCCATACGACGCCGAGCGCTTCGACGGCCCGCAAGGCACGGCCGCCGCCATCGCGGCGGGCGATGTGGAGGCCGTGGTCGCGCTGTGGGAGCAATACGCCGACGAGAATCACGACATCGGTGGCTGCGTACATGCCATCGCCGACCTGCCCGCGCCGTTCAACGCGGCGGTGTGGACCGCCATGTCCGCGCACGAGATCAACTCGCCCGGCTACGCCTTCGCCACGCTGGGTGTAGAGAGCCTGCCGGCGCTGCTGCTCATGTGCGATCGCAATCCGGTCGACGAGCTACCGTATGCAATGTACTTCGGCGCCGTCGAACTGGCGCAGCTCATGGCGCGCATCTGCGCCAGCGGCAAGAACAAAGCCGTGCGCGCCATCGCGCGCGGCTGGCTGCTGGCCAATCCGGAGTACGCAGCCTGCGCCCTGATTGCGCCGGCGCTGGGCAAACCCGGCGCGGCGCGCACCGCCGCCGTCGGCCTCCTGCAACTGCTGGCGGCGCGCGGACACCGCGCGATCGTGCTCGAGACGGCAAGCCGCTACCAGCAGGATGCGGTCGACGCCGCCGTGATGGCCGTGCTTGATGAAGACCCGCTCGAGCGCCATCCGGCCAAGGTCGACCCCCTGCCGGCATTCTGGTTGCCGCGCAACTGGAGCCGTCCGCGCCTGGCGGGCAGCGGCAAGGTACTGCCCGACAGCGCACTCGATCCGCTCGGCGCCATGCTGCGCTTTCCGCAGGAAGACGGCGTCTACGCCGGACTGCACCTGGTGCGCGCGGCCTGCACGCAGGACTCGCTGGCCGATTTTGCGTGGGACCTGTTCCGCGCCTGGCTCGACGCCGGCGCCGACCCGAAAGAAAACTGGGCCTACGGCGCGCTGCGCGTGTTCGGCAACGACGACGTGGCGCGCAAGTTGACCCCGATGATCCGCGCCTGGCCTGGCGAAAGCCAGCATGCGCGCGCGGTCGCCGGGCTCGACGTGCTGGCCGCGATCGGCACCGACACCGCCCTCATGCTCCTCAATGGCATTGCGCAAAAGGTCAAGTTCAAGGGTTTGCAGGACAACGCGCGCGAAAAGATCGGCCAGATCGCCGAAGCGCGCAAGCTGACCACCGAAGAACTGGAAGACCGGCTCGCGCCCGACCTGGGCCTGGACGAACAAGGCACGCTGCTGCTCGACTTCGGGCCGCGCCGCTTCCTGGTCGGTTTCGACGAAGCGCTCAAGCCATTCGTGCGCGACGAGGATGGCGCGCGCCTGGCCGACCTGCCCAAGCCGAAAAAATCCGACGACGCCGAACTGGCCGGGGCGGCGGTCGAACGCTACAAGCTGCTCAAGAAGGATGCGCGCACGATCGCCGCCCAGCAGGTGGTACGGCTGGAAGTGGCCATGTGCGCCCAGCGCCGCTGGGAGCCGCAAGTGTTCCTCGACTTCCTGGTGCGCCATCCGCTGCTGCGCCACCTGGTGCAGCGGCTGGTGTGGGGCGTGTATGAAGTCGACACCGGCGCCAGTCACGGCGGACGCTTGCTCGCCTGCCTGCGCGTCGGCGCCGAAGGCGACATGACTGATGCCGCCGACGACGCACTCGCGCTGCCGCAAGGTGAGAACATCCGCATCGGCATCCCGCATGCGATCGACCTGCCGGCCGGCGACGCCGCCGCCTTTGCGCAGCTGTTCGCCGACTATGAGCTGATGCAGCCATTCGCCCAGATCGGGCGCGACACCTACGCGCTGAGCGGCGCGGAACTGGGCGCCACCGCGCTGATGCGCTGGAAAGACATGGTGGTGCCGACCGGGCGCATGCTGGGCATGGTCAACAAGGGATGGCGACGCGGCCGTCCGCTCGACGGTGGCAGCATCCTGGACTTTACCAAGACGCTCGGCGCCGGCCGCGTGGTCAACCTGCGCTTCGAACCCGGCATCGTCGCCGGCCTGGTGGACGAATTTCCTGAGCAGACCCTCGAGCAGCTCACTATCGGCTTGCCCGGCAGCTGGGGCGGCGTGGACGAACCGGAACCCTTGTCGACGCTCGATGCGATCGCCGCCAGTGAACTGATTCGCGACATGCAGGCGCTGTGCGCGTGAACCGTACGGTGGCGCTTGAACTTTGTGGAGACAGAATGCGGCGATTTGAATTGAGCGATGGGACGTCCGACAAATTCTGGCAGATAGGCCAGGACGACCGAGACGTCAACGTCTGCTACGGCAGGATCGGCAGCGCCGGCACCAGCCAGACCAAGCAACACGCCGATGCAGGCAAAGCGGCGGCGGCGATGGAAAAACTCATTCGCGAAAAGACCGCCAAGGGTTACGCCGAAACCACTCCGGGCGCGCGCCCGACGCCGGAGCCGGTTGCCCTGGCCGCAGCGCTGCCGGCCGCACCGCCACCAACGGGCGCGGTGGCGCCATGGCTGGCCGTCGCCCCGCTGATCGACCTGCCGCGCACCCTCGCGACCAGGGCCATGGCCTCGCGCCGCTTTCCCGGTGCACCGCCAAACGCAGACGCGGCGGCCTGCTGGACGCTGTTCGCCTCGCGCGTGCAGCGCTATGCCGACGTCGACCCAGACAACTCACCCACAAGCTTCCAGGACGCCGTGCGCGAGGCCGTCGCCCGCATCAGCGGCAATGTGCGCAGCGGCTCCGCCGCATCCGACCTGGTGCTGCTGGCTATCTCCACCCTGGTCGAAGACAAGCTGGCGGCGTCGGATGGCGCGCCGTTCCTCGACTTCCTGGTGGCCGACAAAGGCTTGCCGTATGCGCTGCAGGTATTGATCGACATGGAACGCGTGAGTATCGAAGAGCGCAATAACCAGTACGGCATGTGCTGGTACATGTGCGAACAAGGCATTGGCTCGTATTCACCATCGAATGACGACTTCGGGTCGACCGAGCTGGCAATGCGCGCGCACCTGGCGCACGCGCCGCAGAAGGTATGGGAGCAGTGCGTCGGCATGATCCGCGCGGCGCTGCCGACATTGCCCGTGCGCCGCCAGCCGCTGTTCGGCGTGCTGCTGCCCGACCTTCCCGACCTGTCGGACGCGCTGGCCCTCGCGCTCGCGCAGCAGGAAGTCGACACGGCCGCCTGGCTGCGCCTGAGCGCGAACGCGCCGGCAGCCTTGCAGGCGCTCGATCCGTTCGTGCCTTCCACCGGCACCTATGCGGTTCACTTCTTTTACAACCTTCCCGCCGCCGTGGCCACCTTGGTGCAGGAGCGCGGCGTCAAGGCGGTCGACTTGCTGAGGGACGGCGCCGGCATCGATGCGACCGGCGAGGCGCTGGCCCATATCAGCACGCCCGACGCGCTGCGTGCCCTGGCGCTGGCCTGCGAGGCGAGCAAGAAGTCGCTCAAGCGCCTGGCGACGGCGGCGAAGCGCTGGCCTTATGCGGCGCTGGCCGCCCTGTCCGAGCTGGCCGCCGCGAAGCAGGCGCCGGCCGCCGCCAGCGCGGTGCTGGCCGACCTGGTGCTGGACCATGCGGAAGCGGTCGTCGCCGTCAAGCCCTGGCTTTCGCCGCCGGCGGCCTTGCTGCTCGATCTCGTTGGCGCGCGCGTCGCCGCCCCGGCCGACCTGGCCGACCTGGCCGAGCTGCCGGCGGTACTGACAAGTCCACCGTGGCTGGTGCCGCCCAAGCCGCACGCCAACGTATTCACGCTCGCGCCGCTGGAGCTGGCGCCGCTGGTACGCTGGACCGAGGACGAGCGCGAGGATCTGCTCAAGCAAAAGCGCTACAACGCCTGGCCGTACAACTGGAAACGCTATCCCGGCCCCGCCGACGCGGCTGCAGCCATCGCGGCAGGAGATGTGGCCCGAGTCGTCGCCCTGTGGGAAGCCTATTCGATCGGCGGCTACGAAATCGGAGGCTGCGTGCATGCGATTGCCGACATGCCGGCGCCGTTCAACGCGGCCGTGTGGGCCGCCATGTCCAAATACGAGATCAACTCGCCCGGCTACGCCATTGCCACGTTGGGCCTGGCCGGCCTGCCGGCGCTGGTCGGCATGTGCGAGCGGCGGCCGGCCGACGAACTGCCGTACGCCGGCTACTTCGGCGCGGTCGCACTGGCGGCGCCGGTTGCGCGCGCCTACGCGACCCTTAAAAGCAAAACGGCGCGCGAGCTGGCGCGCACATGGCTGCTGGCCAATCCGGAGCACGCCGCCTGCGGCCTGATTGCGCCGGCCCTCGGCAAAGCCGGCGGCGCACGCGACGCCGCTGCACGCGCCCTGCGCCTGCTGGCCGACGGCGGCCACGAAGCTGTGCTGGCCGATGTGGCCAGCCGCTACCAGCGCGGTGACGTCGGCGCGGCCTTGCGCGCCCTGCTCGACGAAGATCCGCTCGACCGCCTGCCCGCCAAAATCGGCCCGCTGCCGGCCTTCTGGATGCCACGCAACTGGACCCGTCCACGCCTGACCTGCAACGGCAAGGCCTTGCCCGACGCCGCGCTTGACCCCATCGGCGTGATGCTGCGCTTTCCGCAGACCGACGGGGTGTACCCCGGCATCGAGCACTTGCGGCAAGCCTGCACGAGCGCCTCGCTGGCCGATTTTGCCTGGGACCTGTTCACCGCGTGGACTGACGCCGGCGCCGACGCCAAAGAGAATTGGGCGTTCAGCGCCCTGCGCCTGTTCGGCAACGACGACATTGCGCGCAAGCTCACGCCGCTGATCCGCGCCTGGCCGGGCCAGAGCCAGCACCAGCGCGCCATTCTCGGCCTCGATATTCTCTGCGAAATCGGTACCGACACCGCGCTGATGCTGCTCAACGGGATCGCCCAAAAGGTCAAGTTCAAGGCCCTGCAGGACAACGCACGCGAGAAGATCGGCCAGATCGCCGAGGCCCGCAAGCTGGGCATCGACGAACTGGAAGACCGCCTCGCGCCCGACCTGGGCCTGGACGATGACGGCGCCTTGCTGCTCGACTTCGGCCCACGCCAGTTCCGCGTCGACTTCGACGAAACGCTTAAACCGTATGTACGCGACGCCGACGGCGCGCGCTTGGCCGACCTGCCCAAGCCGAAGAAAACCGATGACGCCGCATTGTCCGGCGCGGCGCAAGAGCGCTTCAAGCTGCTCAAGAAGGATGCGCGCACCATCGCCGCGCAGCAGGTGCTGCGCCTGGAGCAGGCGATGTGCACGCAGCGGCGCTGGCAGCCGCAGGTCTTCTTCACATTCCTCGCGGGCCATTCGCTGGTGCGCCATCTGGTGCAGCGGCTGGTGTGGGGCGTGTACGCGGCGGGTCCGGACGAGCGCCTGCTCGGGTGCTTCCGTGTCGGCCCCGATGGCGCGCTGACCAGCGCCGCCGACGAAGCATTCGACCTGCCGCAGGATGCAATGATCGGCATTCCGCATGCGCTCGACCTGCCGGCCGCCGAGGCAGGCGCGTTCAGCCAGCTGTTTTCCGACTACGAACTACTGCAACCGTTTGCCCAGATCGGGCGCGACACGTACACCCTCACCGAGGCGGAAGCGGGCGCGCTCGCGTTGACGCGCTGGGACGCGATGAAGGCGCCAACGGGACGCGTGCTTGGCCTGACAAGCAAAGGCTGGCGTCGCGGCGACCCGCAGGACGGCGGCTGGATCGGCGAGTTTTACAAACCACTCGGCGATGGCCGCCTGCTGGAACTGCACCTCGATCCCGGCCTGATCGTCGGCATGCCGGAGCATGATCCGGAACAGCGCTTGAAGGAAGTGCGTGTCACGCACGGCCAGGCAGTCAACGGCAAAGCGGCTTGTTACCCCTTGTCGACGCTGGGCTCCATCGTCGCCAGTGAACTGATACGCGACATGCAGGAATTGTGCGCCTGAGCGGCGCGACCACACTTTTACATTCAGGAAGAACGATGCGGCGATTTGAATTGAGCGATGGCGTTTCCAGTAAATTCTGGGAAGTGAGCCAGGAAAACGGCGACGTCACGGTCTGCTTCGGCAAGATCGGCACGGCGGGCAAGGTCCAGACCAAGAACCATCCTGATGCCGCCACAGCCGGCGCGGCGATGGCTAAATTGATACGCGAAAAAACCGGCAAGGGCTATGCCGAAACCTCGACCGGCGCGCCAGTGGCGGCGGTGCCAGTGCTAATGGCACTGCCACTGGCGGCTGCACCTGCGCCCGGGTCGGAAATGGCGCCCTGGCTGGCCGTCTCGCCGTTGATCGACATGCCGGCCACGGTGATGGCGCTGGCCCTGCCCTCACGCCGCTTTCCGGGCGCCGCGCGGGCAATCGACGCTGGCGCCAGCTGGAACCTATTCCTGGCGTACGCGCGAAAATGCGCTCCGCTCAGTCCCGCGCTCTCCTCATCCGGCTGGCGCCCGGCGATGGAGGAAGCGGCGCAGCGCATCGAACACGGGCAGCGCGATGGTTCCGCCGCCTCGAACATCGTCCTGCTGGCGCTATCGAGCACCTTCGACGACCTGCTGGCGCCGTCCGATGGCGTGCCCTTCATCGACTTTTTGGTGGCCCGCGAAGGCGTCGCGCACGCCCTCGACGCCATGCTGCAAATGGAACGCATCAGCGTGCGCCAGCAGGGCCTGCGCAACCCCGGCATCTGCATCGACGACAATGCCGAGCAATGGTTTGCGCCGACCGAAAACGTGTTCGGCAAAACCGAACTGGCGCTGCGCGCCCACCTGGCCCGTGCGCCACAGGATGTGTGGGACGCCTGCGTGCAGCGTGTCCATGATGCCCTGCCCTCGCTCGCCGAGCACCGGCGGGCGCTGTTCGGCGTGCTGCTGCCCGATGCCGTGGGCCTGTCGGAGGCCATCGTCGCCGCCGCCGGTCCCCACTACCCGACTTCGATGGCGTGGTTGCGCCTGACGGTGCGCAACGCCGCCAGCATGCGCGCGCTCGATACGATCAAGGCGTGCGACGACTTCTACCTGTTCACGTGGTACGACAAGCCGGAGATGATTGCGACCGCGATCCAGGACCGTGGCGCCGACGCGGTGGCCGCGCTGCGCGACGGGGCCGGCGTCGACCTCGCCGCTGACGCCATCGCCAGCATCGGCACGCCGGAAGCGATCCGCGCACTGACGTCGATCACCACAAAAAAGGCGATCAAGCGCCTGACGTCGGCGTCGGCGCGCTGGCCGCTGGCCGCCATCGCCGGCCTGGCCGAATTGATCGCCACCGACAAGCGCGCCCCCGGCGCCGCGCGCTCGGTGCTGGCCGTACTGGTTCCGCAACACCTGGCTGCATTGCCCGCGTTGACGCCATGGCTGTCGGCAGCGGCGGTCAAGGTGCTGGACGGCCTTGCCGGGCGCCTGGAAGCGCCCGCCGACACGGCTGACACCAGCGACTTGCCCTCGGTGCTGGCCAACCCGCCGTGGCTGGCGCGCGCGAAAAGCGCAAGCAAGGCACTGCTGCTCGCGCCACTGCCGCTGGCACCGGTCGAACGCTGGAGCGACGCCGAACGCCAGCGCGTGCTGCGCGAACGGCGCCTCATTATCTATACATACGGGGGAACAGGATTCACAACGCCGAACGACGCCAGCGCGATCGCCGCCGGCGATGTGGCGGGCGTGGTGGCGCGTTGGGAAGCTTACCGGCAAACCGGTCACGATATGGCAAACAGCGTACATGCCATCGCAAAGCTGCCGCCGCCGTTTAATGCAGCCGTGTGGAGCGCCATGGCGAAGTACGATATCAACTCGCCCGGCCACGCCATCGGCAGCATGGGGATCGACGCCCTTGGCGGCCTGGTGGTGATGTGCGAGCGCCGCCCTGCCGAGGAATTGAAGTATGCGATGTACTTCGGCGCTGTCGAACTGGCGGCGCCGGTGGCGCGCGCGCTGGCGGTGCTCAAGTCCAAACCGGCGCGCGACATCGCGCGCAACTGGCTGCTGGCCAATCCGGAGCATGCCGCCTGCGGCCTGATCGCCCCGGCACTCGGCAAGGCCGGCGCCGCGCGCGACGCCGCCGCCAGCGCACTGCGCCTGCTGGCAGCGCACGGCCACGAAGCCATATTGGTCGGGGTGGCCGGCCGCTACGACCAGGAGGCCGTCAACGCCGCCATGCGCGCCATGCTGCACGAAGATCCGCTCGACCGCTTCCCGTCCAACATCGCCGCTCTGCCGGCGTTCTGGATGCCGCGCAGCTGGGCGCGCCCGCACCTGGCCGCCAACGGCAAGCCACTTCCCGACGAGGTGCTCGACCTGATCGGCGTCATGCTGCGCTTTCCCCAGGCCGATGGTGTCTATACCGGTATTGATCAAGTGCGGCAAGCGTGCACGCCGGACTCCCTGAGCCGGTTCGCGTGGGATTTGTTCAGCGCCTGGGCCGACGCCGGTGGCGACGCCAAAAACAACTGGGCCTTCACGGCCTTGGGCCTGTTCGGCGGCGACGATTGCGCGCGCAAGCTCACGCCGCTGATCCGCGCCTGGCCGGGCGAAAGCCAGAACGCGCGGGCCATTGCCGGTCTCGATGTCCTGGCGGCGATCGGCACCGACCTGGCCTTGATGCTGCTCAATGGGATTGCGCAGAAGGTCAAGTTCAAGGCGCTTCAGGAAAACGCCCGCGACAAGATCGGCCAGATCGCCGAAGCGCGCAATCTCAGCACCGATGAACTGGAAGACCGGCTGACGCCCGACCTGGGCCTCGATGACGACGGCGCCCTGCTGCTCGATTTTGGCCCGCGCCAGTTCCGCGTCGGCTTCGACGAAGCGCTCAAGCCCTGCGTGCGTGACGCGAGCGGCATGCGCCTGGCGGACCTGCCCAAGCCGAACAAGAGCGACGACGCCGCCCTGTCGGCGGCGGCGACCGAGCGTTTCAAGAGGCTCAAGAAGGATGCGCGCAGCATCGCCGAACAGCAGTTGATGCGCCTGGAGGTGGCCATGTGTTCGCAGCGACGCTGGGAGCCGGTCGTCTTCCAATGCTTCCTGGCCGGACACCCGCTGCTGCGCCATCTGGTGCAGCGGCTGGTGTGGGGCGCTTATGACATGGAACCGGGCGCCAGCCACGGTGGCCGTTTGCGGGGCAGCTTCCGGGTCGGCCCGGACAGCGAATGGACCGACGCCGCCGACGACACCTGGCAACTGCCGCAGGGCGAGAACATCCGCATCGGCATTCCGCATGCGCTCGACCTGCCGGCGCAGGATGCAGCCGCCTTCGGCCAGCTACTGGCCGACTACGAGCTGGTGCAACCGTTTGCGCAGCTCGGACGCGACACCTACGCGCTGACCAGCGAAGAATTGGCCGCGAGCGCGCTCACACGCTGGGAAGGTATCGTGGTGCCTGTCGGGCGCCTTCTGGGCCTGGCGCACAAGGGATGGAACCGTGGCGATGCGCAGGATGCCGGCTTCGTCTTCGACTTCTGCCGGCAGCTGGGCGACACTCGCATGGTGGAACTGCATTTTGGCCCGGGCCTGATGCTCGGTTCGATCATGGATTCGGATGACCAGGTCATTGAGCAGATCAGCGTTGGCCGTCGCAGCGCCTGGGGCGGCGTCGAGAAGGCCCAGCCGCTATCGACGTTAAGCGCCATCGCCGCCAGTGAACTGATTCGCGACATGGAGGCGCTGTGCACATGACCGTCACTCCGAGCTTAGCCGCCGCTGAGCCGATCGACCTGCCCGCAGTACTGGTGAGCCCACCGTGGATGATGCCGCGCACGGCGCTAGCCAGGCCGCTGCCACTCGCGCGACTGGCCCATCCCCTGGATGTACAACGCCAGCCTGTGACGAAGAAAATGCAGATTCCCAAGCGCCGGCCATCGGCGGTACGCGTCGTCAGACCAAGCAATGAAGACCTTATCAACGCCGGGGACGCGGCGCTGGCGGCACGCATCTACGCCAACGGCAAGGCCGACCACGACATGGCGCAGCGCTGGCTGCTGGCCAACCCGGAACGCGCCGCGTACGCGCTAATCGCGCCCGCCCTTGGCAAGGCCGGGAAGGCGCACGATAACGCCGCCAGGGCGCTGCGCATGCTCGCCGCCAGCGGCCACGCCGCCTTGCTGATGAATGTGGCGGGCCGTTACGCAGACGACGCGGTGAGCGCGGCCCTGGATGCCATGCTGAAGGAAGACCCGTTCGAACGCTTTTTCGGCACGATCGCAGCGCTGCCCGGATTCTGGAAAAAGCGCGGTCCGGCCCGCCCGTGCCTGGCAAGTAACGGCAAGGCTCTGCCGGATGAAGCGCTCGACCGGCTCGGCATCATGTTGCGGTTTCCGCGCTCGGACGGCGTCTACCCAGGCATCGTCCAGGTGCGGCAAGCCTGCACACCGGCGTCGCTGGCCGATTTCGCCTGGGACTTGTTCGACGCATGGCTGCGCGCCGGCGGCGACATCAAGGATAACTGGGCCTTTACTGCCTTGGGCATCCTCGGCAACGACGCCGTGGCGCGCAAACTGACACCGCTGATCCGGACCTGGCCGGGCCAGAACCAGCACGGGCGCGCGGCGATCGGCGTGGGCCTGTTAGCCGCAATCGGCACCGACACCGCGCTGATGCTCCTCAACGGGATTGCGCAGAAGGTCCGATTCAAGGCGCTGCAGGACAAGGCGCGCGAACAAATAATACAGGTCGCCACAGCGCGCCGGCTCACCGCCGACGAGCTGGAAGACCGAATCGCGCCCGACCTGGGACTCGATGAGCAGGGCACCCTGCTGCTGGACTTCGGTGCGCGCCAGTTCCGCGTCGGCTTTGACGAAGCTCTCAAGCCGTACGTACTGGACGCGGGCGGCACGCGCCTGCCGGCCCTGCCCAAGCCAAACCGAAAAGACAAGGCGGCGTTGGCCAGGGCGGCGCAAGCGCGCTTCAAGGTACTCAAGCACGATGCCCGCACCATCGCCGCGCAGCAGGTCACGCGGCTCGAGTTGGCAATGTGCGCGCGGCGGCGCTGGCAGCCGGACGTATTCGTGCGCCTGTTGGCCTGCCATCCGCTGGTGCGCCATCTGGTGCGGCGGCTGGTACTGGGCGTGTACGAACTCGAACCGGGCGCCAGCGATGGCGGGCGTCTTCTCGCGTGCTTTCGGGTCGGACCGGATGGCGCCACAACCACCGCCGACGACGATGAATTCATGCCACCTGCGTGCAGCAATCTCCACATCGGCATTCCGCATGCGCTCGAGCTGCCGCCGGTGGATGCGGCGGCCTTCGGCCAACTGTTTACCGACTACGAGCTGCTGCAGCCGTTTGCCCAGATCGGGCGCGCTACCTATACCTTGAGCAAAAAGGAAGCCTCGGCCACATCGCTGCTGCGCTGGCAAGGGGTGGTGGTGCCGACCGGGCGTGTGCTTGGATTGGCCAACAAGGGATGGCGCCGTGGCGCGGCGCAGGATGGCGGCAGCATTGTCACCTTCAACAAGCCGCTCGCCGACGGCCGGGTGGCCGAGCTGCGCATCACACCCGGTATCATCGCGGGCTTGGTTAACGAATTTCCGCAGCAGACCTTGCAGAAGGTCGTCGTCGGCGCCCTTGCCACGCGCGATCCGATCGCCGCCAGTGAACTGATCCGCGACCTGGAAAACCTGCGCGCCTGATGCGGCGGCACCCCTGATAACAACAATGACGAGAACATGCGACGATTTGAATTGAACGACAGCGTCTCCAGCAAATTTTGGGAAGTCACGCAAGATGGCAGCGATGTCACGGTTTGCTTCGGCAAGATCGGCAGCGCCGGCAAGGCGCAAACCAAAAACCATTCCGACGCAGCCGCCGCGCATGCGGCGATGAATAAACTGATACGCGAGAAGACCGCCAAGGGCTACGTCGAAACCGGCGCCGGGAGCGATGCGCAAGCAGTTCCGCCCGAGCCAGCGCCCTCGGTGGCGCCTTCGCCTGAAGTGCCAGTCGCGCCAGCGGCCGGCATCGCGCCATGGCTTGCCGTGTCGCCCTTGATCGACGTGCCGCCCGCATTGATGGCGCTGGCCCTGCCGACGCGCCAGTTTCCTGGAACGCCACCGGTTGTCGATGCCGACAAGAGCTGGACACTATTCCTGAAACGCGCGCGCGAGGTGCGAGGCGTCGAGGCAAAATACTCCGGCGCATCGTGGAAGACGGCAATCGATGAAGCGACAAGCCGTATCAAACAGGGTTTGCGCAGCGGTTCAGCGGCCTCCGATATGGTGATGCTGGCTGTGTCGACCGTTTTCGACAAGACCAACGCTGTCGCCACAGACACCAGCTTCCTCGACTTCCTGGTTGCGGAAAAAGGACTTCCGTACGCTCTGGGCATCCTGATCGATCTGCAAAAAGCCAACGTCGACCGGCGTTATGCATACGAGCAGCGGGTCTGCATTGACGACATCGACACTGACTGGTTTGATGGATCGCATGGCGCATACACGAACGTCGAACTGGCGCTGCGCACCCATCTCGTTCACGCACCGCAGGACGTGTGGCTGGCATGCGTAGAGATGGTGCGCGAAAACCTGGACGCTATTCCGCGCAATCGGCAACCCTTGTTCGGCGTGCTCCTGCCGGACGCTCCCGAGCTGTCCGACGCCCTGGTCCAGGGCGGCGGCTATCTGCATGACATGACGGGCTGGTTGCGCATGAGCGTGCGCGACCCCGAAAGCCTGGCCCTGCTCGACAGCGTCAGGGATGCGTATTATCTCTTTTACGACAAACCAGCGTTCGTCGCCACCGCCATCAGGGACCGTGGCGTCGATGCCGTTGCAGTGCTCAAACACGGCGTCACCGAGAAGATCACTGCCGATGCACTTGCCTGCATCGGTACGCCCGACGCAATCGGCGCACTGGCGCTGGCATGCGGCATGCGCAACGGCAGCCCCTCGCGCCTGGAAGCGGCGGTCAGGCGCTGGCCGTGGGCCGCCATCGCCGGCTTGAGCGAACTGCTAGGGCACGACAAGCAAGCCCCGGATGTTGCGCGTGCGACCCTGACCCGGCTGGTACCCGATCACATCGCCACACTGCCGTCGTTGCGCCCCTGGCTCTCGCCCGCCGCGCTCAAGGTACTGGACGATATGGCTGCGCGTTTCTGCGCCCCGGGCGAGATGGCCGCCAGCGCCGACCTGCCTCCGGTGCTGCAAAACCCGCCATGGACGGCGCCGCGCCAAGCGCGACCCAAGGCGCTCGATCTGGCGCCCTTGCCGCTGGCAGCGGTCGAACGCTGGAGCGCCGCCGAGCGCCAGTTTGTCCTCAACGAGAAACGCCACAAATACAATCCATATGAACAGACCACCTTTGTCACACCCGCCGACCTGATCGCGGCTGGCGATGTCGACGCGGTCGTCGCGCTGTGGAAAACGCGCCAGAACCCACGCATGAACCTTCACGCCGAGGTGCGGCTGATCGCCGATCTGCCGCCGCCCTTCAACAAGGCTGTATGGGCGGCGTTGGCGAAGCACGAGTTCAATTCCCCCGGATATGCGATCGCCACGCTCGGCATCGATTGCCTGCCCGGCCTGGTCACCATGTGTGAACTGCGGCCGGAAGAAGACTTGTGCTACGCGCTGCATTTCGGCGCCGTGGAGCTGGCGTTCCCGGTCGCGCATGCAATGGCAACGCTGAAAAACAAGCCTGCGCGCGCCATCGCGCGCCGCTGGCTGCTGGCCAACCCGGAACACAGCGCCTGTGGCCTGCTCGCACCCGCTCTTGGCAAGGCCGGCAAAACACGCGACGCCGCAGCGGCCGCCCTGCGCCTGCTTGCCACAAATGGCCACGGCGACGTATTGAAGGACGTCGCGCGCCGTTACGGCGTGGCCGCTGTCGACAGCGCGGTGCAAGCCATGCTCGATGAAGATCCGCTGGACCTTCACCCCGCCAGGATCCCCACCCTGCCAAGCCTGTGGACACCGCGCAGCTGGCACCGTCCGCGCCTGCGCGGCAACGGCAAGCCATTGTCCGACGAGGCGCTCGGCCTGATCGGCATCATGCTGCAATTCCCGCGCGGCGAGGGCGTGTATGCCGGGCTCGAACAGGTGCGGCGAGCCTGCACGCCGGCGTCGCTGGACGCCTTTGCATGGGACCTGTTCCGCGCCTGGCACGACCTTGGCGGCGACCCGTCCGAAAAATGGGCGTTTACCGCCCTCGGCGTTTTCGGCAACGACAACAGCGCGCGCAAGCTCACACCGCTGATTCGCGCATGGCCGGGCGAAAGCCTGCACGCGCGCGCCGTGACCGGACTCGATGTGTTGGCCGGCATCGGGACCGACCTGGCGCTGATGCTCTTGAACGGCGTTGCGCTCAAGCTCAAGTTCAAGGCCCTGCAGGACAGCGCGCGCGAAAAGATCAAGCAGATCGCCGACGCGCGCGGCCTGACGCCGGAGGAACTGGAAGACCGCCTGGCGCCCACGCTGGGACTGGACGACCAAGGCTCGCTGCTGCTCGATTTCGGTCCACGCCAGTTCCGCGTCGGCTTCGACGAAGCACTGAAACCGTATGTACGCGACGCCGGCGGCGCGCGCCTGGCCGACCTGCCAAAACCGAACAAGAGCGACGATGCAGGCCTGGCGGCGAGCGCTGTCGACACCTACAAACTGCTCAAGAAAGATGCCCGCACCATCGCCACGCAGCAGGTAAAACGGCTGGAGGTGGCGATGTGCACGCGCCGCCGCTGGGACGGCGACGCCTTTCTCGCACTGCTGGCCAGGCATCCGCTGGTGCGGCACCTGGTGCAGCGCCTGGTATGGGGCGTCTACCAAACCGATTCGTCGGGCGGCGCTCGCTTGGCCGGCTGCTTCCGGGTCGGCCCCGACGGCGCGCTGACCGACGCCGCCGACGACAACTACATACTGCCGGCCGGCGCGCGCGTCGGCATCGTGCATGCGCTCGAACTCCCGGCCAGCGATGCGGATGCATTCGGCAAGCTGTTCGCCGACTACGAACTGCTGCAGCCCTTCCCCCAGATCGGCCGCGAGACGTATGCCTTGACGCAGGACGAACTGGCTGCCGATGAACTGCTGCGCTGGGTGCACCTGGAAATGCCGGCCGACCGCCTGATGGGCTTGACGAACAAAGGCTGGCACCGGGGAAAAGCGCGCGACGCAGGGGGCATCTGGGCCTACAACAAGGATATCGGCGCGGGACGGACCGTGGAGCTGGGGATCTATCCGGGCCTGGACGTGAATAACCTCAACGACTACTCGGAACAGACCTTACAGGCGGTCAAGGTCGGCAGCATGAACCCATGGGGCGACATCGGCACGCCGCAGCCGCTGTCGGTGCTCGATCCGATTGCCGCCAGTGAGCTGATTCGCGATCTCGAATTTTTGCGCGCATGAGAAAAGACGTTATCATCTCGGCAAATCCAAAAACGGCGCACGACAACCATCCATGAGTCGGACCACAGCAATGAGCAAAACCAAAACCGCAGCGATGCAGCGCCCACCGGCCGAAATCCAGTACGCGGGCGAGCTGGCCAAACTGGCCAAGTCCGACAAGGCGCCGCGCCCGCCCGGCTGGGCCCTGAGCCTGAACGCGGCGCGCGCTTTCATCAGCGGCGACGAGGCCCTCGGCATCGAACGCAAGGTGGTGGCGCCGGTCGCCGCCATCGAGCGCATGCTGGTGACGCTGGCCACCGGGCGCGGATTGATGCTGGTCGGCGAACCGGGTACCGCCAAGTCCATGCTGTCGGAGTTGCTGGCCGCCGCCGTATGCGGGCAGTCGACCCTGACCATCCAGGGCGGCGCCTCGATCACCGAAGACCAGATCAAGTATTCGTGGAACTACGCGCTCCTGATCAACGAAGGACCGAGCCCGCGCGCGCTGGTCCCGGCGCCGCTGTACCACGGCATGCGCGACGGCCTGATCGTGCGCTTCGAAGAAATCACGCGCGCCCCGCTGGAGGTGCAGGATTGCCTGCTCGGCATGCTGTCGGACCGGGTCATGGCGGTGCCCGAACTGGAAAACGAGCACGCCATGCTGTACGCGCGCGAAGGCTTTAACATCATCGCCACCGCCAATACGCGCGACCGCGGCGTCAACGAAATGAGCGCCGCGCTCAAACGTCGCTTCGACTTCGAGACCGTGTTCCCGATCCTCGACTTCGGGCACGAACTGGCGTTGGTGGAGCAGGCGTCGGCCCGCCTGCTGGAACGCAGCGGCATTCCGCATCGCGTGCCTGGCCCGATCCTCGACCTGCTGGTGTCGACCTTCCGTGACCTGCGTTCCGGTGGCGGCAAGGGCGCGCCGGACGGTATGGACAAGCTGGCGGCGGTCATGTCGACCGCCGAAGCGGTCAACGTGGCGCATGCGGTCGGCGTGCGCGCCTGGTTCCTGGAACAGCGCGCCGGCAACGCGGCCGACCTGGTCGACTGCATCGCCGGCACCGTGGTCAAGGATAATCCGGACGACCGCGCCAAGCTTCGCCGCTACTTCGAGCAGCGCGTCGCGCGCCGCGAGGGCGATCACTGGCGCGACTACTTCAACGCGCGCCACCGCCTGCCGTGACACGCGTGCCTCAACGCGCGCCGCTGATCATCGGCGTGCGCCACTTCAGCCCCGCCTGCGCGCGCCTGGTGGTGCAGCGCATTGCCGAACTGCGTCCGCGCCACGTGCTGATCGAAGGCCCGGCCGACTTCAACACGCGCCTTGGCGAACTGGCGCTGCCGCACAAGCTGCCGCTGGCGATCTACAGCTATTTTTCGGCCGCCGACGACGCGATCGAGCGGCGCGCCTCGTGGTCGCCGTTCGCGCTGCATTCGCCAGAATGGCAAGCCATGCAGGCCGCGCGCGTCTGTGGCGCACAGTTGCGCTTCATCGACCTGCCGGCCTGGCACGACGCCTTTGCGCACATCATGAACCGCTACGATGACGACGCGCCGGACGCTGCCGAGGCCTACGAAGATGCATTGTGCCGCGCAATGGCGATCGACGGCCGCGACGCCCTGTGGGACCATCTGTTCGAAGCTGAGCTGGCCCCCGATGAACTGTCGGCCCGGCTCGATGCGCACTTCGCCAACCTGCGCGCGGGCGACCCCGGCTCGCCGGGCAACCAGGCGCGCGAGGCGATGATGGCGCGCCATGTCGCCTGGGCCATGCACCAGGACGACGGCCCGGTGCTGGTGGTCTGCGGCGGCTACCATGCGCCGGCACTGGCGGCGCTGTGGCGCACTATTCCGGCCGCCGACTGCGCCAGCGAGCCGGCCACGCCGCTGCCCCCCGACGCACCCGGCCTGCGCTACGGTTCCTACCTGGTGCCCTACCACTTCAAGCGCCTCGATGCCTACGACGGCTATGCCTCGGGCATGTCCTCGCCCGCCTGGTACGAATGGGCGTGGACACTCGGCCTGGCCGGCGCCGGCAAGGAACTGCTGCGCACCGTGCTGGCGCGCCTGCGCGCGAAAAAACTGCCCGCCTCCACCGCCGACGTGATTGCGATCCACAGCCGCGCAATGGGCCTGGCACGCATGCGCGCGCACCCGACGCCGCTGCGCAGCGACTGGCTCGATGCGCTGGCCGGCAGCCTGGTCAGCCAGGCGCTGGACGTGCCGCTGCCCTGGACTTACCGGGGCCGCGTGCGCGCGGGCACCGATGCGGCGCTGGTGGAAGTGATGGCGGTACTGGCCGACGACGCCGTCGGCGAACTGGCGCCCGGCACGCCGCAGCCGCCGCTGGTGGCCGCCGTCGACGTCGAACTGGCGGCGCTCGGCATCGTTATCCCAAGCCAGGTCACGATCGACCTGCTCGACCCGGCCCAGCGTCCGCGCAGCCGCGCCCTGCACCGCCTCGCCCTGCTCGACATTCCTGGCATCGTACGCACGGCCGGACCCAAGCTGGCGCTCGGGCGCGGCCAGCAAGAAACGTGGGACGTGCGCGCACCGCTCGAACAGCGCGCCGCGCTGATCGAAGCGGCCACCTACGGCGCCACCCTGCATGACGCGGCGCGCGCGCGCCTCGAAGAAATCCTGCGCCAGCGTCCCGCCGGCGGCAGCCGCATCGGCGCCATTACCGGCGCCCTGAATCGCGCCGCCTTCGCCGGCCTTGCCGATGTAAGCGAGCGCCTGCTCGATGAACTGCACGACGCCATCGGCCAGGAAGCGCACTTCGGCGAGCTCGGTACGCCGATGCAGGTGCTGTTTGCGCTGTACCGCCACGGCGACGCGCTCGGCGTGAGCGGCAGTGCGGTGCTGCAAACGGCCATCGGCGCCGCGTTCGACCGCGCCCTGTGGCTGGCGGAAGCGGCCGGTGGCGTGGCGCCGATGGAGCAGAATGCCCACATCGGCACCTACAGCGCCATCGCCATGCTGGTGCGCGAAGCACGTGCCGCCATGCTGCCGGGCGTCGAAGGCTTGCGCGCGCTGGCCGTGTGCCGGCGCGTCGCCGCCAGCATGGATGCGGCGCCGGTCAGCCGTGGCGCGGCGCTCGGCCTGGTGCTGGCCAGCGATGCCGACCCCGATGCCGGCGCCCTGGCCAGCGACCTGCTCGCGTCCCTGCCCCCTGCCTTGGTGGGCGACGCGCTGGCCGGCCTGCTGGCACTGGCGCGCCAGTCACTGTGCGACGACGCGCGCTTCGTCAAGGCGCTCGACGCGCTGGTGCGCGCGCTCGACGACGCCGATTTTGTGCTGGCGATGCCGGCGATGCGCGCCGCCTTTACCTGGCTGCCGACCCAGGAGCGCGGCGCGCTGGCCGTCGATGTGCTCAAGCTGAACGACGCCGGCCATCGCTCGCAGCGTTCGCTGACCGGCCCTCTCGCCGTGGCACCCGAGCTGCTGGCGCGGCACGATGCGCTCGAACGCGCCGCCACCTTGCGCCTGGCCATTTGGGGAATCGCACCATGAGCGGATCATTGACGCTGCCCGATCCGCTGGTGCGCTGGCGCCTGCTGCTGGGCGAAGCCGCCGAAAGCTGCATCCCTTGCCCGCCTGGAGCGGCCAGCGCCGCCGATGATGCCCTGGAGTGGCTCTACGGGCGCGACCCGGACCGCCTGGCGCGCGGCGAACGCCAGCAATCGCAGGACCGTACCGGCTCGCCGGACGGCGCGTCGGTACTGAGCACGCCCGACTGGATCAACGCCATCCACGAATTATTCCCGCAAGAGGTGATCGAGCGTCTCGAACGCGACGCGGTCGAGCGCTTCGGCATCGATGACGTGGTGACCAATCTGGAGGTGCTGGAACGGATCGAACCATCCGAAGCGCTGCTGCGCGCCGTGCTGCATACCAAGCACCTGATGAACCCCGAGGTGCTGTCGGCGGCGCGCCGCCTGGTGGCGGAAGTGGTGCGCCGCATCATGGAAAAACTGGCGACCGAAGTGCGCCAGGCGTTTGGGGGCAGCCGCGACCGGCGCCGCCCGGCGCGCATCGCGGCGGCCGCCAATTTCGATTTCAAGCGTACCGTTGTGAGCAACCTGAAACACTGGGACCCGGAGCGGCGCAAACTGTACATCAGGCGGCCGGCCTTTATCAGCCGCGTCAGGCGCCATGCCGAGCGCTGGGACATCATCCTGCTGATCGACCAGAGCGGCTCGATGGTCGATTCGGTGATCCACTCGGCGGTGATGGCGGCCTGCCTGTGGCAGCTGCCCGGCATGCGCACTTCGCTGATCGCCTTCGACACCGAGGTGGTGGATCTGACGGCCGATGTATCCGACCCGGTCGAACTGCTGATGAAAGTGCAGCTTGGCGGCGGCACCAATATCGCCGGCGCGGTGGCGTATGCGCAGTCGCTGGTAGTTAATCCGCAACGCACGGTGGTGGTGCTGGTCAGCGATTTTTACGAAGGTGGCCATGACACGGAACTGGTGCGGCGCGTGCAGGCGCTGGTGTCGGCCGGGGCCACCGTGCTGGGCCTGGCGGCGCTCGATTCGGCCGCCAATCCGAGTTACGACCGCGAGACGGCGGCGCGCCTGGTGCGCGTTGGCGCCCACATCGCCGCCATGACGCCGGGCCAGTTGGCCGCCTGGCTGGCGGAGAAAATAGCGCAATGAGCACCCGTACCGATTTGCTGGAACTGAGCGTGGACGCGCTGACCGCCCTGTCGAACGCGGGCTTTGTGAAGCGCGCGCAGAAAGATGTCTTCGAAGGCAAGCTGCCCGAGATCGAGCAGCAGCCCGACGGCGCCGTGCTGGCGCGCTACCCCGACGGCATCACCACCACCCTGCCCCCGGGCCTGCCGCTGCGCGAGGCGCGTTGCAGTTGCCCCGCCACGGGCCTGTGCCGGCACCGGGTGACCCTGGTGCTGGCTTATCAGTCGAAATACGCCGGCGGCGCCAGCGAGGCAGTCGCCGACGCCGTGCCGTGGTGCCCGTCGACCCTGGCCGGCGCGGTGGACCTGCTCCCGCGCGTGACGCTTGACCAGGCGCGCCGCATGGCCGGCGCACGCCCGGCGATCAGGCTCACGGCCGGGTCCACGCCGAATGCCCGCCTGCCGATGTGCGACGTGCGCTTTTTGTCGCGTACCAGCCTGGCGCTGGCGCGCTGCGATTGCAAGCAGGCCGAGAACTGCGCCCACATCGCGCTGGCCGTGTGGGCGTTTGCCCAGGGCGAGCGCCAGCAACCGGGCTTTTCCAGCATGACGGTGGAGCTGGACCTGGCCGCCGACGCGGCGCCAACGCCGGTGCAGGACGGCGCCAGCGCGGTCGAGGCGATCGTGGCGCTGGCCTCCCAGCTCTGGCTCGATGGCACCAGCCAGAATCCCCTGATCCTGGATACGCGCTTCGAAAAGGCGCTGCAGGAAGCCAGCCAGCTCGGATGGCGCTGGGTGGTCGAAGCACTGACCCAGCTACGCCAGGCCGTCGCCGGCCAGCACGCGCGCGCCAGCAATGCCGATCCGGCCACCCTGCTGCACCTGGTGTCGATGCTGATGGCGCGCCTTGGCGCGGCGCGTGCCCGCACCCCGCTGCCGGCCAGCCAGATCCTCGGCATGGGCGTTTCCGGCGAAGTGGCGCTCGACCACCTGCGCCTGGTGCCGATGGGTAGCCAGTGCTGGTCCGACGAGGCGGTCGACGGCGTGCGCATGATCTGGGCCGATCCCGACACCCTGGCCGTCACCGTCATGGAAAAAACCTGGCCGCGCGCCGACAGCGGCGCCACCCCGGTCGCCCTGCGCGACCGGCGCCTGGTCGGCATGCCGCTGCACCGGCTGGCGGCCAGCCAGATCATCACGCGCGCGGCCAAGCGGCGCGCCAACGGCTTGCTGACGGTCGGCACCGGCGCGACGCAGACGTCGGCGCTGCCGCTCTCCGGCGGCGCCTGGGACACGCTGGCAAGCCCGCTGCGCCAGCCGGACGTGGCCAGCCTGCGCGCGCACCTGCGCTCCCTGCCGCCCGATTTCGTGCGTCCGCTGCACGCGATCGAGCATGTGCATGTGGTGCCGGTGGCGGCGCTGGTCGACTGCCTGTGGGATGCCGCCAGCCAGACCTTGTGCGCACGCGTGCAGCTGGCCGCCGGGGATGACAATCTGTTGCTGTTGCGCCTGCGGCACGACGCCGCCACGCCGGGCGCCATCGATGCGCTGGCGCGCGCTCTGGCCGATGATCCGCTGGCGGTGGCGGGAAGCGTGTCGAGCGAGGCCGGGCAGCTCAGCATGACGCCGCTGGCGGTGTTGACGGCGCAAGGCTTGCAGGTGCCGCAACTGGCGGCGCAAGGCACGCCCGTGAACCTGGCGCGGGGCCAGGGCGACGACAAGAGCGCGCTGCACGCCTTATTGGAAGGGACGATGAACCTGCTGGCGCAAAGCCTGCGCCAGGGAGTGCGGCATCAGGGCGACGGCGCCGTGGCGCGCGCCACGGAACAGGCGTCAGCCCTGCGCGCGGCGGGCCTGGCGCGTTGCGCCGACGCCCTGGCCGCGGCAATGGAGAGCGTGAAAAGCAGCGACCCGACGATGCTGCCGGAGCGGCTGGCAGCGCTGTATGCGCTGCTGCACACCCTGGGGAATGAAAGCTAGCCGGCCAGCGCCGACTGAAAATCGTCGAGCAAGTCGGCAGTGTCTTCGATGCCGACCGACACCCGGATCAGCGATTCGGCAATACCCATGCTGGCGCGCCGCTCGGCGCCCATCTCGTAGAAGATGGTGTGCGAGACCGGAATGACCAGGGTGCGCGTATCGCCCAGGTTACTGGCCGAGATGCCGAGCTTGAGGCGATTGAGGTAGTCGAAGCAGTCGATGCCGTCTTTCAGTTCAAAGCTGAACAGCGAGCCATAGGCCTTGAACAGATCGGTCGCCAGCGCATGCTGCGGGTGCGAGGCCAGGCCGGGGTAGTACACCGCCACCACGCGCTCGTCGGCCTCTAACATGCGCGTGACCGCCAGCGCATTGCTTGATGCACGCTCCATGCGCAGCGCCAGCGTTTCGGCCCCCACCGCGATATGGTGCGCCGCTTCCGGCGCGAGCGAGGCCCCGAAGTCGCGCAGGGCCTTGGCGCGCAACTGCGCCATGCCCCACTGCGCCGGCGGGTTGCGCTTGTAGTTCGCCGCGATGTTCGGGAAAGCGCTCCAGTCGTACGCGCCGGTGTCGGTCAGGCTGCCGCCGAGCGCATTGCCGTGGCCTCCGATCGACTTGGTCAGCGCGTTCACCACCAGTCCCGCACCGACCGTTTTAGGCCGGAACAGGTAGGGCGAGGTCATGGTGTTATCGACCACGAACAAAATGCCGCGTTCCTTGCACAGCTGGCCGATGCGCGCCAGGTCCGCCACCTGCGTACGCGGGTTGGCGATGGTCTCTAAAAACACCAGGCGCGTGGCCGGCGTGAGCGCAGCTTCCACGTTGGCCACGTCGGTCGCGTCGGCGAACGCCACCTCCACGCCCTGCCCCGCGGCGGTTTGCCACAGGCTGTTGGTGTTCCCGAACAAGAACGACGACGACACGATATGGTCGCCGGCGCGCAGCAGCGCCTGGAACACCGCCCCGATGGCCCCCATGCCGGTCGCAAAACACAAGGTGGACACGCCGTCTTCCATCTTCGTGATCTTGTCTTCGAGCGCGGAGATGGTCGGATTGCCCTGGCGGCCGTAGCGAAAGCCCGCTTCCTTCCCCTGGAACACCGACGCCAGTTGGCGCGCGTCGTCGTAGCCGAAGGTGACCGAGGTGTGGATCGGCTTGTGCAGCGACCCATGCTCGATCGGCTTTTGCCGGTCGTTGTGCAGGATGGTCGTGGTGAAGCCGTAGCTTTTCTTCTCGCTCATCCGTTACTCGGCGTTCGCCAGGTTCAGGTTCAGCTGGGTGCGCGCCGCGTCTTCGGCCGGTGCGGCTTTCGGATTGTGGCGCGCAAATTCCAGCCGGTCCAGGTAGGCGGGCGTCACGTCGCCGGTCACGTACACGCCGTCGAAGCAGGACGCCTCGAAGCTGGTCAAGGCCGGATTGACGTCCGAGATCGCGCGCTTGAGCGCATCGACATCCTGGTAGACCAGGGCGTCGGCCGTGATCTCGCGGCAGACTTCCTCGGTGCTGCGGCCGTAGGCGATCAGTTCATCGCGGGTCGGCATGTCGATCCCGTACACGTTCGGGAACAGCACCGGCGGCGCGGCCGATGCGAAGAACACGTTGCGTGCCCCCGCTTCACGCGCCATCTGCACGATTTCCTGGCTGGTGGTGCCGCGCACGATGGAATCGTCGACCAGCAGCACGTTCTTGCCCTTGAATTCGGAACCGATGGCGTTGAGCTTCTGGCGTACCGACTTGCGGCGGATCGCCTGGCCCGGCATCAGGAAGGTGCGGCCGATGTAGCGGTTCTTGATGAAGCCTTCGCGGTACTCCACGCCCAGTTTGAGCGCCAGCTGGATCGCGGCCGGACGCGAGGAATCGGGAATCGGCATGACCACGTCGATCTCGCCCGACTTGAATTGCTGGCGTACTTTGTCGGCCAGGTACTCGCCCATTTTCAGGCGCGTGGCGTAGACCGAGGCGCCGTCGAGGATCGAATCCGGGCGGGCCAGGTACACGTACTCGAACGCGCATGGATTGAGCGACGGATTGTCGGCGCACTGGCGCTCGTGCAGCTTCATGTCCATGTCGATGAAAACCGCTTCGCCCGGCGCGATATCGCGCAGGAAGCGGAAGCCCATGCCTTCGAGCGCCACCGATTCGCTGGCGACCAGGTATTCGGTGCCGTTGTCGGTTTCGTTGGTGCCGATGCACAGCGGACGGATGCCGAACGGATCACGGAACGCCAGCAGACCATGGCCGGCGATCTGGGCGACGACGGCGTAAGCGCCGCGCACGCGTCGGTGCACCGCGGCCACCGCCTTGAAGATCGAATCGGGATCGAGCGTGAAGCCGGTGGTCGATTCCTGGATTTCATGCGCCAGCACGTTGAGCAGCACTTCCGAGTCGGAATCGGTGTTGATGTGGCGACGGTCGTTGCGGAACATCTCGGACTTGAGCTGTTCCTGGTTGGTCAGGTTGCCGTTGTGCGCGAGGGTGATGCCGAACGGCGCATTCACGTAGAACGGTTGCGCTTCTTCCTCGCTGGACGAACCGGCGGTCGGATAGCGGCAGTGGCCGATGCCCGAATTACCTTGCAACGAACGCATGTTCCGCGTGCGGAAAACGTCACGCACCAGGCCATTGGCCTTGTGCATGGAAAACATATTGGAATGACTGGTTGCGATCCCCGCCGCATCCTGACCGCGGTGCTGCAACAGCAGCAAAGCGTCATACAGCACTTGATTGACGGGGTTATTCGAGACGACGCCGACGATGCCACACATGAAGCGCTCCTAGAGACTACTGATTTTAAAAAATGTCAAAACTGTACATGCCGCGCCAACTCGGGCGGCAAAAATGTCTTTACCAAGCGCGCGCCCTGTTCCGCCATGGGGCTCGATAGCGCGCCGGTCCAGAATGCCTGCTTGGGCAGATCGGTCATGCCGCACAAGATCACGGCGGCCAGCACGATCACAATCCCGCGCGCGAGCCCGAACACGGCGCCCAGCAAGCGGTTCACCGGACTTAATCCGGTGGCCTTGACCATCAGGTCGACCGCCATCATGATCAGTCCCATCACGATGCGGGCGCCGAGGAACAGCGCCACGAAGGCCACCATCAGGCGCACCGTCTCGCCCGGAATCATGGACAACATCGGCGCGAGTTGGGCGCCGAAGGCGTTGGCGACGACGAAGGCCACCACCCAGCTGATCAACGACAGGATTTCCTTGACCAGGCCGCGCAGGATGCCGATGACGCATGATGGCACCAGGATTACCAGCACCACGTAATCGAACTCGGTCACCTTGCGTCCGCCCGCATCCGCGCCATCAGCCCGGAACCATGATGCCCGACAGTCCCATCTTGCTTAACTTGGCGCGCACTTTTTCGGCTTCATCTCTGTTGAACGGTCCCACCTGCACGCGAATCCGGTCGCCCGACTGGGTCGAGGTCTTGTGCGTGAACGAGCGGATGCCCGCGCCAGCCAGCTTGGCCTGCAATTCGTTGACTTTTTCCTGGGTGGCGAGCGCCGCAACCTGCACCACGAAGCGCTGGTTGTCGTCGGCCGCTTTCTCGGGCGCCTTGCCTTCGAGGATGGACATGGCGCGCTGGGCGTCCGGCACCGGCGGCTTGACGGCCGGCTTTTCCTTTTCCTCGACCTTGGGCGGCGCCTTGGCGACCGGTTTTTCAAGCGGCTTCTCGACGGCTTTTTCGACCGGTTTTTCGACGCGCTTGACCTCGGCGACTTTCGGCTCCGGCTTCGGTTCGGGCTTGGGCTCGACCTTCGGTTCGACTTTGTGCTCTACCTTATGCTCGGGTTTCGGCTTCTCGACCTTGGCGACGACTTTCGGCTCGGGCTTGATAACCGGCTTCGGTTCAGGCTTCGGTTCCGGCTTCGGTTCCGGCTTCGGTTCCGCCTTGACCACGGGCCTGGCCACTTCCTTTGCTTCCTTTGGGACGGGCCGCTCTTTCGGCAGCGTCACCAGCGGGGTCGGCGGCGGCTCGACGATTTCTTCGCGCTTGTCGAGCGCATCGGCGGCGGCCACGGCGCGCGGCTGGGCCTGCGGTGCGACCTTGTCTTTGGAAGGAATGCGGATATCGATATCGCCGGCCAGCGGCTTCGGTTCGGAGTCGAGCACCATCGGCAAGCCGACCGCCACGCCGAGCGCCAGCGCAACAGCGCCTACCAGGCGGCGGCGCGCGCGCTTCTTCTCGGGCAAAACAGGATCGGCGGCGGCGCGCGCTTCCTTGCTGCGGCGCGCTGCGGGTTCGTTGGCGCTGGATGCGCGTTTGGAACGGGCACGGGCGGCGACGGTGTCGTCGTCCGACTTGGAATAATAGCCACTATCTTCCGTGGATTCTTGCTTGTTTTTATTGAGGAACGAGAACAAGCCCATGCGTTTTTCTTCAGTGATGTGAGGATTTTCGGGCAGCCATCACACCGGCGACGGTGTAGAAGGAGCCAAAGACCACAATTCTATCATTCTCCCCGGCTCGACTCATTGCATTTGCAAAAGCTGCGGCCGGATCGGCGAAGGTATTGACGCTGCGCTCGCCCGGTTTGGCGTCACCAGGCGGCAGCGCCGCCAGGGTAGCGGCCAGTGTTTCCGGGTCGGCCGCGCGCGGCGATGGCAAGTTGGCAACGCACCAGTGGTCGACGTATTGGGCCATCGGGGCGATCACGCCGTCGATGTCCTTGTCCTGCATGATGCCGAACACGGCGTAGGTGTAGGGATGGAAGCCCATGTTGCCGAGGTTCTGGGCCAGCGCCGCCGCCGCGTGCGGGTTGTGGGCGACGTCGAGGATGACGGTCGGGCGTCCCGGCAGCACCTGGAAGCGCCCCGGCAGCTCGACCACCACCAGCCCGGTGCGCACTTCCTGGGCGCCTACCGGCAGCACCAGGCGCAGCACTTCGAGCGCGGCCAGCGCGGCCGCGGCGTTGAGCAGCTGGTTGGCGCCGCGCAGGCTCGGGTAGGCCAGCGAATTGCGGCGCTGTTCGCGCCCGCCGTAGTTCCACTGCTGCTTGTCGCCGGAATAATTGAAGTCGCGGCCCAGCAGCCACAGGTCGGCGCCGATCGCTTCGGCGTGCGCCACCAGCGACGCCGGCGGCACCGGGTCGCTGCAGATGGCCGCTTTACCGGGGCGGAAAATGCCGGCTTTCTCAAAGCCGATTTCGTCGCGCGTGGTGCCCAGGAAGTCGGTATGGTCGATATCGATCGAGGTGACGATGGCCACATCGGCGTCGATCACGTTGACCGCGTCCAGGCGCCCGCCCAGGCCCACTTCGAGGATGGCCACGTCGAGCTTCGAGCCGGCCAGCAGGTGCATGATGGCCAGGGTGGTGAATTCGAAGTACGTCAGGTCGGTCTCGCCGCGCTGCGCTTCGACCGCGTTGAAGCTGGCGATCAGGGCCTCGTCGGATGCCAGGTCGCCGTTGATGCGGGCGCGCTCGTTAAAGTCGAGGAAGTGCGGCTTGATGTACAGGCCCACCTTGTAGCCGGCGCGCAGCAGGATCGCTTCCAGCATCGAGCAGGTCGAGCCCTTGCCGTTGGTACCGGCCACCATGATGACCGGGCAGCTGAACGCGAGACCCATGCGCTGCTTGACCTGGCGCACACGGTCGAGACCCATGTTGATGTGGATTTCGGCGTGGCGCGATTCGAGCAGGGCCAGCCAGGCGGGCAAGGTGGTGGGGAGTGTGGACATGGAGTGAACCTGTAAAAACGGCGGCGGCTCATGGGAGCCGGGCAAGCCTGCCCGTCCGCCATGAACCGCGATGAAACGACTGGCGTGAGCCAGTCAGACTAGTCCCGGCCAGGAAAGGCGATCAAGCCAGGACTTCAACCGCCTGGTCTTGCAGCAGCGCCAGCAGGCGCGCGATTTCTTCGCGCATCTTGCGGCGGTCGACGATCATGTCGACAGCGCCCTTGGTGACCAGGAATTCGGCGCGCTGGAAGCCTTCAGGCAGCTTTTCGCGCACGGTGTTCTCGATCACGCGCGGGCCGGCAAAGCCGATCAGCGCCTTCGGTTCGGCGATGACCACGTCGCCCATGAAGGCGAACGAGGCCGACACGCCGCCCATGGTCGGGTCGGTCAGCACGCTGATGAACGGCAGCTTCTTCTCGGACAGCTTGGTCAGCATGGCGGTGGTTTTTGCCATTTGCATCAGCGACAGCAAACCCTCTTGCATGCGCGCGCCGCCGGTGGCGGTGATGCAGATGAACGGCACTTTTTGCTCGATCGCGATCTGGGCGCCGCGCACGAAGCGCTCGCCGACCACGGAACCCATGGAGCCGCCCATGAATTCGAATTCGAAGGCGGCCACGACCACCGGCAGGCTCATGATGGCGCCGCCCATGACGATCAGCGCATCGGTCTCGCCGGTCGCTTCCATCGCCGCTTTCAGGCGCTCAGGGTATTTTTTGCTGTCTTTGAACTTGAGCGTGTCGACCGGCAGGGTTTCCTGGCCGATTTCGTAGCGGCCGCCTTCGTCGAGCAAGCCGTCAAGGCGCTCGCGTGCGCGGATGCGCATGTGGTGGCTGCATTTCGGGCAGACGTGAAGATTCGATTCGAGGTCGGTACGGTACAAAACGGCTTCGCAGGAAGGGCACTTGACCCACAGGCCTTCGGGCATGGTCTTGCGCGCGGCAGCGTCGGAACGCTGGATTCGTGGGGGCAGTAGTTTCTCTAACCAACTCATACATTCTCCTTCTGCGGCATCTTAGTGGTCGGTAGTTTAGCCGGTAAGACACTGCTTGTCGAACACAACGGGATGGAAATTGCTTATCTGACATTGTTTTCACTACTGGTACTGCTGTTCGACGCGTAAGGTGTCGAAGGGTTCCCCGTGCGGCGCGAACTCATGCGATGCGCTATGCTCCGGGCATGAATCCCTTGCATCCTAAAAAATTACTGCTTTCGAAATGGACGGCTCTGGCCCCTGTCAACAAGGAGAAGCATTTTCTCGTGATCAAGGTGGTCGAGCCCGAGGCGCCGGGCGGCCCTGTGGAATGGGTCGATATCGATGCCGTGCACAGCCGGCAAACGCGGCGCATCGCATGGGAAACCCTGCGCGACGACACGCTGTGGTGCCAGGGCTGGGTATAGGAAGAAACAGCCGAATCATCGATCCGGCTGCGTTGCGGCGCTAGTGAGTATTCACATCGCACACGCGTGACCCGGAGTAAGCGCTTACTTTTTTGCCTTGGCACAGGCCGAACCGCCCAGCACCGGCACCTGGCTACCGGTGCTGCCGCTGGTCCCCTGGAAGCCGAACTCGACTGTCTGACCAGGCTGGATCACCGGGTTCCAGCCGACATTGCTCGCGGTGTACGGATTGCTGCCGCTCAAGACCGCATTCCACATACTCGCCACTTTCGAGCCATCCGAATAAGTCCAGCTCACGCTCCAGCCGTTCATGGCGGCGCTGCCGCGGTTGGTGATCTGCACTGCCCCGTTAAATCCCCCCGGCCATTGGCTGCGCACCTGGTAGACGCACTGACCCGTTGGCGTCGGCGTTGGCGGTGGTTCGACCGGTGGCGGTGGATCGACCGGCGGCGTGGTGGCGCCGCCAGGCACGCCCATGGCGATGCCGCGTCCGGCGGTACTCATATACACCACGCCGTAACGGTTCATGTCGCCGACGACAAACTGGCCGTTGGCCGGGCCGCCGTACTGGTGGGCATCGTCATTGACCCGTACCCAGGTCGCGCCGGCGTCGCTTGATCGGTGCACGCCCTTCACGCCGCCCACCGTACCCCATATATATACCGCCGGGAAGCTTGCGCCCGCAGCCGCGGCGCCGAAGCCGACCGCGCCCGCGTAGCTGACGCTGCCGATGCTGCTGAAAGTCGCGCCCGAATCGGTCGAGCGTGCAAGACCCGCGCCGTTCAAGGGCACCCACAGCTCGCCTTCGCGGTTCGGTACGGCGCGGATGACTTTCGAGCCGCCCGATTGCAAGCTCGCTTTTGGTGCGAAGGACACGCCGCCATCGGTACTGACGAACACGCGGCCATTGTCATACGCATAAAACTTGCGCGGGTTAACAGCGTCGGCCACCGGGCGGGCGCTGCTCGCGTTCAAGCCACTAACGCTGGTCCAACTGGCGCCGAAGTCGGTCGAGCGGTAGCTGGTGGCCGAATTGTCGGGGCTGTGCAGCAGCACGGCGCCGTCCGACGAGAGCGCGACCTGGCCATTCTTGCCGTTCATCACCGCACTTTTCTTCCAGGTGACGCCCGTGTCGGTCGAGTAATACATGCCCGGCGCATCGTTGCCGCCGGCACGCGCCAGTACCGAGGTCTTGCGCGCGGCGAAGTCGAGGCCGGTCGTGGTGCCCATCGACGGCGTGTGGATCGGCGCGTAGCGGGTGGTGTCGGTGTGGCGGAAGCCATCGTAGTCGCCAATGGCCGACACCAGCGGCCCGCCCGGAATGCTGACCAGGTTGAGCGGCACCGTTTCTTCCAGTCCGGCCACATTGAAGGTCCAGGTGGCCGGGGTGGCGTTGATGTTGGCCGTTTTAAAGATACCGTTACCGGACGATACCCACGCCGCCTTGGTATCGAATGGATCGAGCTCGACCGTTCCAGCCCAGTGGATCGCCTTGTCGCCGACCCAGGACACGCCCGCGCTATCCTTGGCGAAGCCGCGTGCGATCACGTCGGTCCAGCTGGCGCCGCCGTTGGTCGAGGTGTAGATGCGGTCGCCCCAGGCGTTGCCCTGCTGTTGGTAGGTGTTGACGGTCGAGGCCACCAGCTTGTTCGGATTATCGGGCGCCACGCTGATGCCGCTGAACGCCGAGCCCACACCGGCCGGCGTCACATTGGTCCAGGCGCCGGTGCCCACGTTGTATTTCCAGATCTGGCCGCGGTCCATCGGTTCCGGCTGCGCCCAGTGACCGTGCGGACCGGCGCCGTTGGCGTAGGTGACATACAGGTTGCCGTCGCTGGCGCGCGCCGCGCGTTGCGGCATCAGGTCGGTCGGGGCGCCGGCGACTGGCGCAAAGGTCTGGCCGCCATCGTTGCTGCGGTACAGGTTGGGGGCCACGTAGCCGAAGCGCGACACGCCGACCACGATGCGCTGGGCCGCGCCACCCACCACGCTGGACGGATCGAGCGCGACGAAGTTGATGCCGTTTTCGTTCGGCGTGGTGCTCACGTTCAGGCTGGACAGGCGGGCCCAGGTGGCGCCGCTGTCGGTGCTCTTGAACAGGCCGTTGGCGCGCGTGCCCACGTACAGGATGTTGCTCGAACCGGGATCGACCTGCAGGCGTTCGCCGGTCTGGCGGCCCATGCCGTTGCCGTGCGCCTTGAACAGCGCCGACACATCGGTCTTGATGAAGGTTTTGCCGTAATCCGAAGAACGCAGGATCATGGTCTTGCCGTTGTTGAAGTAGCTGATGCCGGCCAGCATGTACAGCTTGGCGGGATTTTTAGGGTCGAGCGCGATCGACTCCACGCCCAGCAGGCCCGTCTCCTCTTCCGACGCCCAGTCCAGCAGCGGCACCCAGCGCGCGCTAGTGCTGTCCCAGCGGTAGGCGCCGCCGACATCGGTGCGGGCGTAGGCCAGGCCCTTTTGCGTCTTGCTCGGGATCACCGCCGAGACGAAACCGCCGCCGCCCATGGAGACACTATTCCATTGGTAGGTTTCAGATGCGGCCGAGGCCGGTGCGGAAGCGGCGGCGCAGAGAGCGCACGCGGCTGCAATCGTCGAGAGTCGGTGCAAAAGGGTCATGGGATTCGCTTTTCTTGGTGGCGTTAAGGATGAAAACGTTTTCATATGTTCTCGGAGGCCATCCTATGCCCCGTATGTACGGGTGTCCAATCTTTATTTTGAAAGCATTCGACAAAACAATGGACGAATTAGCATGGTTTACAAGCAAAAAATACAGTCCATAAGCAAGAGATGATTGCGTGGAAAAAGGCGACGACCAAGGCGACCATCCGGGCACTTGCCTGTTCGCTTTTGCCTGCACGGCGCTCTGCCAGGTCTGACGCGGAAACGATCGACACGAAAGCAAAAAGAACACGTGCGCTGTGCTATCTCTTCGATTAAGATTGCATTTTTTTTAACGGAGAGTTCATGAACACCTACCGCACAGCTATCCTGTCGGCCGTTCTCAGTCTGGCCGCAGCTGCGCCCTCGTACGCCGCGACGACCGCAAGTGGCACGGTCAGCAATATCGGTTTCGAGCTGATCGATCTCGATCTGAACGACGGCATCACCCCTTCGCTCAATTTCAACGTCACCGGCGGCTATTATTTTGAAGATCCGTACACGGAGTTGAAGCTGGCCGACCAGCGCAGCGGCTACCACAACACGCAGCGGCAAAACGAGACAATGTCTGAACCGTACCAGCGCAGCGCATCGTATGCACCCTCCGCCGGCACGGCGCTGAACGCCTCGGCAAGCGTGACCGGCCGCTTGTTCGACGGCCTGGCGATGCAAGCGCAAGCCAGCAGCGCCGGTGGCGAGGCCGAGGCGAGCAGTCTGGCCACGTCGGGCCACGTTCATTTCATCCTGTCCCCTAACACCGCGGTGCGCATCACGGCCGACCTGTATGCAACTGCGGCGCGCGCCCCGGGCCTGATCGACGGCGGCTCGTATGCCGACGTGAATTTCCTGATTTTCCCGGACGTTCCCGAGTCGACCAGCTATCCCCGACCGGACGGGTTCTTCGCCGCCACCTACATGCCTGGCGAGAGCACCACCAGTCTGTTCCAGGCCACCCATGTGGACTATATGATCAACAACCGTTCGAGCGCCTCGATCACCAACATGATGACCTTCAGCGCGTTCGCCTCGGCCCAGACCCTGGCCACCTCGCCGGTGCCGGAACCAGCTACCTACGGGATGCTGCTGGCCGGCCTTGGGCTGCTGGCGGCAACGGCGCGCCGCCGCCGCTGACACCGGGCCCTGGCCGACCTGAAGCGGTTGCCTGAGGAAGCGGCTGCCAGGCCGCTAAAAAGCAGGCAGCGCGCTTCGGGCCGAAGTCAGCGATCGAGCGCGCTGCGGATGCCCGCGACGAAACGCTGCACGGCCTCCACGGCCTGCTCTTTCGGCGTGGCTTCGATCTCCTGGATGATGCGGCTGCCGATCACCACCGCATCGGCCACCTGGGCCACCGCTCTTGCAGTCTCGCCATCGCGAATCCCGAAGCCCACGCCGATCGGCAGCTTGACGTGCTCGCGAATCGGCGCCAGGCGGCGCGCCACGTCGTCGACGTCAATGTTGCCGGCGCCCGTCACCCCCTTGAGCGAGACGTAATAGCTGAACCCGCTGCCGAATTTGGCCACCTGCGCGATGCGCTCCGGGGTCGACGTCGGCGCCAGCAGGAAGATCAGATCGAGGTCGGAAGCGCGCATCGCCGTGGCGAATTCTTCGCACTCCTCGGGCGGATAATCGACCACGATGGCGCCGTCCGCGCCGGCTTCCTTGGCCCTGGCGATAAACGCATCGGGCCCGATCCGCTCGATCGGATTGGCATACCCCATCAGCACCACCGGCGTGCCCTGGTTGGTCTTGCGGAACTCGCGCACGTAGCCGAACACGTCACCGAGGCCGACGTTGAACTTGAGCGCGCGCTCGCAGGCGCGCTGGATCACCGGCCCTTCGGCCATTGGATCGGAAAACGGCACCCCCAGTTCGAGGATGTCGGCGCCGCCGGCAACCAGGGCGTGCATCAGCGGCACGGTCATCTCGGGGCCTGGGTCGCCGGCCGTGATAAAGGTGACGAGCGCGGTTTTTTTACTGGCCGCCAAAGCGGCAAAGGTTGGTGCGATTCTGGACATGGCGATGCTTTCTTGTAGGGTGGTCGAAAAGGTCGGATAGCAGCAAAAACTCAGCTGAAATCGAGCCCCATCCGCTCCGCCACGGTGTGCATGTCCTTGTCGCCGCGGCCCGACAGGTTCACCAGGATCAGCTGGTCCTTGGGCAAGGTCGCCGCCAGCTTGGCCGCATATGCCAGCGCGTGCGCCGATTCGAGCGCCGGGATGATGCCTTCGATATGGCAGCAGTCGTGGAACGCCTGCAGCGCTTCGTCGTCGGTCACCGACACATACTGCGCGCGCCCCAGGTCCTTCAACCACGCGTGCTCCGGTCCCACGCCCGGATAATCGAGGCCGGCCGACACCGAGTGCGTCTCGATGATCTGGCCATTTTCATCCTGCAGCAGGTAAGTGCGGTTGCCGTGCAAGACGCCCGGAATGCCGGCCGTGAGCGAGGCCGAATGCTTGCCCGAGTCGAGCCCTTCGCCGGCCGCTTCAACCCCGATCAACTTGACGTTCTTGTCGTCGATGTAAGGATAAAAAATCCCCATCGCGTTCGAGCCGCCGCCGATACAGGCCAGCACGTAGTCGGGCTGGCGTCCGGTCAGTTCCGGCATCTGCACCAGGCATTCCTCGCCGATCACCGACTGGAAGTCGCGCACCATCATCGGGTACGGGTGCGGGCCGGCCACCGTGCCGATGATGTAGAAGGTGTTTTCAATGTTGGTGACCCAGTCGCGCATGGCTTCGTTGAGCGCGTCCTTGAGCGTCTTCGAGCCTGATTCCACCGGCACCACGGTCGCGCCGAGGAGCTTCATGCGGTACACGTTCTGGGCCTGGCGCTTGACGTCTTCGCTGCCCATGTAGACCACGCATTCGAGGCCGAAACGGGCGCAGATGGTGGCCGTGGCCACGCCGTGCTGGCCAGCCCCGGTTTCGGCGATGATGCGCGGCTTGCCCATGCGCTTGGCCAGCAATGCCTGGCCGATGACGTTATTGATCTTGTGCGCGCCGGTGTGGTTCAAGTCTTCGCGCTTGAAGAAAATCTGCGCCCCGCCCTGCTGCTCGGACCAGCGCTTGGCGTGGTAGACCGGCGACGGACGGCCGACGAAGTGCTTGAGCTCATAGCGGAATTCGTCGAGAAATTCGGGATCGTGGCTGTATTTGGCGTAGGCTTCTTTCAGCTCGGCCAGTGCTTGGCTCAGCGTTTCGGCGACAAACGAACCGCCGTAGGGGCCGAAGTGGCCGCGCGCATCGGGCAGCTGGTAGTCGGTGGTCTGGAAAATCGGGGCTGCCGCAGCGCGCGCAGGTGCGTCTTTCATGGGGTACTCGCTTTCGAAGGTGATATCGGCTGACAGACCGCGGCGCAAAGGCGGCGGTCATGGCTGGTAAAACACGGGACGCAACTTGCCCCGCGTCAATCGCGTTTGGTACGCCCGAGCCACCACACAAAACGACCCGAGGCGCGCGTTCTTTTGGTATGAGAAACCATCGCAGCCTTTCCTGCACCACCGTGGAGGTCACGTGCTCCGGGGCAAAAGCCGGATGCGGGCGACGGGTGGTGCGGTATTGTTGAACGTATTCTAGCAAATTGGCGCCGCGTGTGGTGGCGCCCACGCATCAGGCGGGTAAGGCCCCTGCTTCAAGCCTGTTATCAGCCCTGTTCGTCGCCCATCCGCACGGCGGCCGTGAAGGCGTCGATTTTAGCGCCATCCTTGATGCCCTTGGCCTGTTCCACACCACTGCTGATATCGACCGCGTACGGGCGCACCTGGCGCACCGCGCCGGCCACCGTGTCGACCGCCAGGCCACCGCTCAAGACCACGCGCGGCGCCAGTTCGGGCGCAATGACTGCCCAGTCGAACACCTTCCCGGCGCCGCCGTAGGCGTCGACAAAGGTATCGAGCAGCAGGCTTGAAAACAGCGGGCTGGCGGCGCGGCACAGCGCTTCTTCGGCCAGCAGGTCGGCGCCGGTGGTCTCAGGGCGCACGCGGAACACGCGCATGAACGGCTTGCCCACGGCGGCGGCAATGGCCGCGCACTGTTCCACCGTTTCGTCGCCATGGAACTGCAATTGCGCGAACGGCGCCACGGCGGCCACCGCCCTCACCTCGTCGATGCTGGCGTTGACGAACAGCGCCACGGTGGAGACAAACGGCGGCACGGCGGACATCAAGGCGCCGGCGTGCGCCGCCGTCACGTAGCGCGGGCTTTTTGCGTAGAACACGAAGCCGAGTGCGTCCGCGCCCGCGGCGACCGCGGCCTGGACGTCCTGCGGGCGCGTGAGCCCGCAAATCTTGATGCGTGTGCGTTGCATGAGCGACCTCAGAACCAGGGCAGTGGACGGGCCGCCTCATGCGGCAAGTCCCATTTAGGATCGTAATCGATCTTGGCCAGGTACAGGCCATCGGGCATGAAGGTGGGCGCGGCGTCGTTGCGGTCGCGCCCTTCGAGCACATCGCGCATCCATGCTGGCGCGTGGCGGCCCTGGCCGACATAGATCAGGGAGCCGATCAGGTTGCGCACCATATGGTGCAGGAAGGCGCTGGCGCGCAGGGTGAACACGATGACTTCACCATGGCGCTCGATGTTTACCGCGTGCATCTGCTTGACCGGCGACTTGGCCTGGCACTGCGAGGAACGGAAGGCGGAAAAATCGTGCGTGCCGACCAGGCATTGCGCGGCGGCGCGCATCAGGTCCACATCGAGCGGGCGAAACACCCAGCCGGCACGGCCCACCAGCAGCGGCGAGCGGATCGGATTATTGTACAGGACGTAGTGATAGGTGCGCGCAAAGGCGGCGAAGCGGGCGTGGAATTCCTGCCCCGGATGCTCGGGCACTTCGGTGGCCCAACGCACGGCAATCGCGTCGGGCAAAAAGGCGTTCACGCCGCGCACCCAGGACTGCATGCCGCGCGAAAGGTCGGTGTCGAAGTGGACCACCTGCTCGAGCGCGTGCACGCCGGTATCGGTACGGCCGGCGCAGGTGGTACCGAGCTCGACGCGCGCGAATTTTTCGAGCGCGATTTCGAGCCGGTCCTGCACCGTGTTGCGCTCTGGCTGCTTCTGGTAGCCGTTGAAGGCGGTACCGTCGTACTGGACTCCCAGTGCTATTCGCTTCAATCTAAGTCCAGTAACAGCCGTGGTTCATCAAGACAGCGATTATGCCAGTTTGATACGCATGTCGTTCGCCTTCGCCACCTGGGCGGCACTACCGCCTTTGATGACTTCGTCGAGCAGTTCGCGCGCACCTTCCTTGTCGCCGATCTCCTGATAGGCGATGGCCAGGTCAAGCTTGGTCTCCATCTCCATCTGGACCGGCGTCAGTTCGCCCGCTGGTGCATTGCCGGCGCTGCCGATATCGTCGAAGTCAGGCAGTGCGGTCGCTTCGGCGCTGGCGTTGGCCGGCAGGTCGAGGTCAAGCGAATGCATGTCGAAGTCCGGCGCGGCTTCGGCCCTGGTAGCCCGGTCGGCCGCAAAAGGATCGCCGTTGGCCAGGCTTGGCGCAGCGCCAGGCGTGTCCTGCGGCAACTCGAAGTTCATGCCATCGAGGTCGAAATCATCGGCCGCCGGCTTGGACTGGCTGACCGTGCTGGCCGCCGGTGCGCTGGTCGATGGCGCATTGAAGTCCATGTTGAAGTCCATGTCCGGCGTTTGTTCCTTGACCAGGTCGACGCGGGCCGGGGCTGCCGTCGGCGTGTCGAACGACAGGTGATGCTCGTCCAGCACTTCCGCCGCCGGCGTGGCCGCTGGCGCGGTATTGGTCACTGGCTCGAAGCTCAGGCCACCGAGGTCGAAGTCGAGCGTGTGCTCTTCTTGCGCCTTGGCCACTGGCGCGGCAGCGACGACTGGCGCCGGGGTCACGGTGTCGTCCTTGCCCAGGTCGAGGTCGAGGTCCATCAGTGCGCTGTGCGGACCGTTGTCGATCGCCGAGGCGTCGAACTGGTCGGCCAGGACCACTGGCTGGCCCGCATCGCCGGCCGGCGCGTTGCTGCCGGCGCTGGCGTACAGCGGATTCATGGCGTCGATCGACAGGCCCAGTGCGGCAGCTTGCGCCCACTCGTCGCCCTGGCCCTTGGTCATGCCATACAGTTCGCTGGCCTGGCTTTCGAATGCGCGCTGGTCCTTGCGGGCAGCGTAGATTTCGAGCAGTTTCAGACGGACCGGGTAGCGGTCGGGATGGGTGCGCAGCGCTTCCTTGAGGATCTCTTCAGCCTGGGCGTCGCGGCCGTAGGCGATGTAGACGTCGGCTTCGGCGACCGGATCGACTTCATTGGTGTCGAGCTGGCTGGCCGATGGGGCGAAGCTGGAGTTGAACACGCTGTTGTTGGTGTCGACGCTCTGGCCGCCGGTTTCGGCGAACAGGGAGTGCGCCTGGTCGGTCGGCGCGCCGAGGATAGACGGCTCCGACGGATTGCGCTCGACCTGCTTGCGCTCGCGCCATTTCGACAGGCCGAACAGGCCCGCGAGCAGGGCGACGATGACAGCGCCAACGAGGACGATGTTCTCCATCAGCATATCGAAGAAGCTTGGATCGTCCGGCGGCGGCGCCGGCTTGACGACCGGCTTGGCGACCGGCGCAACCGGGGCGACTGCCGGCGGCGTGTCGGCCGCCACCGGCGGGGTGACCGCGGGCGTGCTGGCTACTGGCGTGCTGGCCACGGGTGGCGTGACCGCTGGCACCGGCGCCGCTGGCGGCGTGACGACCGCTGGCGGCGTGGCGACCGCTGGCGGGGTGACCGGCGGCTTGGTGCTGACCGCTTCGGTGATCGACGGTTTTGGCGCAACAGCCGGCGTAGCCGGAACAGCCGGGGTAGTGGCGGCGGCGCCGTTCTTGCTCTTGACGGTCACGATCTTTTCGAGGTCGCCAACGTTCTTTTCAAGTTCCTTGACGCGCTTGGTCGCTTCGGCCATGGCGCGCTCTTTGGCGATCTTGTCTTCCGGCGTGAGCACGCCGGTTTTGCCGGCGGCGGCGTCGGCCGGGCCGGTCGCTTTCGACAGCTTGAGCTGGTCTTTCGATTCGTTGGCGGCGGTCGGGCGCTCGGCCACCTTGGCGGTGATCTTGCCGGTCGCGCTCTGGGTCTTTTCAGCTTGCTTGTCGGCGGCGCCGCTGGCGACCTGGCCGGCCAGCTTGTTGCGGTAGGCGTTGAAGTCGGCGGCATGGGCCACCACGACACCACGCGCTTCGCCGTCCGAACCCTTGATCGCGGCCGCTTCCGGCACCGACAGGATCTGGCCCGATTTCAGGCGGTTCATATTACTGCCTGCAAACGCGTCCGGATTGGCGCGGTACAGTGCGACCAGCATCATGTCGAGCGAAATATCGGCCGGCTTGATCTGCGCTGCGATCTTGCCCAGCGTGTCGCCGCGCTTGACCTGGTATTCGCTGTCGCCCGCATTCTTGCCGGCGCCGCCGCCTGCACGGCGCGGCTCCTGCGATTTTGGCTCGGCCGGGGCGGCGTCGGCTTTTTGCTCCGCCTTGGCGTCTGCCTTGGCATCCGCCTTGGCGGCGGCTGCGGAAGCGGCGGCTGCGGCTTTGGCGGCAGCCTTGTCGGCCTTGGAATTCGGTTTGGCGCCAGTGGCGCGGCTACCCTGCGAGAGCACGTCGACCGGCGCGGATACTTGCGCGGTCTGGGTCGAGCGCATTTCGACAGGATCGAGCAGGAAGGTGTATTCGCGCACCAGGCGGCCCGACGAACCCCAGCTCAATTCGAGCAGCATGTCGACGAACGGTTCGTTAACCGGCTGCGACGAGGTGACTTTGATGAACTGGCGCCCGCCACGCTGCTCGACGCTGAAACGCAGCGACAGCAAGGCGGGATTGAAATCGATATTGGCTTGACGGAAGGCTTCCGCCGGGGCCAGCTTGGCGACCAAACCGCTCGCTTCATCATTGGCAACCGAGGTCAGTTCGATCTCTGCGTTCAGGGGTTGGCCAAGCGCGGACAGGACGGTCAGTTTACCGAGACCCGCCGCGTATGCTGAGGAAGAAAGAAACACAGCACTGGCGACCGCGCCTGTGAGGGTTTTCAACGCGAACGAAGTGAGCTTGGAGCGAGTGTTTAAATGCATAGTTGGCGGCATCTTGAGTTGACGGGGGAGAAGGCTGGTTTCCCGGAGGTCTCAACATATCATCATGCTCTAGAGCATGCAAGTTTTTGGAGCAACTATGTAGGGAAGCTGCTCACTAAATACGCAATTTCGCGCTTTCTGTAACAGCTCACTCAGAACCCCATTCATGCCGCTATGTCAACTACCATGCAAGAAATAACAACTGAATTATCAAGAAGGATATGGAAAACCCGGGAAACGGTGGCCAAAAACGCATCGCTGCGCCGGCCACCGCTGCCGTTGTGGTGCATAGAATGCATGCACAACACGCAATTCTACACGTGTTTACTTATCCGAATTACTTATCGAGGATAATGCGCAGCATGCGGCGCAACGGTTCGGCCGCGCCCCACAGCAGCTGGTCGCCGACCGTAAACGCGGACAGGTACTCGCCGCCCATCGACATTTTGCGCAGGCGGCCGACCGGGATGGTCAGGCTGCCCGTGACCGCCGCCGGCGACAGGTCGCGCATCGATGCTTCGCGCGTGTTCGGCACCACCTTCACCCACTGGTTGTTGGCGGCGATGATGTCGTTGATTTCGTCGAGCGGCACATCCTTTTTCAGCTTGATGGTCAGCGCCTGCGAGTGGCAGCGCATCGCGCCCACGCGCACGCACAGGCCGTCAACCGGGATCTCCTTGCTGCCGAAGGCTTCGCCCAGACCCAGGATCTTGTTGGTTTCGGCGCCGGCCTTCCACTCTTCCTTCGACTGGCCATTGCCCAGGTCCTTGTCGATCCATGGAATCAGGTTGCCGGCCAGCGGCACGCCGAATTGGCGGGTTTCGTCAGCCGACATGCCATGTTGGGTGGCCAGCACGGTGCGGTCGATTTCAAGGATGGCGGCAGCCGGGTTGTCCAGCAGCGCCTTGACCGATTGGTTGATGGTGCCGAACTGGGTCAGCAGCTCGCGCATGTGCTGCGCGCCGCCGCCGGACGCGGCCTGGTAGGTCATGGAACTCATCCAGTCGACCAGATTGTGCTGGAACAGGCCGCCCAATCCCATCAGCATGCACGACACCGTGCAATTGCCACCGATGTAGTTCTTTACGCCTTTTGTCATGGCGTTCTTGATCACATCGAGGTTGACCGGGTCGAGCACGATAACGGCGTCGTCGTTCATGCGCAGGGTCGAAGCGGCGTCGATCCAGTAGCCGTTCCAGCCGGCCGCGCGCAGCTTCGGGAACACCTCGCTGGTGTAGTCGCCGCCCTGGCAGGAAATGATGATCTCGCATTTCGACAGCTCGGTAATGTCGGTTGCGTCTTTCAGGGTAGTCTCGTTCTTCGCCATCGCAGGCGCTGTACCGCCCGCGTTCGACGTTGTGAAGAACACCGGTTCGATGTGGGCGAAATCGCCCTCGTCCCGCATGCGCTGCATCAGGACCGAACCAACCATACCGCGCCAACCTACCAAGCCAACTAATTTCATCTTCTTTCCTCAGTGCTTTCTACATGTAACGTTAATTGACCGCTTTAACCAAGCGCCTTGACCACTGCATTGCCCATTTCCTCGGTACCGACCTTGGTGGTACCGGCTTCAAAAATATCCGCCGTGCGCAAGCCTTGCGCCAGCACCTTCTTGACCGCGTTTTCGATGCGGTCCGCCTGCTCCACCTTGTTCAGTGAAAAGCGCAGCATCATCGCGGCCGACAGGATCGTCGCCAGCGGATTGGCGATGCCCTTGCCGGCGATGTCGGGCGCGGAGCCGTGCGAGGGCTCGTACAGACCCTTGTTGGCCGCATCGAGCGAGGCCGATGGCAGCATGCCGATCGAACCGGTGAGCATGGCCGCGCAGTCGGACAAGATATCGCCGAACATATTCCCGGTGACCATGACGTCGAATTTTTTCGGCGCGCGCACCAGCTGCATGGCGGCGTTATCGACATACATGTGATCGAGTTCGATGTCCGGATACTCTTTGTGGACGTCGGTGACGATGTCGCGCCAGAACTGAAACGTTTCGAGCACGTTGGCCTTGTCCACGCTGGTGACGCGCTTGCTGCGCTTTTGCGCCGCCTGGAAAGCCACGTGCGCGATGCGGCGGATTTCGGTTTCGGCGTAGCGCATCGTGTCGAAGCCTTCGCGCTCGCCCTTGAACGGGCCGTCCGGGCATTCGCGCACGCCGCGCGGCTTGCCGAAATAGATATCGCCGGTCAGTTCGCGGATGATCAGGATGTCCAGGCCGGACACCACTTCGGGCTTGAGCGTGGACGCACCGGCCAGTTCTGGGTACAGGATCGCCGGGCGCAGGTTGGCGAACAGCGCCAGCTCGCGGCGCAAGCCGAGGATGGCCTGTTCCGGGCGCAGCGAGCGCTCCAGGGTGTCGTATTTAAAGTCGCCGACGGCGCCGAACAGCACCGCGTCGGCGCTCTTGGCCAGCGCCAGCGTGGCCGGCGGCAGCGGGTGGCCGTGGGCCGCGTAGCCGGCGCCGCCGACGTCGGCGCTCTCCATCTCGAACTGTTCGCCAAGGACGTTCAATACCTTGACCGCTTGCGCCATGATTTCGGGGCCGATGCCGTCGCCGGGCAGGATTGCAATCTTCATGTGCTCTCTTTTTCTTCTATTGTATTCAGATGACGTTGGCCAGCCAGGGCTGGGCCGCCAGGTGGCGCTCTTCGAAGGCGCGGATCTCGTCGGCGTGGCGCAAGGTCAGGCCGATGTCGTCCAGGCCATTTAACAGGCAGTACTTGCGGAACGGGTCGATCTGGAATTCGTAGCTCAGCGCGCCGCCCGCGGTGGAGATGCGCTGCTGCTCCAGGTCCACCACCAGGCGGAAACCCGGGAAGGCCTTGACTTCATTGAACAGGTGCTCGACCTGCGCTTCGGTCAGGACGATCGGCAGCAAGCCGCTCTTGTAGCAATTATTGAAGAAGATATCGGCGAAACTGGGCGCGATGACGGCCCGAAAACCGTACTGGTCGAGCGCCCACGGCGCGTGTTCGCGCGAGGAGCCGCAGCCGAAGTTCTTGCGGGTCAGCAGGATCGAGGCGCCCTGGTAGCGCGCCTCGTTGAGGACGAAGTCGGGATTGAGCGGGCGGGCGCTGTTGTCCTTGCCCGGCTCGCCGTGATCGAGATAGCGCCATTCGTCGAACAGATTGGGGCCGAAGCCGGTGCGCAGGATCGACTTGAGGAACTGCTTGGGAATGATCGCGTCCGTGTCGACGTTGGCGCGGTCGAGCGGGGCCACCAGGCCTTCGTATATCGTAAATTTATCCATGGTCTCTAGCAGTGTGGGCGCAGCCCGCGCCGGGGCGTGGGCTGCGCGGCGGTTTGCGGACCGCCTGTTATTTTTTGCCGGCGCCGTCTATCTTCTGGCCGACTTTTTGAATGTCCTTGCCAAAGCCCGAGACGGTGTTGCAACCGGCAAGCAGCAGGGCGATGGCGAACAGGGCAAACAGCTTTTTCATTGCAAACTCACAGACGATGAATGTTAGCGCAGTGCGCGCACGTCGACGAAATGGCCGGTGATGCCGGCCGCCGCCGCCATGGCGGGCGATACCAGGTGGGTACGCCCGCCCTGCCCCTGGCGACCTTCGAAATTGCGGTTCGAGGTCGAGGCGCAGCGCTCGCCCGGCTCAAGCCGGTCGGCATTCATGGCAAGGCACATCGAGCATCCCGGCTCGCGCCATTCGAAGCCCGCGTCCTTGAAAATCTTGTCCAGCCCTTCACGCTCGGCCTGGTCTTTCACCAGTCCCGAACCGGGCACCACCAGCGCCAGGCGCACGTTCGAGGCCCGGTGCTTGCCGCGCACCACGGCGGCGGCGGCGCGCAAGTCTTCGATGCGCGAATTGGTGCACGAACCGATGAACACCTTGTCGATGCGGATGTCGGCGATCGGGGTGTTCGGCTTGAGGTTCATGTAGACCAGCGCCTTTTCCATGGCGTCGCGCCGCACGGCGTCTTTTTCGAGGTCGGGATCGGGCACGCGGCCGTCGATCGAGGTGACCATTTCGGGCGAGGTGCCCCAGGTGACCTGCGGGCTGATCCCGGCGGCGTCGAGCAGCACCACCATGTCGAACTGGGCGCCCTGGTCGGTGTGCAGGGTGCGCCAGTAATCGACCGCGCGGTCCCAGTGCGGGCCGGCGGGCGCGTACGGGCGGCCCTTGACGTAATTGATGGTGGTGTCGTCCACGCCAATCATGCCGGCGCGCGCACCCGCTTCGATCGCCATGTTACAGACCGTCATGCGCCCTTCCATCGACAGCGCGCGGATCGCGGAGCCGCCAAATTCGATGGCGTAGCCGGTGCCGCCGGCGGTGCCGATCTTGCCGATCACGGCCAGCACGATGTCCTTGGCGGTCACGCCCAACGGCAGCGCGCCGTCGACCTGCACCAGCATCGATTTCGATTTTTTGGCCAGCAAGGTTTGCGTGGCCAGCACGTGTTCGACTTCGGAGGTGCCGATGCCGTGCGCCAGGCACCCGAACGCGCCGTGGGTCGATGTGTGCGAGTCGCCGCACACCACCGTCATGCCGGGCAGGGTCGCGCCCTGCTCCGGGCCGATCACGTGCACGATGCCCTGGCGCTTGTCGTTCATGTTGAAGTACGTCAGGCCGTAACTCTTCGAGTTGGCGTCGAGCGTTTCGACCTGCAGGCGCGAGGTGGGGTCAAGGATGCCGTCCTTGCGGTCGGTGGTCGGCACGTTGTGGTCGGCCACCGCCAGGTTGGCCGAATTGCGCCATAGCTTGCGGTTGGCGGCGCGCAGGCCATCGAAGGCCTGCGGGCTGGTTACTTCATGCAGCAGGTGGCGGTCGATGTACAGCACCGTCGTTCCGTCGTCGTCGGAGCGCACGATGTGCGACTCCCAGAGTTTGTCGTAGAGCGTTTTTATCATGATGGTGGGTAGTGGGCGACTGCATGAATCAAGTACCGCATTTGATTATGCCATATTTGTGCACCGCAGTAAGCCTCGCGCCATTTTGATACTTTTGCCGCTTTCGATACGCCTTTACTGAAGTTTATTCACTGAACGTATCGCATTGGCGAACGAACCGATTGTCACTGGGTCAGCGCCAGCGATTCGACGAAGGCGCTGGCGCGCTGCATCGACTCCGCCGTGGCGCTGGCGTCGGCCATGGCGATATACACCGTGGAGCCCACCACGGCCATCCTGATCAAACGCCGGCCAGCCTTGATATCGCGTCCCGGATAGCCCTTGAACACCAGCGCCGTCGGCGGAACGGTCAGCACGGCGTTATGGTCCAGCAGCGCCGCCTGCAGATCGACCATGGTCTTGTCCGGATCGAGGGGCGGCAAGCCGATGTCGAGCACCTGGATGCGGTAGTTTTCGCTATTTGTGGACCACGCGCCGAACTGGCGCATGGTGGCCGCGCCCATGCGCTCGCGCACATGGGTGCGCACGATTTCTTCGTCCGGCTTGATGGGAAACTCGATCGTCATGCCGCCATCGGGCGAGGTCCACACCTTGTTCGCCACCGGCGTGCCGCGCCCGGACGTGGCTGTCGACGGCACGTCCGGGCCCTTGCGCGTGTCCATGCTACGCATCTTCGACTGCCCCACCAGCGAGAAGACCTGGGCGACGATGAACAGGCCGGCGCCGACCTTGACCAGGGTGGAATCCGGGCCGGGGGCCTCGCCGAACTCGTTATCGCCATCGGTGCCGGGAATGAAGCAGTAGATGATCATCAGGCCGAGCCAGAAAATGATCGAGCCGATAGTGGTGAAATTGGGGCCGCCGGCGGCGCCGCCCGCGCCAACGGCCAGCATGAAGCCGAGAATCCACTTGCCGCTCAGGTTCACGTCGTGCATGCGCAGCACCATCAGCCGCAGGCAGAAAAACATCGAGACCAGGACACCGGCGCCGACCAGCCACAGCGCACCGAACTTACCTTTCGGCGACAAGATGGGCAACGCAACGGCGAGCACGATCATCGGCATGAACACCATCAGCGAATACGCCAGCGCGCGCAGGCGGCCGATACGGCCTTGCATCGAAAAGCCGAACACGCCCGGTTCGTCGCGCGGCTGGTCCAGGTCGGCGTAGCCACGCCCCGATGCGGGCGCGCTGTAAGGCTCGGGCGCGGCCATCTCATCGAGTTCGACGCGGGTCAGGAACCACTTGTACATGGCGCGGTTGTGTTCGAAATCGTCGGCCGGCGCACGGATCGTGATCGCCACCACGATACCCTCGGCGCGCACGAAGGCGACCAGGCAGCGGCTCTCGAACGCGTCGCCGGGAACGGTGCCGGTAAATTCGATGGCCCTGCCGGTGACCCGGTCGCCCCACTCGGCGCCGTCGATGGCGTAGGCTTCGCCGGCTTGCTTGAGGTAGCGCATTTCGTGCTTGACCACGGCCAGGCGCGTTTCCACCCACTTGTTGAGCGAGACGTCGGGACGCACATAACCGACCGCTTCAAGCACCGTGCCGGTGCTGTCGTCGTGAAAGCGCAAGCCGTTCGACATGGGCGATTCGCGCCATTCGGCCGGCACAAAAAATTGCAAGCCGATCTTCTCAATGCTGACGTTGCGCGGCTTGAGCGCGGCGACATCGAGCGGACCGCCGGCGGGACGCCGCACCGGAGCGGGCTTGTCGAGAACGACTGCTGCGCGGGCGGGAGCGGCCGCCGTGGCGGCGGCCGGGGTGGCGGCAGCGGCGGCGCGCGCCTGCGCCGCTTTGGCCAGCGATGCCTCGATGCTCTTCCTGAGCCAGGCGACGCGCTGGCCGGTGATGTCGAAGCTGCGATCGCTCAAGACCACTTCGATGGCGGCGTCGCCCTGCACCAGGCGCACCACGTCGGCGCCGGACAGCGCGGCGAGCACGCCGCCGTCGCCGTCGACCTGCGCGCGCACTTCGGAAATGCGGATCGTTGGCTTGCCGGCGAGCGCGCGCAGGGCGTGGCCTGCGCCGCCGGCGGGTGCGAGCACGGGGACGAAGAAGGTCGTCTTGACGAACTTGCTCCACGCTGGATTGAGCGATTCCCCCGCTTGCGCGGCGGTGAGCACTTGCTCGAATGTTTCGGACATCATGTTCGACAACCTTCTACAAATTTCATGTTAACGGGTCACCCTGTACGACTCAAGGAAAGCTTCGACCGCCTGTTCGGAGGCCGGGCTGGAATCCGATACCGCCATCGCCACATATACCTTGGAGCCGGCCACGGCGAACTTGGCCGAGCGCGTCATGTTACCCGGTATGCCGATGCGCATATCGCGTCCGCGATGGCCGTCGAACTGCATCGCCATCCTGCCCGACAGCAGCTTGCCGTCGCTGCCGATGAGCGCTGCCTGCACGCTGTCGAGGACCGCGGTTTCGTCTTCCGGCATCACGCCCAGGCTGTACACCTGCACCACGTAGGCCGCCCCCGCCACTTCGGCGCTGAACTGCCGCATGCTGCCCGTGCCGCTCGACATCGTGCCCGGATTCGGATCTTCCACCGGCTTGCCGGGAAAGCGGATGAACAGGCCGTCATCGGGCGAATGCCATGCGCTTGGGTCGGCGCGAATGGGCTTGTGGGCGCCCGCGCCCGTGCCCATGCCAGTGCCCATGCCCTGCATCTGCGACTGCCCGCCGATCGAACCGAGCTGGCCGATGATGACCAGGGTCGCACCGATCTTGACCATGGTGGAATTCGGGCCGGGCGCGGCGCCATAATCGTTGTCGCCGCCGGTGCCTGGAACCAGGCAATAAATGAGCATCGTTCCGATCCAAAAAATACCCGCCGCGATCATGACGAAATTGCTGTTGCGCAGCGCCCCGGCAAGGCCGATCAGCAGCAGGAACCCGAGCAGCCACTTGCCGCTCACATTGATGTCGTGCAGGCGCAAGACCATCAGCCGCACGCTGGAATAGATGGCATACAGCCCACCGACCAGGAACAAGCCACCCCCGAGTATTTTGGCCTTGGGCATGATGACGGCGGCGGCGATGCCGAGCAAGACCATGGCCAGCAGCAACGGCAAGGAATAGGCGAGCGCGCGCAGGCGGCCGATGCGCCCTTCCATGGACATGCCGAACACGCCAGGCTCGAACGGCGTCGCGTTGCCCGAGCCGAAGCCGGCGCTGGCGCCGGGCGCGCGGTACGGCGCGGGTGCGCTCATCGGCCTGAGGTTGACCCGGCTCAGGAACCACTTGTACAGCGAACGGTCGCGCTCGAAAACGTCGGCCGGGGCGCGAATCGCGATCACGGCCACCACATCGTCGGTGCGCACGCAAGCGAGCAGGTAGCGGCTCTCGAAGTCGTCGCCCGGAATGGTGCCGCTAAATTCGATCGTCCTGCCCTTGACCCGGTCGCGCCAGTCGTCGCCGTGGATGTCGGTCGGCTCGCCGACCAGGGTCAGGTAGCGCATTTCGTGCTTGACCAGGGCCAGGCGCATCTCGACCCATTTGCCGAGCGGGACGTCGGGACGCAGATGGCCGCTCGCTTCCAGCACGGTGCCGCTGTCGTCGTGATAGCGCAAGCCGCGCGGCATGCCCGACTCGCGCCATGCGGACGGCACGAAGAACTCGAGGCAGATGTCGGAGATGACGACGTTGCGTGGCTTGAGCGCGGCGACGTCGAGCGGGGCGTTGGAGGGACGCCGTGGCGGCGCCGCCTTGGCCGTGGCGACCGGTGCGGGCGCCGGCGCAGGTGCCGGCGCGGCGTCGCGCGCCATCGCGCTCTTGGCGCGCGCCACTTCGATGCTCTTCCTGAGCCACGCCACGCGGTCGTGGGCGATCTCGAACGTGCGCTCGCTCAAGGCCACCACGATGGCGGCGTCGGGCTGCAGCAGGCACACCACGTCGGCGCCCAGGAGCGCGACCAGCAAGCTGCCCTGGCCATCATGGGCCGCTTCACGCACTTCCGCAATCATGATGGCGCGGCTACCGTCGCCCTGGATGTCGCGCGTGCGCAGCGTGACGCCGCCCGCACCGCCAGGCTGGGCGACCGGGACGAAGAACGTCGTATTGACAAATTTTTTCCATGCCGCGTTCATTGATTCGCCCGCCTGCACGGCGCCGAGCACCTGCTCGAATGTTTCCAATGCCATTATTAACAATTCTCAATATAAGTTTTCATTTTGCAAGAACAGTGCCCGCCATCGTGCCATGTATTGACTGGCAACACAACTTGACTGTTGTAAATATGAGAAGAGAAACAAGGCGAGCCGCGCCGCCCGGAAGTAGCTCCGGGACGGCGCGTCGTGAGGAAGATCAGGCGGCGACCTTGAGGGTGCCGCGACAGCCGTCCATGAGGAAGGACAGGCCGACGACCAGCACCAGTTCGCCCTCGGCCGAACGGGCGGTGCCGGTGATGCCGTCCACGCTGATGGCCGTCATCGGCTTGATCACCAAGTCGGCGGTGCCGTCGACCGCTTCCACCGCGAGGATGTAGGGCTGGGGAGCGGCGACCACGATGCCGACTTTTTCGGAACAGGCTTCGTAACCGAGCGCACTGGCCAGCGAGCGCACCGGCAGCGGGCGTCCCTGGTCCTTGAGCACCGGCGCGCCGCCGACGTTCATGAAATTGTCGGGCAATTCGACCACGCGCTGGACCACCGCCATCGGCAGCGCCAGGGCGGCGCCGGAGGTCGACACCAGCATGGTCGGCACGATCGACAGTTCGATCGGCAGGCGGATCGCGAACTTGGTGCCGTGGCCGAGCGAGGAATCGATGTGGATCGCGCCACGGTTCTTTTCCACAGCGGTCTTGACCACGTCCATGCCGACTCCGCGCCCGGACACCGAGGACGCCACTTCCTTGGTCGAGAAGCCCGGCAAAAACACCAGCTGGTAAGCTTCTTCGTCGGTCGGGGCGCCGTTTTCGCCGATCAGGCCTTTTTGCACGGCCTTGCGGCGCAGCGCGTGCGGGTCCATGCCCTTGCCGTCATCCTGCAGCACGATCATGACGCTGTTCGCTTCCTGCCAGGCCTTGAGCGAAATGAAGGCCTTGGACGGCTTGCCGGCGGCGAGGCGGTCTTCGGGCGACTCGACGCCGTGATCGAGCGCGTTGCGCAGCATGTGCACCAGCGGGTCGTACAGGCTGTCGACCACCACGCGGTCGACTTCCGTCTCGGCGCCTTCGATGGTCAGTTCGACGTCCTTGCCCAGGTCCTTGGCCAGCTCGCGCACCAGGCGCGGGAATTTCTGGAACAATCGCCCGACCGGCTGCATGCGCGTGGCCAGGGTGGCGCGTTGCAGTTCGGCCGAATAACGCGAGGCGCGTTCCAGCGTTTCGGTCAGGGTCGCCATCAGGGTGGCGGCCGGGCCTTCGAATTTGAATTGCAGCAGGCGTTCGAGCAGCACGGCGGCCTGGTTGGCGGCCTGCACCGATTCGCCGGCCACTTCGAGCAGCGCGTCGAGCTTGACGGCGTCGACCCGGATGCTGTCTTCCTTGGCGGGCGCGGAGGCGGCGCGGAATTCCTGCACCTTTTCTTCGCGCCGGTCGGCGCCGGCGTCGGCGGCCGGCTTGGCGGCGGGGGCGGCGGCCTGGGCGACGGCTGCGGGCGCGGCTGCATGATCGGCGGCGGCGGCGGCGGCGGGAGCGGCGGCCGGTTTTTCGGCCGGCGTGTAGGTCCCGGGCGGGATCACCGAGACGTACATCGCTTCCCAGTCAAGTCCATCGGCGCCGGGGGCGCTGGCGGAAACGGCGGCGGCCGGCGCGGCGACCACTGGCGCCGCCACTACCGGCGCGGGCGCCGCAGCGGCCGCGGGAGCCACCTTGGCCGGGGCATCGCCCTTGCCTTCGATGGCGTTGACCAGGATGCGTTCGAGCGAGTCGGGCATCGAGGCCAATTGTTCGGGCCGGGCGCCGTTCGACAGGTCGGTCAGCTGGTCGGCCACGAAACCGGACGCTTGCAGCGCCGCTTCGATGGCGATCGGCGTGACCGGGGCGGCGCCGGTGCGCAGCGCGTCAAACAGGTTCTCGGTCAGGTGGCAGGCGGCCACCAGGGCCGGCAAGCCCATGAAACCGGCCCCGCCCTTGATCGTGTGGAACGAGCGGAACACCGCATTGAGCGTTTCCTTGTTGTTCGGATCGCGCTCGAGGGCGAGCAGGTGTTCTTCTACGTTGACTGCAAGATCCATCGCCTCGACGACGAAATCCTTGAGCATATCGTCCATTAGAATCCCAGATCGGCAAGTAGGTCGTCAACATTGTCTTGATCGAGTGCGACGGAGGGAACCGACGGGCCCGACATCAGCGCTGGCTTGTGCAGCAGTTTTTCGCGCACCGCCGGCGGCGCGTTGTCGCGCAGCAGCTCGGCCAGTTCGTGTTCCACGGTCTTGGTGATGAGCACGACTTTCTTGATCAGCTGCCCGGTGATGTCCTGGAAGTCCTGCGCCATCATGATGTCGAGCAGGCGCGCTTTTTCGGCTTCGGTGGCGTCGGTGACGGTCTGGGCGAAGGCGCGCGAGTCGCCGGCCAGGGTCTTGAATTCGTCGATGCTGAGCTTGCCCGCGAACAGGTCGGCCCAGCGCGTGTCCATCGCCTTGGCTTTCTTGGACAGCACGTCCTGCGCCGGCATGCCTTCGTCGAGCGTGTTGAGGACCTTGTTGGCGGCCTGCTCGGTCAGGCTGGCGACGTATTCCAGGCGGTCCTGGGCGTCGACGATCTGGGTCGATGCTTCCGACAGGGCCTTGTCGTAGCCCAGTTCGCGCAGCGAGTCGTGCAGCAGGCGCACGATGCCGCCGAGGCGTTCGAACATGGGTTTGCCGTGCTCGTCGGTTTCGACGGCGCTGCCTTCCGCAACCGGTGCGGCGGCGGCGACGGCGGCGACAAGCGGCGCGGCGGCGGGCGCTGGCTCGGGCGGACGGGTCGAAGCGACCTGGTCGAACAGTGCTTCCATGTCGTCTTCGGCAGCGGCGGCGGGCGCCGGCGCAACTGCGGGCGCCGGTTCGCTGCTGCGCTGCGCGGACACTTCATCGAATAGTGCGTCGAAATCATCAGCGGCGTCGGTCATAGTCCCTGCTTCTCCATGTTTGTAAGGTGTTCGCAATCAAGTTGCTGGTGTCTGGTCCTGCCATGCAAGTTCGGGGCAAAGCATGATGCGCGGCAACATCGCCGGGTTTACGCGAGTTTAGCAGTGTGAAGTGCCCTTGGTAAATCACTGTGCATGGTGCGCGGCAAAATGGCACGCGAAACTTGTGCCATCGATAATTAAAACGCGTCTTTGATGTGCAATTGATACTGTGGAGTGTTGTATTTCGTAAGCAGGGCGCGGCGCAGGCGGGCAGGCGAAAACCAAAAGGTTAAAAATCGCGATCGGACCGGACGCCGGCTCGACCTGCGGTTTGATCAAGATCAAAGGTTTGCGATCTATCAATCGTGAAATCCCGCACTACAATACAGAATACGACCTGCTGCGTGGGAGAACTCATCATGTATCGGAAAATTCTGATTACGACGGATGGCTCGGCGATATCGAAGCACACAGCCTGTGCCGGCGTTAAGTTTGCCCGCCAGATGGGGGCGGACGTGCTGGCCCTGTATGTGGCGCCCGACTATCAATACCCGGTGTACGTGGAAATCGTCCCGCCCTCCTACCCCAGCGAAGAGGAATACGTGGCGCAGATGAAGCGCATCGGAAACGAGCACCTGGCCTCGATCCTGCAGGCGGCGCAGGCGGCGGGGGTGCGTTGCGAGTGCCTGACCGAGTTTGCCGACGCCGCCGCGCTGAAAATCGTCGCGGTGGCCGAACAGCGCCAGTGCGACCTGATCTTCATGGGCTCGCACGGCCGCAGCGGCTGGGGCCAGTTGCTGCTGGGCAGTGTGACGAACAAGGTGCTGTCGCACACCAGCAAGCCGGTCCTGGTGCACCGGCTGATCGCGGAGCCAGGAACCTAGCTGGCACCTAGCAGTTCTGAATATGGCGCTACTGACAATTTTGCCGTACCCTTGGATGGACCGCGGGGCGTTCGCGCCGGTGCGGCGCGGCTTGCTTGCCGCCTGTTTGTTTCAGCGCTGCTTCGGCCGTCCATCGACTTACCGCCTACTTATTTGATTGCAATTTTATGATACGCATTGTTGTAGCCGACGACCACACGATCATGCGCGAGGGCCTCAAGCGCATCCTCGACGGCGCCCTCGACATCGATATCGTCGGGGAAGCCATCAACGGCTTTGAAGTCCTGTCGCACGTGCGCCAGGGCGGTTTCGACCTGTTGCTGCTGGACTTGTCGATGCCGGGACGCAGCGGCGTCGACCTGATCCGCCAGATCCGCAGCGAAGCGCCCAAGCTTGCCATCCTGATCCTCACCATGCACGAGGAAGAGCAGTACGCCGTGCGCGCGATCCGGGCCGGGGCCCAGGGCTACCTGACCAAAGAGAGCGCCGGCACCCAGCTGGTGGGGGCGATCCGCAAGGTGGCCTCGGGCCGGCCGTACATCAGTACCGAAGTGGCCGAGCAACTGGCGCTGAACATCATGACGCCCAATGAGCAGTTATTGCACAAGCAATTGTCGGACCGTGAATTCGAAGTGTTTTCGCTCTTGGTGGGCGGCAAGTCGATTACCGAGATCGCCAACAGCCTGCACCTGAGCGTGAAGACCGTCAGCACCCATAAAACGCGGATCATGCAAAAGATGGGCATGACGTCGCTGTCGGAAATGGTGCAGTACGCCGTGGCCCATCGCCTGCTGTCGCCATTCAAGACCTGAGCTCACGCTGGCGAGGGTGAAAAGTTTTAGACACCGGTGCGCCGGTTTCGTGCCGAGAAACCTCAAGTAGATAGATTCTGTACCCATCAGTAGCACTCGCCGCACCACCCCGCCGCACCCCTGTTTTCACTCTGTAGGACGGCGCTTCGACTAGGAATAGTCCTACAAGAGCGCGCCCAATCCTACTCCCAGATTCAGCGTTCGCTGATATCAATGCCGGACTCGTGTTGGCATACTTAAATCCAGCGATTCGGCTTTCCTGCGGTTCACAAATTGTTCTTACGCAAGCTAGCCAGCCGTGCTGTACATCACTTTTGAAGCTCCGGTCGCAGGTTGATCAGATCGTTGTTCAAGCCTGATACCCGCAGCCTGAAACTTCGAATTTTCCTACCCCTGGAGATGAGCATGCTGACCACGCCCCCGCAAGACACCCGCAACACCACCACCTCGACCATGCATTCCTCGCCAATGGAAGCTGGCCGGCAGCGTCAGGGCCGTCTCTGGTCCAACCTCAAGGAAGTCTGCGACCTGCTGCACATCAGCGCGGCGGTCTCGATCAACAGCGAAGAACTGCTGTTCCAGCATGTGCAATTCAAGACCGGCCAGCGCGTCCACACCATCGGCCAGGCCTTCGACACCCTCTACATCGTCAACTCCGGCTTCCTCAAAACCGTGCTCATCGACGAATTCGGCAACGAACAAGTGCTCAGCTTCCCCATGAAGGGCGACATGCTCGGCGTCGACGGCATCCACACCCGCCATTACGCCTCGGAAGCGGTGGCCCTGTCCGACTGCGACCTGATCCTGCTGCCGTTCAAAAAGCTGACCGCGCTCGGCCGCGTGCACCTGGAACTCGAAAACGTGATGTACGGCGTAATGAGCCGCGAACTGGTGCGCGAACAAGCCATGATCGGCATGCTCGGCGCGCTCAGCGCCGAAGCCCGCGTGGCGCGCTTCCTGGTGTCGCTGGCCGACCGCTTTGCCGCCATGGGCTATTCGAGCAAGCTGTTCAACCTGCGCATGACGCGTCACGAAATCGGCAGCTACCTGGGCCTGACCCTGGAAACGGTCAGCCGCACCCTGTCGGCGTTCAACGAAATCGGCCTGATCACGGTCGACCAGCGCACCATCGGCATCAAGGACGCCGACGCCCTGAAAACCCTGCGCCGCCTGCCGCCGTCGCGTTCGCGCGCCAAGCAAAACAGCGCCGCCGCCAAAGCCAAGGCCGAAGCCGAAGCCGGGCAAGCGGCCGACGCCAAAGTGCTGGCCACGACCACCGTCTGAACGTTTTCAGCAAGCAAAAACGGCGCCCCGCGGGGCGCCGTTTTTGCTTGTTCACACCAGCTTACTGATCGCGCGACAACACGCCATCGCTGATCTTGACCTTTTCGCCCACGCGCAGGCCCGGATCGTTTTCGTACGTCACGGTCTGGGTGCCACCGTTGGCAAAGCGGATCACCACTTCGTAATGCTGGGTTTTCTTGGCATTGCGCTCGATATTGCGGCCCACGTAGGCGCCGCCCAGCGCGCCGGCGATCTGCGCGGCGGTACGGCCGCTGCCCTTGCCGACCTGGCTGCCCAGCACCGCGCCAACCACGCCGCCACCGATGGTGCCGAGGTAGTTGCCGTCGCCATTGACTTCGACCACGTTGATCGCGTCCACCGTGGCGCAGTTGGTGCAATAACGCACTTCGCGCGGCGTCGGCGTCGGCGTGGCGGCCGCGATGCGCAGCGGCTTGTTCAGGGTGGCGGTCGAGACGCGGTTACCCACGCGCATATTGGCCGTCACGGCGCTGTTCGGCGCGATGCGGTCGGCGCGGCGGATGGTATAACCGCCCGTGTATTCGCCTGGATTGACTTCCGGCAGGAAGAACACGCCGCGCGTGCCGGCAATGGCCATGTCGACCTTGGCGCCCGGCGTACCGTACACGGAAAACACCAGTTCGTTGCCCGGCGTCAGGTCATCGTTGGCCTGGACGTCGAAGCGCGCGATGCGCGGCACGTCAGCGGCGCGCTCGCGCCCCTGGTTGTCGCGTGGATGATGGCCGACGTCGCGCAGCAGCGATTCGCTGAGCACGCCGCTGGTGACCTGGTTGCCGACACGCAGGTTGGCGGTCACGGCGCTGCGGCCGGTGATGTTGTCGCGGCTGCCGAGGGTGTAGGTGCCTTCGTACTGGCCCGGTTCGGTTTCGGTCAGGTTCAGGTTGCGGTTGGCGCCGGCAATGCTGAGGGTGGCGCGGCCGCCCGGAGTGCCGTACAGGTTGAAGTTCAGTTCCACGCCCGGGCGCAGCTTGCGCACTTCTTCCACGTCGAAACCGCGGATGACCGGGTTGTAGGCGGCGGCATTGTTGTTGTATTGCTGCGCGTGGGCAGGTGCGGCCATGGTCAGGGTAAACAGTGGCATCGCAGCCAGGAACGCGGCGCGCGACGCAACGCCAAGCATTGTTGTAGTTTTGATGATGATCTCCTTGGAGGTTGGACAGCGGCGCCGGATATTTCCAGCAGTCATGTCAAGTTACGCTGACCGCCCGTGGGCGTCGGTGCGCTAGCGTACGCAGTGCACAGCCTCACCCGAGCTCACGCACACATGCTCCCCAGGCCCGGGCGTGACCGCGAAGCCGCCCGTAAACGCCCCGAACGAGGGCAGCACCATGCGCGTCGGTCCGATCAAAAAACACGGCAGGCGCAGCGAATCGAGCCGGGTCGAGAGCCGGTACACCGGATGCACGTGCCCGGCCAGCACGTAGCCCGGCGCGCCGATGTCGGGATGGTGGCAAAACGCGAACGGCCCCACCGTGTGCGGCTCGTCGACCATGCCGATCGCCAGCGATGCGGCCGGGTCGCCGGCGTGCTTGTCGTGGTTCCCGCGCACCAGCGTCAATATCAGGTTCGGATGGCGCGCGCGCCAGGCCAGCATGGTGGCGAGCGTGGCCGAGGCGTGGGCGGCGCGCGCATGCAAAAAGTCGCCCAGGAAGACGATCTCGCGGGTCGGGTGCGCGGCCAGCAGCGCGTCGAGCGCGGCGAGGTTGTCGCTGGTGGTCCCGCGCGGCACCGGCACGCCCTGCGCACGGAACGATGCGGCTTTGCCGAAGTGGATGTCGGCGATGACCAGCATCTGCCGCGCCGGCCAATACAAGGCCTTTTCAGGCAGCAGCAGGACCGCTTCATCGGCCAGCCGCATTTCGCGGTACGTCATGGAAGGGCTGCCTTCTCCAGTTCGCGCAGCATGCGCGCCACGCGGTCGGACAATTTTTCGGTACTGAGTTTTTCGCGGAAGCGCTCGACCATCAGCGCAAAGCCGAACGGCGTGGCGCGTTTGACCTCATGATAGGCTACGCCGCGCGCATGCAGCTCGACCAGCGTCTCGCGCAGGCGCGTCAGTTCGAGCTCCTGCTCCATCACCTCGCGCTGCGCCTGCGTGAGCAGCAGGTTGGCGGCGTCGTGTTTGCGGAACACCTCGAAAAACAGCGACGACGACGCCTGGATCTGGCGCGTGCTTTTCGGCTGGCCCGGATACCCCTGGAACACCAGCCCGGCGATGCGCGCCACCTCGCGAAAGCGCTGCTGCGACAATTGGGTCGCGTTCAGGCTGGCCAGCACGTCTTCGAGCAGTGGTTCGGTCGAAAACAGCGGCACATCGATCCCTGTCACATCACTGGAGGCGGCCAGGAAGGCGCGCGCCCAGTCCACCGGTTCGGCCGACAGCAATTCGAAACCGTAATCGTTGATCGCAATCGAAAACGTTATCGGCTGCACGCGCGCGATCCGGTAGGCGAACAGCGAGGCCAGTCCCATGTGCACCGAACGGCCCGCGAACGGGTACATGAACAGGTGATAGCCCTCGCGGCTGGTCATCGCTTCGACCACCAGCGTGTCGATGGTCGGCAGCGCGGACCAGCGCTGCTGGATCTCCAGCAAAGGGCGGATCGCTTCCATTTCGGGACCACGATACTCGCCGCGCGCGGCGTGGCGCAATTCGTCCAGCGCGGCGTGCGCCAGTTCCGACGACATCGGCATCTTGGCGCCCTGCCAGCGCGTGACCGCCCCGCGGGCACCGGTGGCGCGCTTTACAAAAGCGGTCATCTCGTGCACCCGGATGAATTCGAGTATCCGCCCGCCGAACAGGAAATGGTCGCCGGCCTTCAAGCGCGAAATGAACGATTCCTCGACGCTGCCGATGCGCCCTCCGCTCATGTACTTCACCTGCATCGTCGAATCGGACACGATGGTGCCGATGCCCATGCGGTGGCGCCGCCCCAGCGCCACGCTCGGCACGCGGTACACGCCCTCCTCGTCGGCAATCACGCGCTGGTATTCCGGATACGCGGTCAAGCTTTGCCCGCCGCGCGCCACAAAGTCGAGCGCCCATTGCCATTCTTCGGGCGTGAGCGCGCGGTACGACCAGGCGCTGCGCACTTCCTCATACAGCTGCCCGGAGCGAAAGCCCCCGCCCAGCGCCACCGTTACCAGGTGCTGCACCAGCACGTCGAACGGTTTGTTGGGCACCAGCCGCCCTTCGATGCGGCGCGCGGCCACCGCCTGTTTCGCTCCGGCCGCTTCCAGCAATTCCATGCTGTTGGTCGGCACCAGGGTCACGCGCGAGACCCGTCCCGGCGCGTGGCCGCTGCGCCCGGCGCGCTGCAACAGTCGCGCGATGCCCTTGGCGCTGCCGATCTGCAGCACCCGCTCGACCGGCAAAAAATCCACACCCAGATCCAGGCTGGCGGTGCAGATCACTGCTTTCAGCTCGCCCTTCTTCAGGCCATTTTCGACCCACTCGCGCACCTCGCGCGCCAGGGAGCCGTGATGCAGCGCGATCACGCCAGCCCAGTCGGGCCGCGCTTCCAGGATGTTCTGGTACCACAGCTCCGACTGCGAGCGGGTATTGGTAAACACCAGGGTGGCGTTATAGTCCTCGATTTCCTGAATCACCGGTTGCAGCATGGCGATGCCGAGATGCCCGCCCCACGGAAAGCGCGACACATTGGCCGGAATCAGGGTATCGACCCGGATTTCCTTTTTCAGGTCGCCCTCGACCAGCGTACCCTTGCCCTCGCCGAGCAGCGCCTCCTGCGCCTCTACCAGGTTGCCCATCGTGGCCGACAGGCCCCACACCACCAGTTGCGCTTTCCAGTGGCGCAGGCGGGCCAGCGCCAGCTGCACCTGCACCCCGCGCTTGCTGCCCATGAGTTCATGCCACTCGTCGATGATGATCATGTCGAGGCTGGCGAACTGGGTCTGCGCCGCCGCATGGCTAAGCAGCAGCGACAGGCTTTCCGGCGTGGTGATGAGCGCCGAGGGCATGGCGCGTGACTGGCGCGCGCGCTCGGCCGAGCCAGTATCGCCGGTGCGCGCGCCGACCGTCCAGCCGGGGGCCAGCACCGCGCCCGACTCTTCCAGCGCGCGCTGGGTGTCCGCCGCCAGGGCGCGCATCGGCGTAATCCACAGCACCCGCAGGCCGGAGGCGCGGCGCTTGCCGGCCAGGGCGCCGCGCAGCAGCGCCGCCAGCCACACCGCGTAGGTCTTGCCGGCGCCGGTGTTGGCGTGCAGCAGGCCCGATTCGCCGGCCAGCGCGGCGCGCCACACCGCCCGCTGGAAGGGGAACACCTTCCATTTGCGAGCGGCGAACCAGTCGTCGATGGCCTGCGCCATCTGGCTTTTGCTCATTGGCTCTTTCTCATGCGCCGGCGGCGGCCAGCAGGCCTTTCAAGGTATCGAGCGTGTCGGCGTCGTCGATGGTTTTGTCGTCGCGCTTGCGCAGGATGCGCGGAAAGCGCACCGCGATGCCGGCCTTGTGACGGCTCGACAGCGCAATGCCTTCGAAGCCGATCTCGAACACCATGGTCGGTTTCACCGAGCGCACCGGGCCGAATTTTTCGATGGTGGTCTTGCGGATCGCGTTGTCGACCACCGTAATTTCGGCGTCGGTCAAACCCGAATACGCTTTGGCGAAGGGCACCAGCTTGCGCTCCCCGCCCTCGCCGTCCCACACCGCAAAAGTGTAGTCGGTGTAGAGCGAGGCGCGCCGGCCGTGGCCCGCCTGCGCGTAGATCAGCACCGCGTCGATGGTGTACGGGTCGACCTTCCACTTCCACCAGGTGCCCACATTCTTGGTGCGGCCCACGCCGTACTGGGCGTCGCGCGCCTTGACCATCATGCCCTCGACCCCGCGCGCACGCGCCTCGGTGCGCACGGTGGCCAGCTCATGCCAGGTGGCGGCATGAATCAAGGGCGACAATTTCAGCTGGGGTTTATCGGTCTCGCGCACCAGCACCTCCAGCAGGGCGCGGCGCTCGTGCTGCGGCACTGCGCGCAGGTCCACGCCGTCCTGCTCGAGCAAGTCGTACGCCACCAGCACCGCCGGCAGTTCGGCCAGCAGCTTGGCGGACAAGGTCTTGCGGCCGATGCGCTTTTGCAGGTCCGCAAAGGCGGCCGGCGTGTCGTCCTCGGTCCAGATCAGCACTTCGCCATCGACCACGGTGCCTTCTGGCAGATGCAGCGCCGCCAGTTCGGGAAAACGTTCGGTGATCAGGTCTTCGCCGCGCGACCACAGATAGTTTTGCGCACCGCGCCGCACCAGCTGCGCGCGAATGCCGTCGTACTTCCATTCCACCTGCCAGTGGCCCACCTCGCCCAGCCCTTCCGGCTCGCCCTGCAACTGGTGCGCCAGGAAGAACGGGTACGGATGGCCCCCGCGCAGCTTGTGTTCTTCGTCCGACTGGGCCGCGATCAATTGCAGGAAGCCGGCCGCCGTGGGCCGCACGCTGCCGTCGGTCCAGCCCATCAGGCGCTGGGCAATGAGCTTGCTGTCGACCGCCGACAGCGACGACAACGCGCGCGTGACCAGCAGTTTCGACACGCCGACCCGAAAGCCGCCGCCGATCAATTTGGTCAGCAAGAAGCGCTCGCGCCAATCGAGTTCGTTCCAGAACCCGAACAAGGCAGCGCGGATGGCGGCCGGATCGGCACCGCGCAAGGGGCCGATCCGCTCCTGCATCCACTCGGCCAGGCCGATGTCGCTTTGCTGTTCGGGCGGCGGCAGGATGTGGGCGATGGTTTCGGCCAGGTCGCCGACGGCGTTGTAGGACTCGTCGAACAGCCATTCGTCGAGCTGGGCGTATTCGATGGCGTACTGGCGCAGCAGCTTGGTCGGCACCGCCTGGCGCGGCTTGCCGCCGGCCAGGAAGTAGACCGCCCAGGCGGCGTTGTCGGGCGCCGCGCTGCCGAAATAGGATTGCAGCGCTTCGAGCTTGCGGTTGGTGGCGGTGGTTTCATCGAGCTCGGTGTACAGGCGGGCAAACTCACGCATCCGTCACCTCGGGGGTGCCATCGGGCGCCGGCGCAGCGGCAGCTTCCACGGCTTCATCCTCGTCGCCGTATTCGGTGTCGAAACCGGAGGCGTCCAGCCCGACCTGGCGCAGCCAGCGCACCATGATCGGAATCGAGCCGTGCGTGACGATGACGCGCGGCGCTTCGGTGGCGCGGATGGCGGTCATCAGACCCGGCCAGTCGGCGTGATCGGACAAGACGAAGCCACGGTCCACGCCGCGCCGGCGGCGCGCGCCGCGCAGCTGCATCCAGCCGCTGGCAAAGGCATCGCTGTAGTCGCCGAAGCGCTTCATCCAGGTGGAATTGCCCGCCGACGGCGGCGCGATTACGATCGCGCGCCTGATGGCAGCCTTGTCGACATCGGTCACCAGCACGGTGGGCGGCAGCGCCACCCCACCTTGGCGGTAGACGCGGTTGATCGGCTCGGCCGCGCCGTGGCAGATGATGGTGCCGATCGAGGGATCGAGGCCCGACAGGATGCGCTGCGCCTTGCCGAAGGAGTAGGCGAAGACCACGCTGGCGCGGCCTTCATCGGCGTTCTTGCGCCACCAGGCGTTGATGTCGTCGAAAATCTCCTGCTCCGGCTGCCAGCGGTAGATCGGCAGGCCGAACGTTGATTCGGTGATGAAGGTGTCGCAGCGCACCGGCTCGAACGGCACGCAGGTGCGGTCGGGTTCGACCTTGTAGTCGCCCGACGCCACCCACACTTCGCCGCGATGCTCCATGCGCACCTGGGCCGAGCCGAGCACATGGCCGGCCGGGTGCAGCGAGACCGTCACGCCGTTATGCACGATGCGCTCGCCGTATTCGAGGCCGTCGATGTGGATGTCACCCAGGCGCGAACGCAGCACGTTCACGCCGCTCGCCGCCGACAGATAGTGGCCGTGGCCGACGCGCGCGTGGTCGCCGTGCGCGTGGGTGATCACGGCGCGATCCACCGGGCGCCACGGGTCGATGTAGAACTGACCCGGGACGCAAAACAGTCCCTCCTTGCGTACCACTACCATGTCCGACATGCGTGCTCTCCTAGACCGCTTCGACGTAATCCGCCAGGAAGGTCTTTTCGCCATGTTCGGGGAAGGCGATGGTGACCTGGTCGCCCGCCATCGACACCACGGTGCCGACGTCGAACTTGGGCACGCGCACCTGGGCGCCGGGCTCGAAGTGCGGGTCCGCCGGCGCCGGTTCGGGGTCGCGTTCGAATTCGTCGTCGCGGATTTCGATCTCGGCCACCGCCGGGGGATTTTTGCAGTTATCGCAGCGGCAGCACTTGTCGAAACCCTCGACTTCGTCCTTGAAATAATCGAGCAGCACCTTCCAGCGGCAAAAGCCGCTCACTGCGTACGATACCATCTGTTCCAGGCATTCACGGTCGCGCTCCTGCTTGCGCGCGTAGATGGAGGAAAGCTCTTCGAACAGGTCGGCGCTGGCCTCTTTGGACGTGACGATGTATTCGAGCTTGCGGTTCTGGCGCAGCAGCTTGCCGTCCTTGAGCAGCTTGAGGCAGATTTTCAGCTTGCCCGAGGCGAGATCCGGCAGCTGGTCGTCGAGGCGGTCAAACACCACCTTCTCTTCCTCGGCCATGGCGCAAATGGCGTCATAAATCGCTTTCAGGTCGTTGGCGGTCGGGTAGTGCTTGACGAGGAAGAACTGCTGCAGGCGTTTGTCGTCCTGGAAGTACAGCAGCGTGCATTCGGCGTCGAGGCCATCGCGCCCGGCGCGGCCGGACTCCTGGTAGTAGGCTTCGAGGTTGGCGGGCAGCTGCAGGTGCAGCACGAAGCGGGTGTCCGGCTTGTCGATGCCCATGCCGAAGGCGTTGGTGGCGACCATGACGCGCTTCTCGCCCGACATGAAGTCATCCTGGTTGCGCTTGCGTTCAGCTGCGGGCAGCTTGCCGTGATAGATCGTGGCGCTCTCGCCCGCGCCGACGAGAATGGCGAGCATCTCTTCGGCCGCCTTGACGGTGGCGGCGTAGACGATGCCCACGCCCTGCGCCGACTGCACGTATTCCAGCGCGCGCGCATAGCGCTCGTCGTTGTTGGTGACCTGGGCCACGCGGTAGTGCAGATTGGGGCGATAGATGCCCGTATTGACGACGTTCATGCGCGCGCGCCCAAGCTGGCGGGCGATATCGGTCATCACGTCATCGGTCGCGGTAGCGGTCAGCGCCAGCACGGGCGGACGTTTCAAGGCATCGATGGCGGCCGCCATTTCCAGGTAGGCCGGGCGGAAATCGTGACCCCACTGCGAGATGCAGTGCGCTTCATCGATCACCACCAGCGCGATCTTGATTTCCTTGAGGGTGTCGAGGAAGGACGGCATCGACAAGCGCTCCGGCGTGCAGAACACGATCTCGTAAAAACCGCTGCCGATGCCCTCGATGGCGGCGTCTTCCTCCTCGCGTGTCAGGCTGCTGTTGACCTGCACGGCGCGCACGCCAAGCGCATCGAGCTTTTCGAGCTGGTCTTTCATCAGGGAGATCAGTGGCGAGACCACGATCGTGGTCCCTTCCAGGATCCGCGCCGGAATTTGGTAGCACAGCGATTTACCGCTGCCGGTCGGCATGATCGCCAGCGTGTCCTTGCCGTCGAGGACGCTGTCGATCACTTGTTGCTGGCCATCGCGCAGACTCTCCACCCCGAAAATCGAGCGCAGCAGTTTCTTGATGGTGTGGCGGCGGGCGGCGCGGGCGCCGTTGTTGAGGAGTTGTCGGTTGTGAGTAGTCATGTCACAACTTTAAGACGCACGCACAGGGTGCGCCATAGGACGCCGCCTACATTTTTCGTAGGAGGAAGACAACAGCCGAGGTGGCGAGCCAACGTCCTACATGGCGTCGGACGTTTTGCCGATAGTTACTATCGAGAACCTTGGCTAAGATGATCACATACCAGTAGCAATTTATCTAACGCACGACCGGAGGACATCATGATGCGCTTATTTCCACTGACTTGGGCTGCCCTGCACGTCGGCCTGGCCAGCGCCGCCACGTATCTGCTGTGCTCCACCGATGTATTGAACGAGTACGCCGCGGCGCTGTTCTTCCACTAAGCGCCATTCCAGTAGGCTCTAAGATCTTGTCGACAACGTGTTGCAGCCGCAGCCCTGGAGCGATGCCGCTCACGGTGTTCACGGCCGCTTGTCGCGCCTGCCATCGTTCAGGGCGATCTTCCATTGGGCGCTTGCAAGTTCCAGCGACACGGCGCATCGACAGTCTGATCGGGACTGCTCAGGATAGTCGCCAGTGCCCAAGGGCAGCGTTGTGCCAGACCTGGTGGTCGACGCCGAGCGCGGCAGGGTTTACCTGACCGATGTGGCCTCCGCCACGATTCTGTCGGTGCATATCGACAGCGGCAAGGTGCGCCACTTCAGCGGCCAACCGTCGCTGCAGGCCGAGCCGGACGCGCGCATGCGGGTCGATGGAATACTCACACATTCCCACTGCAAGCCGACCAGCACCGGCCTCAATCCGCTAACCCTGTCAAAAAAAGAGGCGACACAGTTCATTACGGCGCCATGAATGGCACGCGCTGGCCACGGCGCTGCTGCGCGAAGGGCCGTGACCAGCGAGGGCACCGCGCGGGGTGCGCCTGATGGGGGGCAAACCAGTCTCCGATGGCGCCGCCACCGAGCACGCCGGCAACCATTTCTTTACCAATCTGAACGAGAGCGGCATCGACTGGCTCGACCACACATGCCGCTTGCGTCCGCTCGTGCGCGACCCTCTCCGACAGCGTGCGATTCGGCGCTGGCTCATGGCTGCATATCGCGCTCAACCAGCTGCGCAAGACGCCTGCGTTCAGCGGCACGGCCGATGCCGGCCGCGCCGCATATGCGGGTCTGGACCGGCACCCCGGGGCACCGGCCACCGACGCCCGCGCGCGCCCCTCCCTTTTCAGTGCCTTCGGGCCCGCGCGCATGAGCCTGAATTGTTTAATCAAGGGAAAAATTAGCCAAAATACAATTGCACCAAAAGCAACTTTATCTGTGCGATTGTCAGCAAACTGTCAGCGGATATTTCTTCAATGGAAGAGAATCAAGGTCTATACTCAGCAACCTCAGAGTGCTTATTCACTTCAGAGGAGCCGAAAATGACCTCACCAAGCAAGCCTGGGAAACGCAGCAGCGACGGGTTTACCCTGATTGAACTGATGATTTGCGTGGTGGTGATCGGCATCCTGTCCGCCATCGCCTATCCTTCGTACACGCGGCACGTGGTGGCCGCCCAGCGCAGCGCAGCCCAGACCCATCTGCTGCAGATGGCCGCCAAACAGACCGATTACCTCGCCTCCAGCAGAACCTTCGGCACATTGGCCGAGATCACCGCACTGGTGGAGGTACCGCCGGCCGTGGCCACGCGCTACACCCTGAGCGTGACCCTGAGCGATGGCCCGCCGCCAGGCTATACCATCACCGCCACCCCCAAGGTCGGCGGTACGCAGGCGAACGACGTAGTCTTAACCCTCACCAGCAGCGGCGCCAAAACGCCGAACGACAAATGGTAGCCCGGGCGCAGCCGCGCCAAGGCGGCTTTACTGTGCTCGAGTTAATGGCCGTGATATCCATGCTTGCGGTACTTAGTGCGATAGCCGCGCCCGCCTTCAGCGAAATGCTGGGCAAGAGCCGTTTGCGCAGTGCCAGCTCCGACTTGTTTACCGCCATGCTGCGTGCGCGCAGCGAGGCGATCGACCGCCGGGTCGATGTGACGGTACGCGCCACGACCGAAGGCGCCTGGCACAGCGGCTGGTCGATTTCCGATCCGAGCAAGCCGGGCGGCCTGATCGAATCGTACAAGCCGGTGGTCAACGCCACCATCAGCGGACCGGCCAGCGTGACCTTCAAGGCCAACGGCCGCCTGCGCCCCGGCCAGAGGCCGAGCTTCGAATTTTCGGCCAACGGGGTTGCCTCGCACCTGTGCCTGCAGCTCGACCTGAGCGGCCGCCCGGTCCAGAAAAAAACCGCCTGCAAATCATGAACACCACCTCCTCCCCGCGCCGCCAGAGCGGCACTACCCTCATCGAAGTGCTGGTCACCTTGCTCATGCTGGCCTTTGGCCTGCTCGGCCTGGGCGCCTTTCAAACGAAAGCCCAGGTCGGCTCGATCGAAGCATACCACCGCGCCCAGGCCGTGGTGCTGCTGGAAGACATCCAGGGGCGCATGCACGGCAGCACCTTAGCCGACGTGCCGCTGTTCGTCACCACCACCCCGCTTGGCACCGGCGACGACTTCGCGGCCGATGTCGATTGCAGCTTGGAGGCGGTGGGCGCGAACCGCGACCGCTGCGAGTGGAGCCGTGCGCTCAAGGGCGCGGCCGAGGTCAAGACGGGTTCGAGCGGCTCGTCGAATATCGGCGCCATGACCGGCGCGCGCGGTTGCGTGACCGAGGTCCAGGCGATGAACAACGCGCGCGGCGTGTGCAGCCCGGGCATCTATATGGTCAGCGTGGCGTGGCAGGGGTTACATCCGATCAAGGCTCCTAGCCTGGCGTGCGGCAAGGACCGGTATGGCGCCGACACCCACCGCCGCGCCATCGCGGTGCAGATCACGGTTGGCCTGCCTTTGTGCAACCCTACACCCGTGAATTGAGGTGGCCACCATGAACCGCACCCCAATACTGCACAGCCGCGGTTTCACGCTGGTTGAACTGATGATCGCCATGACCATCAGCCTGATACTGCTGGCCGGCATGGCCGGCCTGTTCGTCCAAAACAGCCGCAGCCAGATCGACATCGAAGCGTCCAACCGCAAGATCGAAAATGGGCGCTATGGCGTGCAGACGCTGGCCGGCGATATCCGCAATGCCGGCTATTTCGGCGAATTCGATCCGGGCCGCCTGATCAGTCCTGCGACCATGCCCGACCCGTGCGCCACCGATCTGACCCTGGTGCGCGCCGCCCTGCCGGTGCCGGTGCAGGGCTTAGACAATGCCACGGCGACCCAGCTCTCGTGCATCAGCGACCTGAAGGTGGGCACCGACGTGCTGGTGATCCGCCGCGTCGAAACCTGCTTGCCAGGCGAGCTCAGCTGCGATCCGGTGAGCGAGGGCGGCGCCTTTTTCCAGGCCTCGCTGTGCTTCGATAATCCGGACGAGCTGGCCTCGGCCGACCCGCTCAAATCGTTCGACCTCGATACCAGGGAAAGCGGCCTGACCCGCCACGGGCGCGACTGCAGCGCCACCAACGCCGGAACCCTGGTGCCGGTGCGGCGCTACCTGACCCACATCTACTTCGTGGCCAACAACGACAACGACAACGATGGCATTCCAACCTTGAAACGCGCGGTCCTCGGCACCAATGCAGGCGGCGACCTGGCCTTCACGATCCAGCCGCTGGTGGAAGGCATCGAAAACCTGCAACTTGAGTACGGCCTGGATCGCGACGATCCGGCTATTGCCGCCACTGTCGGCCCGGCCGCCCCGCTGTTCGCCGACGGTACCGCCGACCGGTACAACAGCAACCCCGCCACGGCCAACGATTGCGACGACGAACTGTGCGCGGTAGCCAACTGGCGCAGCGTGGTCGCGGTCAAGCTGAATTTGTTGGCACGCAATATCGCGCCCTCGACAGGCTACGTCGACAGCAATAGCTATGTACTGGGCAACCTGGCCAGCGGCCGGCCCAACACAGTGGCCGCCGCTAAGGACAGATATAAACGCAATGTCTTTCAATCCCTTGTAACCATGCCCAACCTTGCCGGTAGGAGAATCAAATGACTAAGCGCAATCAACAGGGTATGGCCCTGATCACGTCCTTGATCATGCTCGTGGTGCTGACCATGCTGGCCCTGACCAGTTTTAATCTCGGCAAATCGAACCTGATTGTGGTCGGCAATATGCAGCAACGCGACGGGGCGATTGCGGCGGCGCGCGGGGTGATCGAAGAGGTCATCAGCAACAAGCGCTTTACCAGCGACAGCGCCAACACGCTCGACAATCCATGCAAGCTGGCCAATCAGCGCTGTATCGATGTGAATGGCGACGAGGTCGCCGATGTGACGGTGGCCATCACCCCGGCGCCGAGCTGCAAAAAAGTACAGGTGATGAAAAATTCCGACCTCGATCTGAATGACGAGGAAGAGCGCAACTGCATGATTTCATCGCCCGACGCGACCAGCGGCGACTCGCTGTGTGCCAACACGGTGTGGGAAGTGCGCGCCGTCGCCACCGACGCGGTGGCCCAGTCGAGCGTCGAACTCGTTCAAGGAATCAAGGTGCGGGTGCCCTTGAATGACGTTGAAGACAATTGCCCTATCTAAGATGAGAGGATGCCATGAAAACAGTCCGAAACAACCACGTCATGCGGCTCGCCATCTGCGCCGCCCTGGGCACTTCACCTGTCGTGACCCTGGCCGAGGATATCGACATCTTCACGGGAAGATCCGGCGGCAAGGCGATCAATCCACGCGTGCTCATCGTGCTCGACAACACTGCCAACTGGTCAACCGCGAAACAGCACTGGCCCTCGGGCGATAAGCAGGGCTTGTCTGAAGTGAGGGCAATCCGCAGCACGATCGCCGGCATGGATGACAAAATCAACGTCGGCCTGATGGAATTTGTCACCGGCGGCGGCAAGTACGAAGGCGGCTTCGTGCGCTCGCACGTGTTGCCGATGGATGTCAGTAATAAACTGGGGTTCACCGACCATCTCGACACGATCGAAGCGAACTACAGCAAGACGAGCGAAATCATCGGTTCGAACGCGCCGTATGGCGCCCTCATGCACGACGTCTACAATTATTTCGCCGGGGTCGGCGCCACATCGGGCCCGGCCACCCTGGACATTGCCGACGAGCGCGGCTATGCGGAAGGGCACAAGACCACCTATACCCGCTTCCAGCCGCCCATCACGAGTGCCAATACCTGCGGCAAGAACTTCGTCATCTTCATCAGCAACCCAAGCTCGTCCGGGCCGACCGCCGACAGCACCGCCAATTCCAACGCGCTCAAAGTGCTTTCCAACAATCAAGATAAGAACGGCAACTTGCTGCCTGTGACGCAGCTGCCGCTGCCGAAGCACACCTCGACCAGCGTGACCGAGACCAGCCCGGTGGGCGTGACCAGCGCCTGCTATGCCAACGAGACGCTGGCGGTGGTCGGCGTGACCGAGTTCGCGAGTGCGTGCAGCACATTTACCAACAGCTGCGTGGTCGGCGGCGCGAGCACCAAGCCGGACAAGGTGTGCGAAGCCGGCAAGAGCGTGTACGAGATCCTGGGCAAGAATATATTCATCACCAACGTGCCGACCGGCACGACCACGACCGACACCGGCCCGGCCAACGCCGACGAGTGGGTCCGCTTCATGCATGACAATGGCATTCCGGTCGACAATTCGGATATCCGCCCGTCCGTGACCACCTATACCATTGACGTCCATAACGCCCAGCCGAACGCGGAAACCACCTCTTTGCTGCTGAGCATGGCGAAGGCCGGCGGCGGCAAGTACTTCAAGGCCACCAACGAGAACGAGATCACGGCTGCCCTGAAAGTCATCATGACCGAGATCCAGGCGGTGAATACGGCATTCGCCTCGACCAGCCTGCCGGTGAACGCCACCAACCGCTCGCAAAACGAGAACCAGCTGTTCATCGGCATGTTCCGTCCCGATCCAAACGCCGCGCCGCGCTGGTTCGGTAACCTGAAACGCTACCAGCTGATCGCCAATGCCGACGGCATCGGCATCGACCTGGCCGACGCCAACGGCCTGCCCGCGCTCAATCCGAACACCGGTTTCGTCACCGCCTGCGCCAACAGTTACTGGACCAAGGACAGCGGCGCCTATTGGAGCGGCCTGGGTCTGGATCCGGTGCCGATCAGTACCTGTCCGACCCTGGGGGTGGGCGTGAGTCCGTTTTCCGACGCACCCGACGGGCCGTTCGTGGAAAAAGGGGCTGCGGCGCAGGTTCTGCGTCAGGGCAACGTTGCCACCGGGGGCAGCAATACCGCCACGCTCAAGCGCAACATGCTGACCTTGTCGGCCGGCGCCCTGGTCCCGTTCACCGCCGTCAATTCCAAGCTCGACGAGGATGTGGTCAACTTCATCCGCGGCGAGGATGTCAACAACGAGAAGAAGAATCTCGAGACCACCGGCTCGGCGCGGCCCTCGATCCACGGCGACGTGGTCCACTCGCGGCCAATGCCGGTCAATTACGGCACCGCCGCGCTGCCGAACAAGGGCGTCAGCGTGTTTTACGGTGGCAATGGCGGCGCCCTGCACGCCATCGATGCCGCGACCGGCGTCGAGCAATGGTCGTTCGTGGCGCCGGAATTCTTCACCAAGCTGGGCCGGCTGAAGAGCAACAGTCCACAGATCTCCTACCCCGGCCTGACGGTCGTGGCGCCAACGCCGGCGCCGATGGCCAAGGATTACTTCTTCGACGGTTCGATTGGCCTGTATCAGAATGTGACCAACAGCAAGGTATGGATCTACCCGACCATGCGCCGTGGCGGCCGCATGATCTATGCCCTGGACGTGAGCTCGCCGACGGCACCGGCGTTCAAGTGGAAAGCCGGCTGCGAGACGGACGCCGACAGCACCTGCACCCCCGGCATGACCGACATGGGCCAGAGCTGGTCGATGCCACGCGTGATCAAGGTCAAGGGGTACAAGGACGCTACCGGACCGCTTCCGCTGGTCATCGTCGGCGGCGGCTACGACAAGTGTGAGGACGCCAACAAGATCGAGCCCGACTGCGACGCTACCAAGGGCGGCAAGGTGTACCTGCTCGATGCCGACACCGGCAGCGTGGTGCGCTCGTTCAGCACAGACCGCGGCGTGGCGGCCGACCTTGCCACGGTCGACATCAATAATGACGGCACGGCCGATTATGCCTTCGCGGCCGATATCGGCGGCAGCCTGTACCGCATCGATTTCGTCGACGATCCGTCCAGCCTGAGCGCGCTGGCGAAAGAGGACTGGCGCAGCCGCAAGGTGGCCTACACCGCCGGCGCCGGACGCAAATTCCTGTTCGCGCCGGCAGTGGTGGCTGTCGGTACCAAGGCGTATGTGGCGATCGGTTCGGGCGACCGCGAGCATCCGCTCGAGACGCACTATCCGTATGGCGGCGTCGTCAACCGCTTCTACGTGTACCGCGACGACCTGGCGCTGCGCGACGACCTGGCGCTGGGCACGCGCGCCGCGGCGCGCAACCTCGACACCACGCTGGCCGACTACACCGGCAACACCGATTGCAAAAAGGAAGGTGTGCTGCCCGGCTCGTCGATGGTGGGCTGGTTCATGAGCCTGCCGTACAAGGGTGAACAAGTGGTCACCAGCGCGCTGATTGCCGGCGGCATGGTGACCTTCAGCACTAACCGGGCCACGCCAGCGCTCGAAGGCACCTGCTCGAGCACCTTGGGCGAAGCGGCCGGCTACTGGGTCAACCTGTTCAACGGTTCCGGCGCGATCGGGGTCAAGGGCACCTGCGGCGGCGCGCGCCGTACCGGGTTCGTCGGTGGCGGCTTGCCACCGACGCCGGTGGTGGCGCTCGGCGTCAAGGTCGACGGTAAGCGCCGTACCGTGATCATCGGCGCGGCGCAAAAAGGCGCCAGCAGTGTATCGGGCACGCCAGCCATCAGCGCGCCGTACGGCACCCAGCCGCTCGATCCGGCGGTTGGCAACACCCGCAAGCGCGCTTACAGCGCCGTGTCGGGCGAATAAGCAGAGGTGGCGGCCGGCTCATGCCGGCCACCCTGTTGATTCACTGCTGTTGCAACGGTGCGCTGCCTTGCGCCAAGTCCGGTCAAGCGAGCTGTTGCAAGCTCCGGCCTTTAGGTCGGGGTAGTTGACGCATTCTCAAGTCACAAGCGATTGGAGGTAATCGAGCGTCTGGATCTGTCGGAGCTGACGCGCCAGTATGCGGGACGCGGCTCGGCAGCGCATCACCCGGCTGTTCTGTTGGGCTACTCATATACGGCTATGCCACCGGCTTGCCGTCCAGCCGCAAGATCGAGCGTGCGACCTACGAGTCCGTGGCGTTCCGCTATTTCGCGGCCAACACCCACCCCGACCACGATACCTTGGCCGCGTTTCGCCGCCGCTGTGCGGCGCGACCGTTCCGCTCTTGCCACATCCCTCTTCCGCATATTCACCGATCAGTTTTCCGCGCTCAGGAATTTGCCGAGATAGTGCGCCGTGCGGCTGCGTTTTTCACGCGCCACCAGGGCCGGCGGCCCGGAACAAACAACCCTGCCGCCCGCGTCCCCGGCGCCCGGTCCGATATCGATCACCCAATCGCTGGCCGCGACCACCCGCATATTGTGTTCGACCGCGATCACGCTGTTGCCGGCATCGACCAGGCGTTCGAGCTGCACCAGCAGCTTGTCGACATCGGACGGATGCAGGCCGGTGGTCGGCTCGTCGAGGATGTACAGCATCTTGCCGCGCGCGGCGCGCTGCAACTCCGTGGCCAGCTTGATGCGCTGCGCTTCGCCGCCCGACAATTCGGTGGCCGGCTGGCCCAGGCGCAGGTAGCCCAGGCCGACGTCGCGCAGCACGTCCAGCGAGCGCGCCACGGGCGCCTCTTCCGCAAAAAACGCGGCGGCGGCATCGACCGTCATCCCCAGCACCTCGGCGACGTTCTTGCCATTCCAGGTCACTTCCAGGGTCTTGGCGTTATAGCGCGCGCCATTGCAGGTCGGGCATGGCGCGTACACGCTGGGCAGGAACAGCAGTTCGACCATCACCTGGCCCTCGCCTTCGCAATGGGCGCAGCGGCCCTTGGCCACGTTGAACGAGAAACGGCCCGCGTCATAATGCCGCGCACGCGCCGTTTTGGTGGCGGCGAACAGTTTGCGCACATGGTCGAACAGGCCGGTGTAGGTGGCCAGGTTCGAGCGCGGGGTGCGCCCGATCGGCTTCTGGTCGACCCGCACCAGGCGCAGGATGTGCTCCATGCCGGAGACGATGCGACCTTCTGTCGGGATCACTTCAACATGCTCCGGCTGCTCGCCTTCGTCGGCCTGCGCCACCTGCGGCTGGCCAAGCGCCGCGCCGACCAGTTCCACCAGCACCTGGCTGACCAGGCTTGACTTGCCGGAGCCGGATACGCCGGTCACGCTGGCCATGACGCCAAGCGGCAGATCGATATCGAGCTTGTCGAGGTTATTCCGGGTGACGCCTTCGAGCCGTAGCCAGGCCGCCGGTTCGCGCGGCGTGCGCGCCGGTGGCGGATCGGCCGCGAACAGGTAGCGGCGCGTGTGCGAGGCCGCGATATCGCGCAAACCATCGGGCGGGCCGCTGTACAGGATATGGCCGCCCTGCTCGCCCGCTTCGGGACCGACGTCCACGATCCAGTCGGCGTGGCGGATTACATCGAGCGCGTGTTCGACCACGAACAGCGAATTGCCGGCCGCCTTGAGCTGGGCCAGCGCGGTCAACAAGGCTTCGGTATCGGCCGGATGCAGGCCGGCCGAAGGTTCATCGAGCACATACACCACCCCGAACAGGTTCGAACGCACCTGGGTGGCCAGGCGCAGGCGCTGCAACTCTCCCGGCGACAGGGTCGGCGTGCTGCGCTCGAGCGACAGATAGCCCAGGCCCAGCGCCAGCAGCACGTCCAGGCGCGCGACCAGGTCTTCGGCGATGCGGCGCGTGACGATGATTTTTTCGGGATGCGCGGCCGCCGCCCTGGCATTGCGCCTGGCGCTGCCGTCCGCAAAAGGGCGCAGTAGCGTTGCCAGGCGTTCGAGCGGCAGGCGCGAGATGTCGGCGATGTCCATGCCGCCGAAGGTCACCGACAGCGACTCCTGGCGCAGGCGCTTGCCGTGGCACAGCGGGCACTCGGCGCTGACCATGTAGCGCGCCACGCGCTTTTTCATCGATGCGCTTTCGGTGCTGGCGAAGGTGTGCAGCACGTAGCGGCGCGCGCCGGTAAAAGTGCCCTGGTAACTCGGCGTTTCCTTGCGTTTGAGCGCCGCGCGCACCTGGTCCGGCGTAAAACCGGCGTACACCGGAACCGTTGGCGTCTCGTCGGTAAACAGGATCCAGTTGCGCACCTTTTTGGGCAGGTCGCGCCAGGGCGTATCCACATCGTAGCCGAGCGTGACGAGGATATCGCGCAGGTTCTGGCCGTGCCAGGCGGTAGGCCAGGCGGCGACGGCGCGTTCGCGGATGGTGAGGCTGTCGTCGGGTACCATCGACTGTTCGGTCACCTGGTACACGCGGCCCAGGCCATGGCACTCGGTGCAGGCGCCTTCCGGCGTATTGGGCGAAAACGATTCGGCGTACAACAGCGGCTGGCGCGCCGGATAGTCGCCGGCGCGCGAATACAGCATGCGCAGCGAATTGGACAAGGTACTGACGCTGCCGACCGAGGAACGGGTGGTGGGCGAGCCGCGCTGCTGCTGCATGGCGACGGCGGGCGGCAAGCCGTCGATGTCGTCGACCTCGGGCACCGGCATCTGGTGGAACAGGCGGCGCGCGTAGGGCGAGACCGATTCGAGGTAGCGCCGCTGGGCCTCGGCGTACAAGGTGCCGAAAGCGAGCGAGGACTTGCCGGAGCCGGAGACGCCCGTAAACACCACCAGCGCATCGCGCGGAATGTCGACATCGACGTTTTTCAGATTATGCTCGCGGGCGCCGCGCACCTGGACGAAGCCGGGCCGGGCCAGCGCTGCGATGGCGGGAGCGTCGTCGTTTTTCTTGCGCATGGGGAGCTGCCAATCAATGATCAGCCGCCATTAGACCCCAGTCCGCTTGTCACCACCGTACGTTCCCACACCAACCCTCCCCGGTGTCAGGTCTGACATTCGGACACGACCTCAACGTTAGGCTGTGCGCGAGTGCTGAGCACGTGTCCGATTGTCAGACCTGACACCGGCGGGGGTGAGGTGCCGTGTATTGTTGGGCCCGTGTCCGAATGTCAGACCTGACACCGGTGAGGCGCGTGTCCGAATGTCAGACCTGACACCGGTGAGGCGATAGAACGTAAAAAAACCGCCGGGCGCGCAGCCCGGCGGTTTTTTGCACAGCCAGCCGAATCAGCTTAGCGGCGCATACCGACCACTTCCACCGTCACGCGGCGGTTCTTGGCGCGGCCTTCAGCCGTTTTGTTGTCGGCTACCGGCTGGGTTTCGCCCTTGCCTTCGGTGTACACGCGCGCGGCGTCAATGCCTTTCGATACCAGGTAGGTCTTCACCGACGCGGCGCGGCGCAGCGACAACTTCTCGTTGTACGCGTTGCTGCCGATCGAGTCGGTGTGGCCGACCGTGATCATGACGTCGGTATCCATGCCTTGCAGCTTGCCGAGCAACTCGTCGAGCGATGCCTTGCCCGCCGGACGCAGCACTGCGCTGTCGAAGGCAAACAGGGCTTCGGCCGAGAAGGTGGTTTTTTCCGACGTCGGCACCGGCTTGGCTGGCTCGACCGGCGGCTGGGCCGCCGCTGGCGCTACCGTCGGCACCACCGCCGGCGGCGGCGGCTCAACCGGAGCGGCAACCGGGCGGGCGGCCGGACGACCGATCTTGTAGACCAGGCCAACCGAGAACAGGTCGACATCGCCGCGGTTGCCCACGGCGTCGTTGACACGGTAACGCTCGACTTCGCCGCGCAAGGCCAGCGCTTCGCTGAACTTGTATTCCAGGCCGAAGCCGGCCTTGGCGTTGAGCTTGCGCTCGCTCGGGCTCGGATTGGTCACCGCGAACAGGCGGTTGCCGTTAAAGCGCGTGGTCGCTTTGGCATAGTTCATGCCGGCGCGGCCGAACACCGAGAAACGCTGCGACAGCGGCACTTGCGCCACCAGGTCCAGGTTGGCGCCACGGAAACCGGCTTCGCCGTTGAGCGTGCCGTTCTGGGTGGTGGTCGACTTGAAGCCGAACTTGCCCAGATCGAACAAGCCAGCTTCGACCGCGAAGTACTGGTTCAGCTGCTTGCCGACGTACAACTTGTAGCCGACATCTTTTTCATCGGCCGTGAAGTTGGTCAGCGCGGCGCCGTTGGCGGTCAGGCTGCGGATCAGGCGCACGTCGTCGATATTGGCGCGCGACTGGCCGACATTGCCGCCCACGTACCAGGCACTGTTAGCCCATTCCGGATTGATGAAGACGTCGTCCGCCGCCGTCGCCTGCCCGGCTACCAGGGCGCAACCGATGGCGCCCACGAGGCCGGCTTTTTTTGTGAATGTCATTGTATTCTCTCGAAAGTTTTTTATTTGGTGATTTTGTTATTGAGCAGGACGACAGCCTTACCGCTCAACAAACGACCGTTCAGGACCGACGCACCGTCGCCAACCTTGATGTCTTCGCCGCCGGCGAGGATGGTGCCCTGGAACGCGCTCTTGGCGCCCAGATTGGTTTCGCCGAAAGGAATCCAGAACACATTGTTGTGCGACGCGCCATTGGTCAGTTCGACGATCGAATTGGCAGCCGTGGTCAGGGTCGACTTGGCGCGGAAGATGTAAGCGCCGCTGCCGTTCAGGGTCAGCTTGCCGGTCAGGTTGATGGCGCCCGAGTAGCAGTACACGCCAGGTTTCAGCACCAGGCCGCCGAGTTCGATGCCGGTATCCGAAAGGACGGTGCAAGGACGGTTGTTACCATTGATAACGGCCACTTGCAGGTCCTCGAAAGGACGGCTCAGCTCGAAACCCGATTTGACGTTGATGTAACCGATCGCTTGCGGCGGTTCGACATTTTGCACAGGGCCGCCAACGTTACCGGTCACGAAGGTCGTGCCGCCGGCGTTGTTGGTAATGGTGGTGCGCGCCAGCACGGCGAATTCGTTGATGCTGCCCAGGCCAATGCCGCCATCGCTCGGGAAGTCAACCACCGGTGGCGTGGTGACCGGCGGTACGGTCACTGGCGGCACCACGACTGGCGGCACCACGACTGGTGGAACGACGACAGGCGGCACCACGACGACCGGCGGCGGGTCGATGACCAGCGCAGGCGTGACAGTCAGCGCTGCGGTGGCGCTCTTGTCGCCGGAGCTGGCCGTGATCACGGCATTGCCGACGGCGACGCCGGTGGCGCTGCCCGATTGGACGATGGTGGCAATTGCCGTGCTGCCCGACATCCAGTTCACGTTGTTCGTGATGACGGCGGTCGAGCTGTCGGAATAGGTGGCGATCGCGGTGTACTGCTGGCTGGCGCCGACACGGACACTGGCGCTGGCCGGGGTCACCGACAGGCCGGTCAGGCTCACCACCACGGGTGGCGTGACGGGCGTCATGGCATTGACCTGCAGGGTGGCGGCGCCGGTTTTAGCACCGAAAGCGGCAGTAATGGCGGCGCTGCCAGGGGTCAGGCCGGTTGCCAGGCCGCCCGCAGGGGTAACGCGGGCGATGGCCGGCGAGGCCGAGGCCCAGGTCGACAGGTCGGTCACGTTGCGCGAGGTACCGTCGGCGTAGCTGGCGGTGGCCAGGAATTGCTGGCTGGCGCCGACCAGAACGGTGGCCGTGGCCGGGGTGACGCTGACGCTGACCAATTCCGCAGCCGGCAGGCCCAGGATCGGATCACGGCCGTGGTCGCTGCTGCCGCCGCAGGCGGTAAGCACCGCCGCAGCCAGCAGGCCGGTTGTGCAGAGCAAAGTTCTTGTATATTTTTGGATGTTCATTAAGGCGTCCTTGGGAATGAAAATTTCTCGGCGTTACGAGGTGTATCCGACATGATTATCTTACGCACCGCGCTATTCTGTTCGATAGCGAACATAACGACTTAAAGATCGGCAACATTGTACTTAAATACAACGGAAATGTCCCGCCGACCTCCGTTCCCACCCAAGTTGGGGAAAGAACGGATGCCGGCGGGATAAACCGGGGTCTGACCTCGGTTAAGAAATTGTTGCGAATGAGTTACTTGTTGACGCTGCGGGTGCCGACCACTTCCACCGTCACGCGGCGGTTTTTGGCGCGCCCTTCGGCGGTTTTGTTGTCGGCGACCGGTTGCGATTCGCCCTTGCCTTCGGTGTAGACGCGCGAGGTTTCAACACCTTTCGAGACGATGTAGGCTTTGACCGCTTCAGCGCGGCGCAGCGACAGTTTCTGGTTGTAAGCGTCGGTACCGACCGAGTCGGTGTGGCCAACGGTGACCATGACTTCGGTGTTCATGCCTTGCAACTTTTTGAGCAGATCGTCCAGGGCCGCTTTGCCTTCCGGCTTGACCACCGATTTGTCGAAGTCGAACAGCGCTTCGGCGGCAAACGAAACTTTTTCCGAGACGGCAACCGGCGCGGCCGGGGCCGGCTGGACGATGGCCGGCGCCGGCGTCACGCTTGGCGCGGCCGGCGCCATCGGCGCGACCGGGACCGGGCGACTCGCCGCCGGGCGGCCGAGCTTGTACACAAGATTCAGCGACGCCATATCGACATCGCCGCGATTGCCGACGGCATCGTTGACGCGATAGCGCTCGACTTCAGCGCGCAGCGCCAGCGCTTCGCTGAATTTGTATTCCAGCCCCAGCCCTGCCTTGGCATTGAGCTTGCGCTCGCTCGGGTTGGGATTGGTCACCGCGAACAGGCGGTTGCCGCTGAAGTGGGTGCTGGCCTTGGCGTAGTTCATGCCGACCCGGCCCAGCACCGAGAAGCGCTCGGACAGGGGCAACTGCCCCACCAGGTCCATGTTGACGCCGCGAAAACCCGCTTCGCCGACCAGCCGGCCATTTTGCGAGGTGGTGGCGTCGAATCCGAACTTGCCCAGGTCGAAAAAGCCGGCCTCGATCGCAAAGTAGCGGTTCAGTTGCTTGCCGACGTACAGCTTGTAGGCCAGGTCGCGCTCGTCGACCTTGAAGGACGACAGGCTGGCGCCGTTGGCGGTCAGGCTGCGCGTCAGGCGTTCATTGTCGATGTTGGCGCGCGACTGGCCGATGCCGGCGCCGATGTACCAGGCGCTGTTGGCCCACTCCGGATTGACGAAGGGCTCGTCGGCCCGGGCTGCCTGGCTCGCCAGCAGGGCGCAGCCGATGACGCTCAGGGCGCCGATGTGTTTTGCTAATGTCATGATGTTCTTTCGGAAAAATGGAAGGTCGGCTTATTTGCTGATCTGATTATTGCGCAGGGTAACCGCGGCGCCGCTCAGCGTACGACCGCTCAGCAGGGTCGTGTTGTCACCGACGGTAATGGCGGCCGACTGGCTCAGGATCGATCCCTTGAAGACGCCATTCGCGCCCAGGGTGGTCGGTCCGGCCGGGATCCAGTACACGCTCGAAGCCGAGGCGCCGCCGCTCAGTGCGACCACGGCGTTGGCCGTGCTGTTGAGCGTGGAGGCGGTGCGGAAGATGTACACGCCCGGACCGTTGAGCGTGAAGGTGCCGGTAATGCTGATGGCGCCTGCATAGCAATACACGCCGGGAGTAAGCACCAGGCCGCCGAGATCGACGCCCGAGGCCGAGTTGACGGTACAGGTTTGCCCGTTGGCGCTGGTGACCGCAATCTGCAAGTCTTCCAGCGCGCCGGCCAGGATCTGGCCCGAGCTGTAGTTGGCGTAACCTGCAGCCTGGACCGGCGCGGTGGTTTGCGACGGCGCGCCGACATCGCCGGTGACCAGGGTGGTGCCACCGGAATTATTGGTAATCGAGGTACCCGCGAGCACGGCAAAGCTAGCGGCGCGACCGAGACTGATGCCGGCGGTTGGCGGCACGACCGGTGGGACGGTTGGCACTTGCGGCACGCCGGGAGGTTCGATCGGACCGACAACAGGCGGTACCACGGGCGGCACAAGCGGTGGCGTGACCGGTGGCGTGACCGGAATCACGGGTGGCACGGTGACGTTGAGCACGGCGCCGCCGATCTGGCCGCCGCTGCTGGCGCTGATGGTGGTGCTGCCGGCTGCGACGCCGGTCGCCATGCCGGACGCCACGATGGTGCCGTTGGCAGTGGTGCCCGACGTCCAGCTCACCGAATTGGTGATGATGGCGGTCGATTTATCCGAGTAGTTGCCGATGGCGACAAATTGCTGCGTCACACCGGGCGCGATGGTCGCGGTCGACGGCGTCACCGTGATCGACAACAGGGTAACCACGGGCGGCGGCGGCGGCAACGGGGTCGTCACGACCAGGGTGGCGGCCCCGCTTTTGCTGGAAAAGGTGGCGCTGATGGCGGCGCTGCCGGAGCTGATGCCGGTGGCCAAGCCTTTGGCCGGGGACACGCCGGCAATGCCGGGCGAGGCCGACAACCAGGCCGACTCGGCCGTTACATCGCGCGACGAGCCATCGGCGTAGGTGGCGGTAGCGGTGAACTGACGCGTTTCGGCGGTCAGCACGGTGGCGTTGGCTGGTGTGACGGCAACGCTGACCAGGTTGGCGGCGGCCTGGCCGAGAATCGGGTCGCGCCCCTGGTCCCCGCCCCCGCCGCAGGCGGCGAGGAAGGAAACTGCGAGCAATCCGACGACGCACATGAGTGCCGTCGCGTGTTTTTTGATGGTCATTCTGGGTTCCTTCGGGTGAGCTTGTAGCCGGAAAACAGCAACGTCAGTCACTATTGCCCTTTGTCACGCCCTGCTCTGTTCGGCAACGTACACAGGATTTTTAATCGAAGAATATTCATTACTCCAACAACACTCTCAGCCGTAAACGCAAAAAAACCGCCGGCCCCAAGGGGCGCGGCGGTTTTTTTAGTGAGGCGAAGGATTACTTGGCGGTACGGGTACCGACCACTTCAACCGTCACGCGACGGTTTTTAGCGCGGCCTTCAGCCGATTTGTTGTCAGCAACTGGCTGGGACTCGCCCTTGCCTTCGGTGTAGACGCGCGACGTTTCAACACCTTTCGACACGATGTAAGCTTTGACAGCTTCAGCGCGGCGCAGCGACAGTTTCTGGTTGTAAGCATCCGAACCAACCGAATCGGTATGGCCAACGGTGACCATCACTTCGGTGTTCATGCCTTGCAGCTTGTTCAGCAGATCGTCCAGGGCAGCTTTGCCTTCTGGCTTGACAACCGATTTGTCGAAGTCGAACAGGGCTTCAGCAGCGAACGAGACTTTTTCCGACACTGGCACTGGGGCCGGCGCTGGTGCTGGCATTGGTGCTGGCATTGGTGCTGGCGTCGCTTCCGGCATTGGTGCTGGCGCTGGTGCTGGCATTGGCGCCGATGCTGCCGGACGACCCAGTTTGTAGACCAGGTTCATCGAGTACAGCTTGGTGTTGCCGTTGCTGCGCAGTGCGTCGTCGATGCGATAGTTTTCAGCTTCGGCGCGCAGGGCCAGCGCTTCGGTAAATTTGTATTCCAGGCCAACGCCGAATTTCGGGTTCAGCTTCTTCTCGCTCGACTTGCCAGCGAACAGGCCAACCGCGCGGTTACCCGAGAATTCGGTGGTCGCTTTGGTGTAATGCATACCGGCACGGCCGTAGACCGAGAAACGCTCGCTCATCGGTACTTGTGCGATCAGGTCCAGGTTCACGCCTTTGTACTTCTGTTCAGCGTTCATGACGCCGCCCAGGTTGTTGCGGGTTTGGACGTTGAAGTTGCCCAGGTCAAAGAAACCAGCTTCTACTGCGAAGTAGCGGCTCAGTTGCTTACCAACGAACAATTTGTAACCAACGTCTTTTTCGTCGGTGCTCCACGAATTGACGAACCCGCCTTGACTGTTCAGGTTTTTGATCACTGGAGCCGCTTTGGTGTAGCTGCGCGACTGGCCGATACCAGCGCCGATGTAGGTCGCGGTATTTGCCCACTCTGGATTCACGAACTGGTCTTGTGCCGATGCTTGTGCTGCCAGCATGGCGAAACCGATTGCGCTCAGAGTACCGATTTTCTTAGTCAGGGTCATGTTGTATTCTCTCGTATGTGTGTTGGGGCAGGCTTGGCCTACCCGTTTGGTTTATCGCTGATGTCGTTATCGCTAATGCCTTTGTGCTTAGCTCGGTATCCACTATTCCTTAATCACAACACAGGTTCGGTTCGTTAGCGAACATAACTGTTTGGAAATTGAGAAATTTTCACCGAAAAACCACAAAGTGTGGCGCTATTGTCACACAGCCGGGCTTGTTTCGGTGGCGAGCAACTCTTCTTCTTGTTCTTTGCGCAAGGCAGCCATGTGGATGGCGTACTGTTCGAAGCGCTTGTCGTCCTCGTCGACCGGAGTCCAGGACGGCACCTTGACGGTGTCGCCGGCATTGTCGACCGCCACGAACACCACCAGGCAGCGCGTGGTGCGCTTGCGCGCACCGGTCTTCGGCTCGGTAGCCGAGACATCGATGGCGATGTGCATGCTCGAGTTGCCTGTATGGACAATCATCGCCTTGACTTCGACGATCTGGCCGATGAAGATGGGTTTATAGAAGCGGATGCCGCCGATATACACGGTGACGCAGTAATAGCCGCTCCAGCCGACCGCGCAGGCGTAGCCGGCCTGGTCTATCCATTTCATCACGGCGCCGCCGTGGACTTTGCCGCCGAAGTTGACGTCGGTCGGCTCGGCCAGGAAACGCAGGGTGATCTCGCGCGGACGCGCGGGGGTAGTGTCGTTGCTCATCGAAATGCTCGCAAAAGTGGTGGGAGGCTCAAGCCGAGGTGTCAGCGCCAAGGTGTCAGCCCATTTCCTGCGCCGTCTCGCGCACCGCCTGCAACAGCAGCTCCGCGCCCGGCGACAGCAAATGGTCTTTCTGGCGAATGATACCGAAGGCATCCATCTTGCAGGGCAACTCGATCGGCAGGATGCTCAGCACCTTGAGCGAGGCGTAATAGCGCGCCACCTCGACCGGCATCACATGCAGCGAATCGGTCTGCTGCAGCAGCGCCGTGATCAAGAGCAGCGCGGTGGTGTCGACCACGTTCACGGGAATGTCGAGCCCGGCGCGGCGGAACATCATGTCGAAGCGGTGCCGCAAGATGCTGCCGTGCGGCGGCAGTATCCAGGGCTGGTCGGCGATGTGCTTCAGTTCGAGCTGGTCGACGCCGAGCAGCGGATGGCCCACGCGCACGACCGCGCAGGCCGGCTCCTCGTTCAGTTCTTCGTAGATCAGACCGGCGGAATTGTCTTTTTCGAGGATGCGCCCGATCATGAAGTCGAGCATGCCGTGCTGCAGCTTGTCGATCAGGATATTGCTCGTGTCCATATGCGCGCCGATCCGCAGCATCGGCGCCTGCTCCTTGATGCGTGCGATCGCGCGCGGCAGCAGCGCCATGGCGGGCGTCATGATCACGCCCACCTCGACCTGCCCGGCCAGCCCGGCTTTGAGGGCGACGATGTCGTCGTGCGCCAGTGCCAGGCTGGTCAGCGCCATGCGGGCGTGGCGCACCATGGTTTCGCCGAACATGGTGGGCTCCATGCCGCGCGGCAGGCGCTCGAACAGCTTAACGTCGAGCATCTCTTCCAGATCCTTGATCTGTTTCGACGCCGCCGGCTGGGTCATGTGCAGCGCCTCGGCGGCGCGGTGGATGTTGCGGTGGTCGTCGAGCGCGATCAGCAGCAGCAGTTGGCGCGTTTTCAGGCGCGCCTTCAAAAACCAGTTGGGGTTGAGTGTCTCCATCATTGAATCATACCCCTGATTGATATCGATATGCGTTGCAACATACCGATCTGGATATCATTGGCAGCCCGGCGACGGATTGGCGGCCGGTCCGCTGGCCGTCTGCGGCACGAACTTGATGCTGCCATCGAGCTTGTAATGAAGTTCCTCGACCGCCACCGAACGGCGGAATTCGCCGCCACCGGGCAGTTTGGCGTTGTGATAGAACACATAGGACTTGCCGTTGAAGTCGATGATGGCCTGGTGAATCGTCTTGACCTTGTCGTTCTTGTCCATGATCACGCCTTTGAAGGTCCACGGACCGGCCGGGCTGGCGCTGGTGGCGTAGACCATCTCTTCGGGAAAAAAGCGCGAGTACGACAGGTAATACGTGGCGCCGCGCTTGTGCACGTACGGCGCTTCGGTGAAGGAATCGATCGCGTGGCTCATGATCGGGCCGTCCAGCTCGGTCATATTGGGCTTGAGTTTGGCGTACTTGAGCACCGTATTGCCCCAGTACAGCCAAGCCTGGCCATCGGTATCGATGAAGACACCCGGATCGATGTCGTCCCACAGGATGTCGGTGTGTTTGGTCATGTCGTTGCTGACCAGGGCGCTGCCGCGCGCGTCCACGAACGGGCCGGTCGGGCTGTCGGACACGGCCACGCCGATCGCCTTGCCGGGAATGGTCTTGTGGTCGACCGTGGAATAGAAATAGTATTTGCCGTCGCGCTTGGTCACATCGCCGGCCCAGGCATCGCGCCCGGCCCATGTGAAGGTGGAAAACCGCAGCGGCGAACCGTGGTCTTTCCAGGTTTTCATGTCGCACGAGGAATACACGCGCCATTCATTCATGACGTAATCCTTGCCGTCCGCTGTCGCTTCATCGTGCCCGACGTACAGATACACGCGGCCCTTGTCGACCAGCGCGGCCGGGTCGGCCGTGAAGATATTGCTGATGATGGGGTTAGCGGCCGCAGCGATGCCCGTGGCGAAGCCGAGCGCGAGTGCGCCCAGTGCGTACTTGATCATTGTTGTCTCCTGTTGCTTGTAGTTAGAATGAGATCAGGCGGCCCACGTCAGGGCGGCCCGCGCCAGCACGTCAGCCCGCCGCGCGCCGCGCCGCGCCCATGGCCATCAGGCGCTGCACCACGCAGAAGATGAACAGCAAGGCGCCGATCACGATCTTGGTCCACCACGAGCTGAGCGTGCCGTCGAAGGCGATCAGGGTCTGGATCGTGCCCAGCACCAACACGCCGGACAGCGCACCGGCCACGTAGCCATACCCGCCGCTGAGCAAGGTGCCGCCGATCACCACCGCCGCGATGGCGTCCAGCTCGGTGCCCTGGGCATGCAGGCCGTAGCCGGACAGCATGTAGAACGAAAACAGCACACCCGCCAGCGCCGCGCAAAAGCCGCTGAAGGCGTACACCAGCACCTTGGTGCGCGCCACCGGCAAGCCCATCATCAGGGCCGATTGCTCGTTGCCGCCGATGGCGTACACGCCGCGCCCGAAGGCGGTAAAGTGGGCCAGGAAAATGGCCAGCGCCAGCATCACCAGTGCAATGAGCGCGCTCGGGGACACAAAGCCGCCCAAAAAGCCGAGCTGGGTTTGCGACATGGCCAGGTACAGCGGATCTTCGATGGTGATCGAGTTAATGCTGATCAGGTAGCACAGGCCGCGCGCCAGGAACATGCCGGCCAGGGTCACGATGAACGGTTGCAGCTTGAAGTAATGAATCATGGCGCCCATGCCGCCGCCGAACAGCGCGCCCAGCAGCAGGACCAGGGCGATCACCGCCAGCGGCGGCCAGTGCGCCACCTGCAACAGCCAGGCCGAGATCATGGTGGCCAGCGCCAGCACCGAGCCGACCGACAGGTCGATGCCGCCCGACAAAATCACAAAGCTCATGCCGATCGCCAGCACCAGCAGGAAGGCGTTATCGATCAGCAAATTCAGGATCACCTGGACCGACAGCAAGCCCGGATACACGGCGCCGCCGATGCCGAGCATGGCCAGCAGCAGGACGACCGTGACCAGCGGCGTAAAGTAAGGCGACTTCATGCAGTCCTCGCACGCGAAAACAATTGTTTGAACTCCGCCGATTGCGACAGGCAGACCAGGAACACGACCACCGACTTGACCACCATGTTCACTTCCGGCGGCACGCCGAGCGAGTAGATGGTGTAAGTCAGGGTCTGGATGATGAGCGCGCCGATCACGCTGCCGACCAGGCTGAACTTGCCGCCGGCGAGCGAGGTGCCGCCCAGGGTGACGGCCAGGATGGCGTCGAGTTCGAGCAGCAGGCCGGCATTGTTGGCGTCGGCGCTTTTGATATTCGAGCTGATCATCAGCCCGGCCAGGCCGGCGCAGGCGGCGCAGAACACGTACACGAAGATGATCAGCGAGGCCGTCTTCAAGCCCGCCAGGCGCGCCGCCACCGGGTTGATGCCGACCGCCTGGATGAACAGGCCGAGCGCGGTTTTGCGCATCATCAGCGCGATGACCGCGAACACCAGCGCCACCACGGTCAGCGAAAACGGCAGGCCGGCAAAGTAGCCGCCGCCGAGGAAAAAGAAGGGTTCGTAGTAGACCGTGACGATCTGTCCATCGGTGAGCAACTGCGCCAGTCCCCGGCCCGCCACCATCAGGATCAGGGTGGCGACGATCGGCTGCAAACCCAGCGCCGAGACCAGCACCCCGTTCCACAGCCCGCACAGGAGGGCCGCGCCGATGGCCCCCGCCATGGCCCAGACCAGGGGCGTTTCGGCTTGCGGACCGCCGCCGATCAGCATGGCTGCCACCGTGCCCGACAACGCCACCACCGCGCCCACCGAAATATCGATGCCGCGCGTGGCGATCACCAGGGTCATGCCGAGCGCGGCCAGCATGAGCGGGGCGGCGCGGTTGACGATGTCGATCAGGCTGCCGTACAGGTGGCCATCCTTGATGGAGATGTGAAAGAAACCGGGAATGGCGACCAGGTCGATCAGCAGCAGCACCGCCAGCGCCGCCAGCGGGCGAAACAGCGGATGGCGCAGCAGCGACGCCAGCGCCGGCGTGGCGTTTTCTTTTGCGGCGGCCTGGGCCGGTGCGGCCATCATGCCGCTTCCCCGGCGATCACTTGCAGCACCGACGTGTCGTCCAGTTCGCCGCGCTGGTATTGGCCGCAAGCCTTGCGGTCACGTAGTACGACCAGGCGGTCGCTACAGCGCAAAACTTCGGGGAGTTCGGAGGAGATGAACAGAATTGCCATCCCTTTACGACAAAGTCCACTCACGTAATCCATGATTTCCTGTTTGGCGCGCACGTCGATGCCGCGCGTTGGTTCATCGAGGATCAGCATCGCCGGCTTGGTCACCAGCCAGCGCGCCAGCAACACCTTCTGCTGGTTGCCGCCCGACAGAGAACCAATCGGCGTGTCGATATCGGCCGTTTTAATGCCCAGCCACTTCACATAATCGTGCGCCAGCGCCTCTTGTTGATGCAGCGGAATGGCGCGCAGCATGCCGGCGCGTGCCTGCAAGGCCAACATCATGTTCTCGCGTACCGACAGCTCGAGGATGGCGCCTTCGTGCTTGCGGTCTTCGGAGCAAAAGCCGATGCCTGCTTCGATGGCGTCGCGCGGCGAGCCGAAGGGGTGGCTGCGTTCACCGATGCGCAGCGTTCCGCTGTCGGCCTTGTCGGCCCCGAACAGCAGGCGCGCAGCCTCGGTGCGGCCGGAACCGAGCAGTCCGCACAGGCCCAGCATTTCGCCGGCGCGGATATCCAGGTCGAGCGGCGCCAGCGCCCCCTTGCGTCCCAGTCCACGCGCTTGCAGCAGGACGGCTGGCGCTTTGTGGGCGGCGCCCGGATGGACCAGCTCGGCCGGATGCTCGCTGGCGTCGGGCGCGCCGACCATCTTGTTCACCAGCGCCAGGCGCGACAGCTCGGCGCAGGCGTACTCGCCCTCGCGCTCGCCGTTGCGCATGACGGTGATGCGGTCGGAAATCGCGTATGTCTGGTCCAGGAAATGGGTCACGAACAGGATCGCCATGCCCTGGTCGCGCAGTTTGCGCAGCACACGGAACAGCAACTGCACTTCGGCTTCGTCGAGGCTGGAGGTTGGCTCGTCGAGAATCAGCACCCGCGCGGAAATATTGAGCGCGCGCGAAATCGCCACCATCTGCTGGATCGCCAGCGGAAAGCTGGACAACTGGGCGCGCACGTCGATGCGCACTTCCAGCTGTTCCAGCAGCCTGGCCGCCTGCGCGCGCATGCCGCCCCAGTCCACCATGCCGAACTTGCGCGGATAGCGGCCGATAAAGATATTCTCGGCCACCGACAGGTTCGGGCACAGATTGACTTCCTGGTACACCGTGCTGATGCCCAGGCGCTGCGCATCCTGGGTCGAGCCGGGGCGGATTTCCCGCCCTTCCATGACAATGGTGCCGCTGTCGGGCGCGTACACGCCGGTCAGCACCTTGATCAAGGTGGACTTGCCGGCGCCGTTCTGGCCCATCAGGGTGTGGATTTGCCCCGCATACAGGGTCAGGCCGACATCGCTGAGCGCCTTCACGCCGGGGAACTGCTTGCTGATGCCGTGCAGCTCCAGCACCGGAGCGGCGGCGTTCGGACCCTTGATCATGGCAGGGCCTAGTATTTGCGGTTCGGCAGTTCCTTGGCAGCCACTTCAGCCGGGAACACGCCCTCGACCGTTGTGATGCGCTTCGGCACAGGCTTACCGGCCACGACATCGCGCGCGATCGACATCAGTTGCGGCCCGAGCAGCGGGCTGCACTCGACGGTGACGTTCATTTTGCCGGCGATCATAGCCTGGAACGCGCCTTTGACGCCGTCGATCGAGATGACGAGGATATCGACGCCCGGTTTCAGGCCGGCTTCTTCGATGGCCTGGATGGCGCCGATGGCCATGTCGTCGTTATGCGCGTACAGCACCTGGATATCCTTGCCCTGCGCCTTGAGGAAGGCTTCCATCACTTCCTTGCCCTTGGCGCGGGTAAAGTCGCCGGTTTGGGAACGGGTGATTTTCAGCTTGGGGTTGGCGGCGATGACTTCGGCAAAGCCGTTCTTGCGGTCGATGGCCGGCGCAGAGCCGACGGTTCCCTGCAATTCGACGATGTTGAAGGTGCGATCGGGTGTTTTGGCGGCGCGTTCGACCAGCCAGCGAGCGGCGCGGCGGCCTTCTTCCACGAAATCGGAACCGATGAAAGCGGCGTACAGGGTCGGATCGGTGACGTTGACGGCACGATCGGTGAGGATGACCGGGATCTTGGCGGCTTTGGCTTCGCGCAGCACGGTTTCCCAGCCGGATTCAACGACCGGCGAGAAGGCGATCACATCGACGCGCTGGGCGATGAAGGAGCGGATCGCCTTGACCTGGTTTTCCTGGCGCTGCTGGGCGTCGGCAAATTTGAGGTTGACGCCTTCCTTCTTGGCCGCGTCCTTGATCGAAATGGTGTTGGCGGTGCGCCATTCGCTTTCGGCGCCGACCTGGGAAAAGCCGATGGTCAGCGGTTTGGCGGCCAGCGCCGGGAAAGCGGTGAAAGCGCCGAGCAATGCGGTGGCCAGAACGGCCCTGCGGGTGATGTTCATGTTTGTCTCCTGTTTATTAGGGGGTGGAATTCGGGACTCCTTTTTATTGCCCTATCTTATGAGAAAGTCACATAGTCATCCAATCAATTTTTTGATCGATGTGATATCGAAATTGGTATCAACTTGGAACATTACTTTCACCGCCGTCGTTCCCGCGCAGGCGGGAACCCCAGTTTGTCGAGCCGCTGGTGGCTACGCCACGAACTTGGGTTCCCGCCTTCGCGGGAACGACGGGGTGGATCAATGGCTTCGCAATAAGCGGACGCCATACAAACCTCCAGCCAACGAAGCGGGCTTTGCAACAAACTTCACGACCAGCTTGCCGCCCGAGGCTGCTACGATGGACTTCGGGATCGCAATATCGTGCGTGTATATTTCCTGCCCCGGCGGCGCATCGAGCTCAAGCGATGCAACCATCTCGCCATTGACCAGCACATCGAACTTGCGCCCGGCGTCCAAGGTCGACAATCCGAGCCTGAGCAGCGCCGCCTCCCCCTTCGGATCGCTCAGCACATAGCTGAACCACCCGCTCGCGTGGCGCCAGTGCTTGCCCTTGTTCACCCCGGCGTCGCCCCCTTGCGCCTGATAGCCATGATCCGACTCCGGCTGCTGCTCGCCAGGCGCCACCTGGTCGATTGTCCGTGCATGCAAGGCCAGCCGTTCCGCTTCGCCCCTGGCCGTGGCCGCCTGCGTGACCGCCAGATTGGCCGGCGTCGAATACGGCCAGTACACCATGTAGCGCGAATCGTGCACGCGGAAAAACGGCATCAACCGCAGGCTTCCCGCGCCCTGCCCCCGGATCAATCCCGGCGCAGTGAACGTCAGCGGCTGGCCCTTGACCGGCTTGAACCTGGCGACAAAATCGCGCGTATTGCTGACAAAGACTGGCGCCGCCTCCAGCGGGCACACCGGTCCCGAGGCAATATGCCCCATGCGCGAGGCATCGGCGGCAAAGTTCAATTTGTCATCCGCGAACAATTGGGTCTTGGCCGCCAGCACGATCGGACCGTGCAGGACCGCGTAATAGTCGGTCTTGTCGGGCATCTGCTCGAGCGTGGTGTGCATCGGCAAGGTGACATCGACCGTATCGCCCTTGCGCCATGCGCGGCGCAGGCTGACGTAGGCGCTCGGCTCGCCATCGACCTTCACCGCCTTGCCGTTGACCTTCAGCCGCATCGCCCCGCGCTTAACCCAGCCCGGATAGCGCAGCTTGAGCGTGAACAATTTATCGGATTCAATCGTCAGGCGCGTCTTGTCCTCGTCCGGAAAGCGGGTCGCCTGGCTCAGTTTCACATCCTGCGCGCGCCAATGCAGGGTCGAGGGAATGAACAGGTTCACAAACAGCGCGTCGCCGTCGTGCGCGTAGATGAATTCGCCGTACTTCGACTGGCTCTCGATGCCGGAGCCGACGCAGCACCACATCGCCTTGTCGGCCTGCGAGTACACGCGGTAATGGTTCGGCCGCATTGGCGTGAAATACACAAAGCCACCGTCGGACGGGCGCTGCGACGACAGGATGTGGTTGTACAGCGCCCGCTCCACGTAATCGGTGTAGCGCACCTGCTGGTCCTTGAGAAACAGCATTTCCGTCAGGCGCAGCATATTGTAGGTGTTGCAGGTCTCGGGGCCTTCAACCTCGTTCACCATCGGCGAAAAGTCCTGATCGTCGTGGAAATGCTCTTTGACGCTGTTGCCGCCGATGGCCACCGTACGCCGCTCGCGTACCGTGGTCCAGAAATATTGGGCGGCATCATGCCATCGTGGCTCGCCACTGAGCTGGCCGATGCGCTGAAAACCGATGACCTTCGGAATTTGCGTGTTCGCATGCAAGCCAGTCAGCTTGTCCTGGGAGGCGACCAGCGGGTCGAGGATGGCCTGGTGCGAAAAGCGCATCGCCAGCGCCAGGTATTTTTTGTCGCCCGTCATGTGGTAGACGTCGGCGAAGACTTCATTCATGCCGCCGTGCTCGCTGCGCAGCATGGTTTGCATCTGTTCGGGTGTCAGCGCGGCGGTGAGCTTCAAGGCCCAGTCCGACAGTGCGATCAGCATGATGCGTGCGTCTTCGTTGCCGGCGTAGCGATAGGCATCGCGCAAGCCGGCGTAGACCTTGTGCAGGTTGTACCAGGGCACCCATTTGCCGTTGACCGAGAAGTTGTCCGCCTCGAGCTTGCCTTTGGCGATGGCCTGCCAGGCAGCGCCGCCGCCGGGAATGCCGCCCAGGTAGCCGTTGCCGTTGGCTTGCTGGCAATTCTTGAGTTCGGCGATGGTGTAGTTCAGGCGCTTGAGCACGTCCTGGTCGCCGCTGGCGGCAAACATCAGCGCCATGGCCGACAGGTAATGGCCACCCATGTGCCCGTCGAGGCCGCTGGACTCCCAGTTGCCGTAGCTTTCCTGCTTGAGCGGCAGGCCGGCTTCGCGCTGGAATGGCGCCAGCAGCTTGTCGGGCTCGAGCGCCATGAGGTAGCGCAGGTTGGTGTTCTGGGCGTCGAGGAAGGGGCTGGCGGTCAGGCGCACGTCCGCCAGCGCAAAGCGTTCGGCGCCGGCCGCCGGCAGCGCGCAGGCCGCCATCAGCGCCGCTGCCAGGAGATGTCGTTTCATGACCGCCTTATTGTTGCTTGCTCTGGTAGCGATTCAAGTCTTGCGGGTCGACTGTCGGCCAGCCGTCCTTGTCCCACTTGATGTCGAGGATCTTGAGCTTTTGCAGGTAGTTGTCGGTGGTTTCGTAGGCATGCATGACCAGCAAGTCCTTGCCGTCGATGGTGTAGGCGCTGTTGTGGCCGACGCCTTTCCACTGCGCGTTGCCGTCGATGAGCAAGGAGCCGCCGCCCTTGGCCATGTCCTTGCCGGTGCGGTCGAGGTAGGGGCCGGTGACCTGTTTCGAGCGGCCCATGACCACGTGGTAGGTGCTCGCTTCCTTTTTGCAGCACAGGCCCCAGGAGACGAACAGGTAGTAGTAGCCGTTCTTTTTGAGGATATGCGGGGCTTCGATTTCGGCCGGCCCGGCTTCTTCCTCGGGCACGCCGGCCGGGCGCGTGCGCTGGGCGATGGTGTGCCAGGCTTGCGGCTCGGCCAGGCGCGTGCGCGAGGCGTCCAGCTTGACCATCTTGATGCCGCTCCAGAACGAGCCGAACGACATCCAGGGCGTGCCGCTGCTGTCGTCGACGATGTTGGGGTCGATGGCGTTCCAGTTGTCGCGGCCGGGGATCGATTGCAGGACCATGCCCTGGTCTTGCCATTGGTAGTTGGCGGCGCGCGGGTTCAGGGTGGCGTTGGTGGTCACGCCGATGCCGGAGGTGTTTTTGCCGAAGCCGGAGACGGAATAGTAGAGGTAGTATTTGCCGTCGTGGAAGTAGATGTCCGGCGCCCAGATGTGGTCGTTGAAGCTGGGAGCGGCTTTTTTGGCCCAAGCGGGTTCGCCGGGGAAGACGCGGCCTTCTTCCTTCCAGTTGCGCATGTCTGGGGAACTGTAGAAGGTGATGCCGGGGCCGGTGCTGAACAGGTAGAAGGTATTGCCTTCCTTGGCCATGACGGGGTCGTGGACGCTGACTTGTTTGGCGTGGGCGGCGGTGGTGAGTAGGCTGACAATAATGCAGGCGGCGGATCGGATCAGTGAGTGCATAGGTTTTCCAAACGAACGCAAAACCGTCGTTCCCGCGAAGGCGGGAATGACGGAGCGAGGGGTAACGGAGGACGATGCAGTTAGTCGCTAGAAGTGGCTAGGGCAATCAGCCTTCCAGCGCCACCACCACAACCGCTTTTGCCGGCACGGTCACCGTCAGTTTACCGCCACTCGCCTTGGCGCTGAACGGCGCCGGCTTGATCGCTTGCGGGTTCTGGAAGGTGTTGTGCGCGTCCATAGCCGTGGCCGTCAGCACGCGGCCAGTCGCCGCAGCCAACTGTTTACCCGACACATTCACCACCACATCAGCCGGCTTGCCCGGATTCGTATTGACCAAGGACAGATACAGCTTGCCATCCTTGGCCCGTGCCGCCGATGCGCTGATGCCAGGAATCGTAGTCTCGCCCAAGGTGTAAGCCGTGTCGTCCGCCACCGTCACCGGCAACGAGGTCGCGTCCTGGAATGGCACATACATGTGGAACGCATGATAGGTCGGCGTCAGCAGCATCTTGTCCTTTTCCGTCAGGATCATGGCCTGGAGCACATTGACCATCTGCGCAATATTGGTCATGTGAACGCGGTCGGCGTGCTGGTGGAAAATGTTGAAGTTAAGCGCAGCCACCACCGCATCGCGCAAGGTGTTCTGCTGGTACAGGAAGCCGGGCGTGGTGCCGGTTTCCACATCGTACCAGGTGCCCCACTCATCCACGTACAAGCCGATTTTCTTCTCTGGATCATTCTTGTCCAGCACGGCGACGTTGTTCTTGATCATCGAATCGATTTTCAAGGTATTCGCCAGGGTCGAGATCCAGTGTGGCTCGGCAAAGCCGGTGGCTGCGCCCTTGCCTTCCCACTTGCCGGTCGGGATGGTGTAGTAGTGGAAGCTGATGGCCGAGGTCTGCGCCTTGGCATTCTTGCTGATCACATCGGTCCATTTGGTGTCGTGATCGTTGCCGCCGCTGGCGATCATCAGGGGCCGGCTTTCCTTCGGCGCCTTGAGCATCGTTTCATAATTCTTGTACAGATTGGTGTAGTGCTCAGGCGTCATGTTGCCGCCGCAACCCCAGGCTTCGTTGCCGATGGCGAAGTACGCGACCTTGAACGGCTTCTCGCGCCCATTCTTGCGGCGCAGGTTAGCGAGGCTCGATTTGCTGTCGGAGGTCATGTATTCGACCCAGTCCGCCATTTCCTGCACGGTGCCGGAACCGAGGTTGCCGTTGACGTAGGCGTCGGCGCCCAGCAGGTCGACCAGGTCGAAAAATTCGTGGGTGCCGACGGCGTTGCTCTCTTCCACCCCGCCCCAGTTGGTGTTGACCTTGACCGGACGCTTGGCGCGCGGGCCGACGCCGTCTTTCCAGTGGTATTCATCGGCGAAGCAGCCGCCCGGCCAGCGCACCAGCGGCACGTGCAGTTGTTTCAAGGCCCCGATGACGTCGTTGCGCCAGCCTTTCGTGTTGGGGATTTTGGAACTGGTGCCGACGTACATGCCTTCGTAGATGCCGGTGCCGAGGTGTTCGGCGAACTGGCCGTAGACATTCTTGTTGATGAGCGGACCGGGTTTACCGGCGTCGATGGTCACGTTGACCGCGGCGAACGCCGGCCACGCGCTGACGGTCACCAGGCTGATGGCGGCGATGCTGCGTTTGATGATGTGCATATTTGTCTCCTGAATCGTTTTTATTGTAGGTAGTGTCTTAAATCCAGCCGGCATCGACCACGAAATCCTGGCCGGTGCACATGGCGCTGTCGTCCGAGGCGAGGAACAGGATCATTGCCGCGACGTCGTCCGGCATCAGCGGGCCGGGCAGGCACTGGTTGCGCTTGATGTCGGCCTTGCCGGCTTCATCGACCCACAGGTCGAGCTGGCGGGCGGTCATGACCCAGCCGGGCGTGACGGTGTTGACGCGGATGCCATGGGCGCCGAAGTCGCGCGCCAGGCCGCGCGTGAGGCCGACGGTGGCCGCCTTGGTGGCGGTGTAGACCGGGTAGCCGCCGTTCTTGGCGTGCCACGACATGGAGCCGACGTTGATGATCGAGCCGGCGCCCTTTTTCTTCATGCCGGCCAGGACCGACTGGCAGGTGAAGAACATGGGGCGCTGGTTGATGGCGATGCGCTGGTCGTAGAATTCGACGCTGACGTCCTCGGTCTGGTGGCGCTGGTCGTTGGCGGCGTTGTTAACCAGGATGTCGAAGTCGCCCAGTTGCGCGGCCAGCTCGGCCATGGTCGCTTGCAGGGCGGGGATGTCGGTGATGTCGCAGTGGCGGAAGAGCGGTGCGGGGGCGCCGGATTCGGCCACGCGCAGGCACAGCGCTTCGCTGGCGTCGCGCACGATGTCGACAAAGGCGACCTGCGCGCCCTGGGCGGCGAAGGACGCGACCAGCGATTCGCCGATGCCGGTGCCGCCGCCGGTGATGAAGACCCGCTTGCCTGACAGGCTCGGGTAGGTGGCTGATTTTTTCATGGTGTCTCAAATTTATTGTGCCGTCGTTCCCGGCCTGGGCGGCCCCCTTGGCGGGAACCCAGGTTTTCGCCGTAGCCATTGGCTGATCACCGAACTTGGGTCCCCGCCTGCGCGGGGACGACGGCGGAAAGGGTAGCGATCAACGACGGCGCTACCGCGAACGCGTGCTCAAACCTTCGTCAGCGCCCCATCCCGGCGGCGCCATACGCCCGCATTGTCATCGCGCAGCACTTCGGGCAGCAAACCCTGGCCGAAGTTCTGGTAGCACACCGGCCGCAAGAAGCGCTGGATCGCCGCCGTGCCCACCGAGCTGCTGCGCCCGTCCGAGGTGGCCGGGAACGGCCCGCCATGCACCATCGCGGTCGATACTTCCACGCCGGTCGGCATGCCATTGGCCAGAATTCGTCCCACCTTGCGCTCCAGTACAGGCAGCAAGGCACGCACCAGTTCGGTATCGCCCTCGTCCATCTGCACGGTCGCGGTCAGCTGCCCTTCCAGGCCTTCGGTAATGGCGCGCATTTCTTCAACGCTGTCGCACGCGACCAGCAGCGACGCCGGTCCGAAAATTTCGCCATGCAGCGCCTGCTCGCCCAGGAAGGCTTTGCCGCTGGTGCGGAACAGCGCGGGACCGCCCTTGCCTTCCGCGTGCGTCGCTTCTTTCAAGGAATCGACCGCTGCATGCTGTGCCAGCTTGTGTACGCCGCTCTGGTACGCCGAAGCGATGCCAGCCGTCAGCATCGTTCCCGCGTCGATACCCGATAAGGCCTGCGCCGCCTTCTCCGCAAAACGGTCGAAATCCGGCCCTTTCAAACCCAGCACGAGGCCCGGATTGGTGCAGAACTGGCCAACGCCCATGGTCATCGATCCGGCAAAGGCGGTGGCGATCTGCTCGCCGCGCGCGGCCAGCGCCGCTGGCATCAGGTAAAACGGATTGATGCTGCTCATTTCCGCATACACGGGAATCGGCTGCGCACGCGCGGCGGCCACGGCCATCAGCGCTTGTCCGCCCGAACGCGAGCCGGTAAAACCAACCGCCTTGATCGACGCATGCGCCACCAGGCCCTGGCCGATGCCGTTGCCGGTGCCGGTCAACAGCGCGAACACGCCTGCCGGCAACTTGCACAGTGCAATCGCCTTGACCACGGCGCGCGCCACCAGCTCGGAGGTGCCGGGATGGGCGGAGTGGGCTTTCAGCACGACCGGGCAGCCGGCGGCCAGCGCGGCGGCGGTATCGCCACCGGCGACCGAAAACGCCAGCGGGAAGTTACTTGCCGCGAACACGGCAACGGGACCGAGGCCGATCATGCGCAGGCGCAGGTCGGGACGCGGCAGCGGCTGGCGTTCCGGCAAGGCGCTGTCGATGCGCACATCGGCCCACGAACCTTCGCGCAGCAGGTCGGCGAACAGTTTCAGCTGCCCCATGGTGCGGCCGCGCTCGCCTTCGAGACGGGCGCGCGGCAGGCCGGATTCGGTCATCGCGCGCACGATCAGTTCGTCACCGAGTTCCAGGATCTGGGCCGCGATGGTTTCCAGGAACGTTGCACGGGCCTCGTTGCTGGTCGCGCGGAAGGGATCGAAGGCCGCTTCCGCCAGGCGACACGCTTCGTCGATCTGGGCGGCGTCGACCATGTGGAAGGACGGTTCGATCGGCTCGCGCGTGGACGGGTCGAATGCCTGGAAGGAGCCGCCGTTGCCGCGAACTGCGTGTCCGCCGATCAGTGCTTCACCGGTAATGGTCATAAAGCGTTCACTTTCGTAAAGGTGGATTGCTCACGGTCGAGGCGGTTGCGCAGGGCCGGGCCGAACACGGGAGATTCGATCTCGAACGTTTCGCCGGCCAGGACCGTGATGTTGTCGGCCACGCTCAGGGTGGCGGTGCCGAAGAAATGGATGTGGACGTCGCCGGCGCGGTTGAACAGGCCGTACTTGAAGTGGTGGTATTCCAGGTTGGCGATTGAGTGCGACATATTCTGCTCGCCGCTCACGAAAGCCTTTTCCCAGCGCACCGTGCCATCGGCGGCGATGATGCGCGAGGTGCCGGCCACGTGGGCGGGCAATTCGCCCACCAGCAGCGCCGGGCCGAGGCCGCAATTGCGCAGCTTGGAGTGGGCCAGGTACAGGTAATTCTGGCGCTCGGTCATGTGGTCCGAAAATTCGTTGCCGATGGCGTAGCCGAGGCGGTGCGGCTGGCCGTCGTCGCCGATCAGGTACAGGCCGGCGATTTCGGGCTCTTCGCCGCCATCAAGGGCGAACTCGGGCATCTGCAAGGGCTGGCCGCTGGCGCGCACCACCGAGCCGTCGCCCTTGTAGAACCATTCCGGCTGCACGCCGCGCGCGCCGGCGGCGGGCTTGCCGCCTTCCACGCCCATGCGGAACATTTTCATGCTGTCGCTCAGGGTCTCGACGTCGCCGCCGATTTTCTTGTGCATGGCGTCGCGCGTATCGGCGCTGCCGAGGTGGGTGAGGCCGGTGCCGGTGACGTAGCAATGGGCGGCATCGAGATGGTCGAGCGGCGCCAGCAGGCGGCCGGCGGTGGCCACGGCTTCGTAGGAATGGGTTTCCGCGCCGATGGCGGCGGTGGCCAGCTCGGCCAGCTTGGTCTTGCCGGCGATGGCTTGTTGCGCCAGGGCGTAGGTGCTGGTGTAGCCGTCGATCACGCGCAGCTGGTCTTGCTCGAGCACGGCAACGCGGCGGGCGCCGGCTTCATTGGTAAATTGGACGAGTAACATGATTTATCTCCGTGTACATCAGCTGGTGTCAGGTCTGACATTCGGACACGAGCTCTTCCGCGCTGCGGAAGAGCTCGTGTCCGAATGTCAGACCTGACACCAGCCGTGGATATTAATGGGAATGGCGTGGCACGGCCGAGCCGCGACTGCCGAGCAGGAAGTCGAAGTCGCAGCCTTCGTCGGCCTGCAGCACGTGGTCGATGTAGAGCTTCTGGTAGCCGCTCTTGGCCACCGGCGCTTGCGATCCGGCACGGGCGGCCAGGCGGCTGGCCATTTCTTCGTCGGAAATGTCCAGGTTCAGGCTGCCGTTGTGGCAGTCGAGCGCGATGAAGTCGCCATCCTGCACGATGCCGAGCGGCCCGCCCGCCATCGCTTCCGGCGCCACGTGCAGCACCACGGTGCCGTAGGCGGTGCCGCTCATGCGCGCGTCCGAGATGCGCACCATGTCGGTCACGCCCTGGGCCAGCAACTTGGGCGGCAAGCCCATGTTGCCAACTTCCGCCATGCCCGGATACCCCTTCGGCCCGCAATTTTTCATCACCAGGATCGAGTCGGCATCGACATCGAGGTCGGGGTCGAGGATGCGGCTCTTGTAGTGCTCGAAATCTTCGAAGACGACCGCCTTGCCGCGATGTTTCATCAGGTGCGGCGAGGCGGCCGACGGCTTGAGCACGGCGCCACGCGGCGCCAGGTTGCCGCGCAGGATGCAGATGCCGCCATCCTCGATCAGCGGCTTGGCCAGTGGACGGATCACCTCGTCATCGTAGATCGGCGCTTCTTCGCAGTTCTGCCACAGGCTCTTGCCGTTGACGGTCAGCGCATCCTTGTGCGGCAGCAGATTGCCTTCGCCCAGGCGGCGGATCGCGCCCGGCAGCCCGCCGGCGTAGTAAAACTCTTCCATCAGGTAGCGCCCGGACGGCAGCAGGTCGACGATGGTGGGGGTGCCCTTGCCGATGGCGGTCCAGTCTTCCAGCTCGAGCGGCACGCCGATGCGCCCGGCAATCGCTTTCAGGTGGATCACGGCGTTGGTCGAGCCACCGATGGCGGCGTTGACCTTGATCGCGTTTTCGAACGCTTCGCGCGTGAGGATCTTGGACAGGCGCAAGTCTTCCTGCACCATCTCGACGATGCGGATGCCCGACATATGGGCCAGCACGTAGCGGCGCGAATCGACGGCGGGAATGGCGGCGTTGTGCGGCAGCGAGGTGCCGAGCGCTTCCGCCATGCAGGCCATGGTCGAGGCCGTTCCCATGGTGTTGCAGGTGCCGGCCGAGCGCGACATGCCGGACTCGGCGGACATGAACTGGTGCAGGGTGATGGTGCCGGCCTTCATCTGTTCGTGCAACTGCCAGACGGCGGTGCCGGAACCGATGTTCTTGCCGTTCAGCTTACCGTTGAGCATGGGACCGCCGCTGACGACGATGGTCGGCAGGTCGACGCTGGCCGCGCCCATCAAGAGGGCCGGGGTGGTCTTGTCGCAGCCGACCAGCAGCACCACGGCATCCATGGGATTGCCGCGGATCGATTCTTCCACGTCCATGCTGGCCAGGTTACGGGTGAGCATGGCGGTCGGGCGCAGGTTCGATTCACCGTTGGAAAACACCGGGAATTCGACCGGGAAACCGCCGGCTTCGAGGATGCCCTTCTTGACGTGTTCGGCCAGTTGGCGGAAGTGGGCGTTGCAGGGAGTCAGTTCGGACCAGGTGTTGCAGATGCCGATGATCGGCTTGCCTTGAAACTCGTGGTCGGGGATGCCCTGGTTCTTCATCCAGCTGCGGTACATGAAACCGTTTTTATCCTGGGTGCCGAACCACTCCGCGGAGCGCAATTTCGGCTTTTTCGTCTCAGACATGTATTCCTCCTGTTTATTCTGATGCCGTCTCGAACTCATGTCGTCGTTCGGCAGCGATAGAGGGAATACTAAAGATTCTTGGGATGCCTTTCCAATCACTTTTTTGGCGATAGTGATATCGATTTGAATATCGAACAAAGGTGAGAAGGTGGGGTCTAACTATAGTGCAGCCAGATCGAATGATACGGACCTCATTGGCACATGCACAATTCCTCGCATTCCTGACTGGAGAGAATCATGACCTGTTTGATCATCAATGAAACACGCGCGCCGTTCGACACCGTGGACGACTTTTTCGCGGGAGATACCTCGGTAGTCATCAAACGCCTGCGTAGCGGCACGCCAGCGAGCGTCATTCCTGTGATGGCAAGCCGTCTTGGCGTCACCCAGGATAGCCTGTTCGATCAGTTGCGCCTGCCGCGCAACACATTGGCGGATCGGCTCGACAAAAACGCTGTGCTGTCTTCGACCGAGCAGGAACGCCTTTATCGGGCGTTCCGCGTTTGGAAACGCACGCTCGAAGTTCTTGAAGACCAGAATTGCGCCCAGCGCTGGATCATTCGAGAGAATCGCTCACTTGGCGGTGAAGCGCCGCTCGCGCTACTCGACACTGAAGTCGGCTACGAACTGGTACTGGACACACTCGGACGAATTGAGTACGGGGTTGTCGCATAGTGCGCGGGCACTGTCGGATTGTATGGCGCATCGCCAGGCATACAGCCAAATACCACGCAACCGAGCTAGCCTGAATTTTGCATAAAAAAGGGCAAGAATGCCGTAAGTGATTGATAAAATGTGAGTTATCTAGAAACACAGTTATCAACAAAAACGCCACCTTGCCCGACATGAATTCTACCTCAGAGCAGCTACGTTTTGCATCGATTCCCGCTCACAGTGTTCGCGCCGATTTCGCCGGTGGCGGTTTGTCGTCTGATCTCGGTCCGGTCCTGCTGCGCGGCGTTGACCTTCAGATCGGCCTGACCAAGCGCTTGGCCGCAGCTTTGCCCGACCGGCGCCATCAGAGTT
>NZ_WHJI01000170.1:0-649 GCF_011682155.1 Massilia sp. CCM 8734
GATGTGGGGATCAACGAGACCATCACGATTGGGGCGAACCGGACCAAGACCGTGGTGCAGAACGAGACCGATAGCATCGGTGGGGCCTGGACCATTACTGTTGCCAAGATGAAGACGGAAACCATTGCCCTTGCGTCGATCCAGAACGTCGGCATGGCGCGCATGGAAAACGTGGGGCTTGGGTACGATCTGAACGTGGGGTTGGCGATGGCGACCATTGTGGGAACGCATAAGGTGACCAAGGTGGGCAATGAGTATTCCATCACTGCGGGCGATGAATTGTCCATTACGGTGGGCAAGGCGAGCATGGTGATGAAGTCGGACGGCACGATCACCATCAACGGGCACACGTTCAGCGTGGGAACCACCGACGAACAAACCTTCAAGGCTGATGGCAACATCACCCTGAAGGGCAAGAAAATTCTGGAGAACTGATGAAACAAGCCAAAGAAGCGGGCAGCAGCCTGCCGGTCACCGAAACTGCGCAGCCGGAAGGTCTGTTAAATGACGTGATCGTGCAAACGCCGCAGCGGCCCGCACGCGCAGACGGCATTGCCGTGGGTACCTTCGATGGTATCGGCGCCGACGGCGGCGCCTTGGTCAGCATCGCCACGTTCGGCCTGAGCCGCATCCGCGCCCGCAGCATCAG
>NZ_WHJI01000171.1:0-643 GCF_011682155.1 Massilia sp. CCM 8734
CGATGACCCGCCTGTCGACCGGCTACCGCATCAATTCGTCGATGGACGACGCCGCCGGCCTGCAGATCGCCACCCGCCTGAAAGCCCAGACCAGCGGCATGGCCGTGGCCATGCGCAACACCCAGAACTCGACCTCGATGCTGCAAACGGCCGAAGGCGCGCTCGACGAAGTGAGCAACATGGTGGTGCGCATGAAGGACCTGGCCACCCAGGCATCCGATGCTTCCTCGACCACGGCCGACAAGGCCGCCATGCAGTCCGAGTACGACGCGCTCGGCAAGGAACTGAGCAACGTGATGACCAACACCAGCTTCGGCGGCGCCAAGCTGCTCGTCGGCGGCACCATCGCCGCATCGATGACCTTCCAGATCGGTTCGAGCACCAGCGAAAAAATGACGGTCAACCTGGCCTCCGACATGACCGCGCTGAACACCGCCATCGGCGCCACCAGCGGCACCTACACCGTGCCGGGCACCCCTGGCACCGAACTGACCGCCAGCGCCAATGCCACCATCGACCTGCTCTCGACCGCGCTGGCCTCGATCGGCACCGTGCGCTCGGCCCTGGGCGCCTCGGCCAACCGCCTGGAACACGTCTACAACAACCTGTCGAACATCAGCACCAACAGCAAGGCCGCCACCGG
>NZ_WHJI01000172.1:0-624 GCF_011682155.1 Massilia sp. CCM 8734
TGGCTATAATGATAGCTGGACCATCGACCCGGTATATTTAGCTCCCCATTCTTCTATCAGAATTTTTGATCGTTATGGGAAATTACTAAAAGAATTAACTGCTAATACAACCTGGGATGGCACCTACATTGGTCAAGACTTACCTTCTTCGGATTATTGGTTTATCGCAACTGGTCTTAATGGAGTACTATTTAAAGGTCACTTTAGCCTAAAAAGATAAGTTTCAAATATCCGACAGGTGACACGAAAAGAAATACAGCCATTAAATAATGGAAAATGGCTTTAAGGAGGTAGGGTGTCATTTAATTGGTTGATGTCTTTTTGAAATTTTTTTTAAAACATTTTAAATTTTAGTACAATTTTGAGGATAAACTTTTATTTTATTACTCAAATCCAAAAATAGATCTTTAAAACAGCCATAAAAATCACTAAACTTTTACTGAAGCAGATTGTCCGTCGATTTAGTCTTTTGAGATGAGTTCTGAGTGTTAAATTTTTTCTTTCAATATGGTTTGTGCCAAAGCGTTTAACAGAATGCAGTTTCTCATCAATCAGATATCTATAATTTTTTAATCTGTCGGTAAATATCTTTTTAGCATCTGATAATTTTAAAGTATCCAGAAC
>NZ_WHJI01000173.1:0-622 GCF_011682155.1 Massilia sp. CCM 8734
TCAACGGCCGCGCCGACGACCGCGGTCGGGAGGAGGAATGGGCCTCGCCAGGCTACACCTCCGTCGAACTGATCTCGGACCTGCTCAATAACAATCAGATCAAGGTCTTGGTCTACGACAAGGACGGAAAAGCGCATATCCATCAGGAAAATACCGCCCTGGCCCTGCTCAAGGCGAAAGCGATCACCGCCGAATTCTCCGACTGGGTCTACAAGGACGGCGGCCGCCGCAACCAGCTGGTCGAGATCTTCAACGAAAAATTCAACACGCGCGTCAACCGCCAGCACGACGGCGCCCACCTGATCCTGCCAGGTAAAGTACCTGACGCGGTCATCCAGATGCGCCGGCACCAGAAAAATACCATCTGGCGCGGTATCAGCGAGCGCTTCATGCTCATCGACCACGCCGTCGGCGCCGGCAAGACGTTTACCGCCATCGCCCGCGCCATGGAGCGTCGGCGCATGGGCCTGTCGCAAAAGCCCGCGATCGTCGTTCCAAACCACATGATCGAGCAGTTCACGACCGACGTCTACCGCCTCTACCCTGGCGCCAAGGTGCTGGCCGCTGGGAAGAAGGATTTTGAAAAGAGCCGCCGGCGCAAGCTGTTCGCCAAGATCGCCAC
>NZ_WHJI01000174.1:0-620 GCF_011682155.1 Massilia sp. CCM 8734
GGCTAAAACAGTCAGGATGTTGGCTTAGAAGCAGCCATCATTTAAAGAAAGCGTAATAGCTCACTGATCGAGTCGTCCTGCGCGGAAGATGTAACGGGGCTAAGCCAGTCACCGAAGCTGCGGATATCCGCAAGGATATGGTAGGAGAGCGTTCTGTAAGCCTGCGAAGGTGTCTTGTAAAGGATGCTGGAGGTATCAGAAGTGCGAATGCTGACATGAGTAGCGATAATGGGAGTGAAAAGCTCCCACGCCGTAAGCCCAAGGTTTCCTGTTCAACGTTCATCGGAGCAGGGTGAGTCGGCCCCTAAGGCGAGGCAGAGATGCGTAGCTGATGGGAAGCAGGTTAATATTCCTGCACCGTCGTATGATGCGATGGGGGGACGGATCGCGGAAGGTTGTCCAGCGGTTGGAAGTGCTGGTTTTTGACTCATAGAAGGCGCTTAGGCAAATCCGGGCGCGGAATTCAAGGGGTCGAGACGAGAGACTTAGGTCTTGAAGCAATCGGAAGTGGTTCCAAGAAAAGCCTCTAAGCTTCAGTCATACGAGACCGTACCGCAAACCGACACAGGTGGGCGAGATGAGTATTCTAAGGCGCTTGAGAGAACTCGGGAGAAGGAACT
>NZ_WHJI01000175.1:0-619 GCF_011682155.1 Massilia sp. CCM 8734
AGTTCCCAGTCTGCCAAACGAGCTGGTCGACGCCGTTCCGGAGCGCGTAGCGCCCGTGCCGGTGCCGGCCGCGCCGAACACGCGTGCCGTGGACGACGCGATCGCCGCAGGCATGCGCCTGAAAACGGCCAACGGCGCGATGCTGCACAAACCTGGCTCAAGCAAGGTTTTCAAGCTGAGCACCGCACAAAAAGCCTATTACCAGAAAGTGATGGCCCGCCTGGAGCGTGAAGCAGCGCCCGTCGCAGGACCCTCCGCTGTGGCGCAGGACGCGGCCGGGATCGTGCCGGCAGAGGAAGCGGCGCCGCAAAACCCGGTTGTTCCGGACGTGGCCCATGCTGTCCGACTGGCCGATAACGACATGCTCTATCCAAAAGCCGAGGCGTTCGTGCGCGAAAACGCGACCGCTTCGGCCGCGGCTCTGCAACAACACCTCAAAGTCGGGTACAACCGTGCACAACGGTTGTTGGAACAGATGGAACATGCCGGCACCGTGTCGCCGATGGCGTCGAACGGTGCGCGGTCCCTGATCGCGCCGGCGCCCGCCGCTGGCGATGTACAAGTTGTAGCCGAAACCGCTTTCGACATCGCCGCCCATGAATCGGCCACGTCGCCGCTT
>NZ_WHJI01000176.1:0-618 GCF_011682155.1 Massilia sp. CCM 8734
GATTCGTAAGGCCTGACATTGCGGTCTGGATCGCGCGCAGTGCGGTGAGCATGCCGCGGTTAATCGGGACAAGCGCGCCAGAATTCTCCTCCAGCATTGCCAGCGACCGGGTGATAGATTCCGACTTTGCATCGGCATCCCCAAACACGCCACCGGTACCTTGTTTCTTCTGTGCGTCTGCTGCTGACATGCCGCCGCCGGAACCGCCACCAGAAAACGCGCTGCCAAGCACTGCCGCGATCGCCACGCCGGCCGCTGCCGCCCCCCATGGCCCCATGGAGCTCATGAACGACATGAAGACACCTGGAATCTTGAGCAGGTTTCGCGCACCTTCGCCCGCAGCAACTGCGCCAGTTTCAACGCCCTGTCCGGCGACAACAGCCGTCGTTTTAGTAGTGGTCGAAAACAGGCTAATGGCCAATGACTTGAGCGCCATCGCCATCTCGTACGCCCGAAAGGCTTTCTCAGCGCCCTCCAGCACCTTGTAGCCGGTCGTATTCTCCTTGAAGAACCCCTTTGCGGCGCCGGCCATGTCGCCATAGCTTTTTACTTTTGCCTGTGCACTGGCCCGCGATGCAGCGATCTCGGCCTGGGCAATCTTTTCCGGGCCAGACTTCG
>NZ_WHJI01000177.1:0-611 GCF_011682155.1 Massilia sp. CCM 8734
GGTGCCGGCGCTTGAAAACGTCGATCCCGCGGCGATGCGACTTGCTGGCGATCGGCGCGCGCAGTTCCTCCCATTGCTCGATCAATTCCTCCAGCGTCGGGACCAGCTGCATGCCGCTCGCGAGCAGGACAGCATCGGCGTACGCCTTGGACATGATCGCATGGGCGCGCTTGTGGTTCACCTCGTGGGTGGTGCGCTGGCGCCGCGCGCCACCGGCGAGCCGGAAGCGGTAGTGGTAATACTTGCCAACCTTGAACAGGGTGCTGGACATGCCGCCCCCCGGTCAGGCTGGGGAGATGAACGAACCGAGCTGGTGCAGCACCGGCGCCGGCGGCGGTTCCGGTGGCTGCGCCGGCGCGGCCATCGCTTCGTGTGCCTTCTTGATGCTGTGGCTCATGCTGTAGGCGGCCTGCCCAAAGCTTTTCACATGATAATAATAGGTGCGCTCGCTGATGACGAGCGCGGCGGCCGCCTGCTTGGCCAACGCGGCGTCGCCGACGTAATACGCCTTGAATGCCAGGAACTTGCCCTTCCATTTCTTCATGTCGGCCAACGTATGGACGGCCATGTTGAAATACTGCATGTCAGGGTGGTTACGGGCGTTTGGCTCC
>NZ_WHJI01000178.1:0-593 GCF_011682155.1 Massilia sp. CCM 8734
GGCAAAAAGCAACATCTGGGGCCGAAACCCGTTCCTCTCGTGAACCGAGCCCCGGTAAGGCCCGGGTCTCGGCCCTTCGGGCTCGGGAATTCCCTTCGGCGCGGCCCTTCCGCTGCGCTCCAGCGCGCCCTTGGCGCTCGGCTCGATGCCGCTGCAGTCGGCCAATGCGAACCGGGCTGGCCTTCACACCGACACCCTGAAGTGAGAACGACCCGCTTTCAAGCGTCGCGCCAGCAAACCCCGCTGGCACGCCCCTTGAGCCGCCGCTTGCGCTATGAAGCCGGCCGCGGTCCGTCCCAGAGTCGCCAGGTGACATCAAGGGCAGTGCCAGCACACCCCGCTGTCACGGCCCTTGAGCCGCCGCTTGCGCTATGAAGCCGGCGCACCTGGCGCCTAACTACACGTGGACAGCACGGGCCGCAGTCACCCGTTCCTCAATCCCCAATTCAGCCCCCCTGAAGGGTGAGGGGGGCTTGCTTGGGGATAAACGACGGAACGGGCTAGATACAGCGGCCCGTTACCTCGCTGCCTTGGACCCCACCCATCCCAACCCTGCCCGTGAGGGCAGGGCTTTCCCACCCCCCGCCCGCCCA
>NZ_WHJI01000179.1:0-589 GCF_011682155.1 Massilia sp. CCM 8734
ACTTGATATGCCGGTCCAATGCAGACAGGCTCATCCTCATGCGGTCGGCGATCTCCTTGCGCTGCAGGCCATCGTGCATGTGAAGCAGAATCGTCCTCTCGATATCCGACAGGACCGCGCCCGCGGCGGCTTGGGCGGCGGCGGGCGCCCGCAGCTGGTGCCGCATCATGCTGTGCGCGAACCGGGCGATTTCAACCAGACTGGGCTCGATCAAGCGCAGCTCCCTTTCCGTGACAGCTTCACCCTTGCGTGACAGGACCAGCGTGGCCAGGCCGTCGTCGGACGTCATCAGCCAACCGTGCTCGATGCCTTGTTCGATAGCTGCGGTCCAGAACGCCGGATCTTCGGCGTGCCATTGCGCGGCGTGCCAGGTATGGGCGCCGCGCTGCATGTGCAGGCGTGGATCGCGCATCGCTAGTTCTTCCGTTGCATACACCTGGCGCCAGGCCGGCCGGTGATTTTCTTCAAGCACGTAGATGTTGACATCTTCCTTGCAGCGGGCGTAGGCGAGGGTCTGGTCGAAGGAGAACTTCTGCCTGGCAAGCTTGGCGATCTGCGCGAACTGGTCCGCTGGCGGGAGGCAGGCCAG
>NZ_WHJI01000017.1:0-145929 GCF_011682155.1 Massilia sp. CCM 8734
GGTTAGCCGTTTCGTACTCGACGTGCGCGGTGTTGATGGTGATGCCGCGTGCTTTTTCTTCCGGTGCTGCATCGATCTGGTCGTATGCTTTTGCTTCGCCGCCGAATTTCTTCGACAGAACGGTTGCGATCGCTGCCGTCAGGGTGGTCTTGCCGTGATCAACGTGTCCGATGGTACCGACGTTGACGTGCGGCTTGGTCCGTTCGAATTTACCTTTTGCCATTTTAGACTCCTAACGATTTTTGAGTGTGACCAGGCACGCGCCTGACTAACTATTGAATACTGCGAATGTTGCGAGTGCCGCAAGTGCCATAAAGCACTGAATTCTGGTGCCCTTTACGTGGATTGAACACGTGGCCTCTCCCTTACCAAGGGAGTGCTCTACCACTGAGCTAAAAGGGCGATTAGGTACTACGATTTGCGATCTTGCTGCCACCGATCGCGCATTGCATGAAGCACTGGAGCGGGTGAAGGGAATCGAACCCTCGTCGTAAGCTTGGAAGGCTTCTGCTCTACCATTGAGCTACACCCGCGAGTTACTACTTCACCGACTACAACATCTTCTGCAACAACTTGGTGGAGGGGGCTGGATTCGAACCAGCGTACTCATAGAGAACAGATTTACAGTCTGTCGCCTTTAACCACTCGGCCACCCCTCCGCGAGGAACCGCAGAGTATGAAGCAAGATCAATCTTCTGTCAATTATATTTGCAGGGTGCTTTCTGCTATCTCACTGACCTCTTGCTTCGGGGCGTGATTGTAACGGGAAGATATCGGAATGTGCAAGGGCTTGGCGAAAAAAGGTGAAATCTTTTTTTGGAGGGGAGGGCCGCGTCATTCCCGCGCAGGCGGGAATGACGGGGCTACCTCTAGCTCAGGGCGCCAGCGCCAGCAGCACCTGCCCTTTCAGGGCCTTGATCAGCGACGTCTCGTCCGGCGGCACGCCCTCCGGCGCCACCACGGCGCGGTCGGCGTAGAACAAGCCCACCTGCACCTTGCTCACCACCAGCGGCAGCACGATGAAGCTCCTGGCGTCCGGCAGCAGGGCGCGGTGCCAGGCCGGCAGCAAATCGCGGATCTTGGGACTGGCGGCGTCCGCGATCATCAAATCGGCATCATTCTCCATGGCCAGATGGAACAAATCGCGCGCCGCGCCCATCGGAAAGGCAAACCCCGCCTGCAAGCGCGCATGATCCTCCCCGAACGCCACCCGCGCCCGGTACTGCCCGCTGCGCGCGTCTTTCAGGCACACCGTGGCAAAACGGAATCCCATGCTCCTGTACACCGTCTCCAGCACCGCCAGGATGACATCGTTGACCTTGGCTTCGCCGCCGGCGCGCAGTTGCGTCACATCCTGCACCCCGGCCAGCAGCAACTCGCGCGCATTGTGCGGCTTGCCGCTCGGATGGGCCTTGCCCTCCCCGCCCTCGCCCGCATCCATGGTCGCCAGCAGCAGCACATTCGGCAAGCCGCTGGCGTCCGCCGTTTCCTCGTCGCGCGGCTGCGGCTCCATGTTCATGCTGCGCAGCAGCGCCGTCATCTCGCTCTGGACCGTCTCGAACAAGTCCTTCATCTGCTCGGCGGTCAGGTTCAGCGCCACCCCATAGCGCAGCTGCAAGGCCTGGAACTCCTTGCTCTCAGCCGGACTGGCCGAACGCCCCAGCAGGCGCGACACTTCCATCGAGAACGACGCCACCTGGCGCATCCACTCGCCGCGGTTGATCGCCACCTTCTGCGCGCCCGCCTGCAAGGGACTGAGCGAGCGGACGATGACGTCCGGAATCTTCCACTCCGCCATCACCGCCTGCGACAGCGCGTCGTAACTCGATCCCAGGATCATCTGCGAGGCCTGGCCCACGCTGTGGGTGCCGCCCTTGACCAGGGCGTTGATCTCGCGATAGCGGTCGTGCTCGTGCGAAGCCACCAGCAGCGGGCCGAGGTTCTTGAACAAGGCCCCGATCGAGGCTTCCTCGGCGCCCTGGTAAAAGCTGTGGCGCGCCATTTCGCGGCCCACCAGGCTGGCGCACAGGGCCGCTTCGAGCTCGATGCGCACGCTGGTGGCGTGCGCGCTGTTGGACAAGGCGTCCACCAGCAGCATGGCCAGCGCGGTAGTGCGCACATTATCGAAGCCGAGCAGCGAGATGGCACGCGAAATCGTGGTGACGGTGGTGCCGGACTTGGTGCGGTAGGTCGGCGTGTTGGACAAGCGCAGGATGCGCTGGGTCAGGGCCACGTCCGACAGCACGTAATAGGCCAGGTCGTGCGTGCCCTCGTCCTCGGACGAGGCCATCTCGACCACCCGCGCCACCGAGGCGCCCAGGGCGAACATGTCTTCGTCGCCGCAGACCTTGTGGATCAGGGAGGCGCGCACGCGGCGCGTGTCGCCGTCGGAATAAGCGGGTGAAGCCGGAGGAGGAGAAACGCTGGACATGGGCAATCGAAGTGAGGCGACAATCAAGCGGGCGCGCCGGCTTTCCTGCGCACACCTTTGTCGTATTTGGTCAGGATCTGCTGATGCAGGCCGGCCAGGGCCGCCAATTTGGGGTTGACCGGGTCGAGCCGGCGCACATTGTCGATCAGCCCCAGCGCATCCTGGGCCAGCAAGGCGTCCCAGCCGACATTTTCCAGGCACTTGAGCACGGCGACGGCGGCATTGAAGACCACTTGCGGGTTGTCGGGCAGCTTGCCGACCGCCTCTAACATCAGCTCGACCGAGCCGCGGTAGTCGCCCTCGTTGGCCTTGGCCGCGCCGGCCGCCACCAGGTCGACCACGGCCTGGCGGCTGTCGTGCGCCACCGACAGGGCCAGGTCGGTGCGCCCGGCCTGCTCGAACACCGCCATCGCCTTGGCCATGACGGCGCCGTTGGCGGCGTTGCGCATCACCTCGCTCATGACCTCGGCCGCGCCGTCTTCCATATTGTTTTGCAAACAGTTGCGCGCCAGCTCCATCTTGACCTCGGGCGAGAGCCCGCTGGTCAGGCGGCACGCCGTCAGCGCGGCGCTGAGCGACTCTTCCAGGCGCACATCGTTGCCGGTGTACTCATGCACCATAGCCGATGAAATGGCACTGCACACGGCCGTGTTCTTTTGCCCGCCCATCGACTTGTCGAGGTCGCGGATCACGGCCGCCGCCTGCACCGGGTCGCCCTTCTTCACCAGGGTCTGCACCAGCTTGAGGTGGTCTTCCGGATCACGGAAGGTCGAATACTTGGCCTTGCTCACCACTTGCTTGAGCACTTTTTCGGCGGTGTCGGTGTCGCCCGTTTCGAGCGCCACTTCCCCGAGCTTGCGCAGGCGCCGCACAGCGTGTGGCGAGACCGCCACCGCGTCGGAGAGGACCGCCTGCGACTTGTCCAGCTCGCCGATGGCCGCGTGCGTGCGCGCCAGCCAGTCGTAGGCGTCGACGAATTTCTTGTTGCTCTCGACCAGCGAGGTCAGGATGTCCCTGGCCTCGTCGAAGCGCTCGCGCAGGAACAGGGTCTTGGCCAGGCCCAGCCTGGCCCAGGCGATGGCCTTGGCGTCGAACAGTTGCTGGTAGATCGGTTCGGCCAGCTCCGGTTCGCCCAGGAACAGGTGCAGCTCGGCGCGCAGGCGCAGGAAATCGACCGCGTAGCGCGGGTGCAGGCGCATGCCGTCGACGCAGGCGTCGATCGCTTCGCGCTGGTTGCCCTCCTCCATCAATTGATACACAGGCATGAACACATTGCGCTTGTCGAGCGCGCGCCCGATGCGTTCGAGCAGCAAGTCGGCCGTGAACGGCTTGAGGATGTAATCGGTGGGCGCCAGTTCGGCCGCGCTGACCACCTTGCTGTAATTGCCTTCGGCGGTGACCATGATGAACATGGTCGTCATGGACATCAGCTGATGGTGGCGCAAGTCTTCCAGCAACTGCTGGCCATCCTGGCCGCCGTCGAGGTCGTATTCGCACAGCACCACGTCGAACGATTTCAGGCCCAGGTGCTTGATGGCGGCGTTGGAACTGGCGGCATGATCGATCTTGCTCAGGCCGCACAGGGTCAACATGTTGTGGATGCTGGCGCGCATGCCCGCATGCGGCTCCACAATCAACGCGGTCAGTCCCTCGAGTTCGTTCATCTCTTGTTTTTCCGATCAGCTTGTGGCGGCCCATGGGTCCGCTAAGAAAGTCGGCACACTGGTTTTTCTATATTACGGCAGGGGAACGAAATAGTTGAATTCCGCCGTGCGGAACGGCGAAGCCGATGCAGGAATACGACACCAGCCCCGCTACGGGGTCGGATCAATCGTCCTCGATGTCGACCAGCATGGGCGGGCTGGTTTCGATGATCTCGAGCAGGGCGGCCACCACCTCGGGATCGAACTGGGTCCCGCTGCGCTCGCCGATGTAGCTCACCACGTCCGGATGCGGCCACGGTTCCTTGTACGGGCGCCGGTGCAGCAGCGCATCGAACACGTCGACCACGGCCACGATGCGCGCCGACAGTGGAATGTCGCGCCCGCTAAGGCCCTCGGGATAGCCGCCACCGTCGAAATGCTCGTGATGGGCGCCGGCGATCTGGGCGCCGTAGGTCAGGTAGCTCACGCCGTCGACCATGCTGGCGGCGCGCTCCAGGATCGAACGGCCGATCTGGGCGTGGGTTTGCATCACGCGCCGCTCCTCGGGCGTGTGCGCGGCCGGTTTGAGCAGCACCTGGTCGGGCGTGGACACCTTGCCCACATCGTGCAGGATGCTGGCCAGGCCGATCATTTCAAGCAATTGCGGGCTCAGGCCCGGATCGTCCACGCCGCGCTGCTTCATGCGCTGCGCGATGCGTGACGACAAGTCCTGGACCCGCCGCACATGGCCGCCGGTGCCATGGTCGCGGAACTCGGCCAGGTCGGCCAGGGCCACCACGGTCGCTTCCTGGGCGCGGCGCAGCTGGCCGAACATGTACAGATTGTCGAAGGCGGCCGCGATGCGCTGGCAAAACACTTCCAGCAGGTCGCGCTGGATCGGCGCCAGCGGCCACGGCGGCGTGACCGAAATGCACAGCTGGCGCTCTTCCTGGGTGTGGATGTAGAGCACGTTGGCCGGATGCTCGAACTGGCTCTGCTTTTCGCGGAAGGCCTTAACGATCGCCGGCATCAAGGGATGGTCGGCCGGCAGCGCCTCGCTGTCGGCCAGCGCCGTGTAGTGGCCGGTGGCGGCCACCACGGTCGGCCCGCCGGTGACGGCCGACATCACGCACAGCACGCCGTCGGCGCCCACGTCGAGGATCGCGCTGACCTGGTTCAGCACGCCCGAGGCGAATTCGCGCAGGGAATGGATCTGGTACAGGTTGGTGGCGCCGGCCAGGATCTTGCCGAGACCGATGCGGCTGCGTTCGAGCATCATCAGGCTCTCGTAGGCGCGCAGGGCCGAGATGACGGTGGTAAACAGCTTCTGCGTGGTCAGCTCGGTCTTGGCCTTGTAGTCGTTGATGTCGTATTCGATGATCACGCGCTGCTCGGGCGCCTGGCCCGGCTGGCCGGTGCGCAACACCACGCGCACGATCTGGTTGTTCAGTTCCTCGCGGATGCGGCGCGCCAGGATCAGGCCGGCGTCATCGGTTTCCATGACCACGTCGAGCAAGACCAGGGCGATGTCGGGCGTGTCGCGCAGGATGCGGAAGCCCTCGGCCCCGCTGTAGGCGGAAAACAGTTCGAGCTCGCGCCCCTTGAACGCCACATTGCGCAGCGCCAGCCGGGTGACCGCGTGCACATCGACATCATCGTCGACGATCAGCACGCGCCACAGGCGCTGGTCGATCGGGGCGGTGTTGGCGTCGCCGCCGGACTCGTCGTCTTCGTCGAGCAGCCAGTTATCGTCCAAGGCGTCCGAGGCGTCCGATGCATCTGAAGGGTCGGTCATACAGGCTCCATGAAGGCCCCGTCTGCGGGGCGGCGTACGCGATGCGAATCAAAACAGCTGCTTCCTGCCCGACCGTAACTTTAAGCAAACAGTGCAACTGTAACATCGGCACTGCCAGCTTTTTACCAATCAAATTATAAACAATGTTTTGTCGAAGTCGAGCACGAGCGCATTCATATTTTGCGAGCTGGCAACAGCACCGCTCGTCATTTGGCGCCGCATCTGCTACTCTTGGAAAGCACAGGCGTCCGCCGCGGCGCCGCTTTGACAAGGATCACTTATGCAAGTTCCTTCTTCGACTGTAGCCGGTGGCGGGCCATCCGGCAAGGATATCGCGGGCCACGAGTTCCTGGCGTTCACGCTCGGCTCGGAAGAATACGGCATCGACATCCTCAAGGTACAGGAAATCCGCGGCTATGAGGCGGTGACGCGGATTGCCAACGCGCCGGAATTCATCAAGGGCGTGATCAACCTGCGTGGGATTATCATTCCCGTGGTCGACATGCGCATCAAGTTCAACCTGGGCACGCCGGTGTACGACCAGTTCACCGTGGTCATCATCCTCAATATCGCCGGGCGCGTGATGGGCATGGTGGTCGACAGCGTCAGCGACGTCACCACCCTCACCCCCGAGCAAGTCAAGCCGGCGCCGGAAATGGGCACCGCCTTCGGGTCCGACTATTTGATCGGGCTGGGCACCATCGACGCGCGCATGCTCATTCTGGTCGATATCGACAAGCTGATGTCGTCGGCCGACATGGGGCTGATCGAGTCGCTGGCGAGCTGAGGCGTGGGAGCGGCAGCGCGCAGGCCGCTGCGTTCAGCCGAAAAAGAATGTCATGAAGCCCTCCTCGCCCTGCGGGCCGAGCACGCGGCGGGTGATCAGGCGTCTCTCATCGAGAGACGCGGGCAACGGGCGTATGCAAAGCGCTCAAGTAAAATCCGCTCGTCCGGTCAAGGAAAAACTGAATGGGTAAATTCGACGAGGCGCGGGTGCGCAAGACCAGCGAAATCATCAGCCGCCAGGTCGGCCACATGCGGCATCTGGTCGACGACCTGCTGGATGTCTCGCGCGTGACCGGCGGCGTGGTCAAGCTCGAAACAGCGCCGCTCGACCTGCGCGACATCGTCGCCGACGCCGTCGAGCAAAGCGGCCCGCTGATCTGGGGCAAGGCCCACACGCTTTCCATCGACCTGCAGCCGCACGGCACCACGGTGCTGGGCGACGCCAAGCGGCTGGTGCAGATCGTCGGCAACCTGCTCAATAACGCCGCCAAGTACACCCCGGACGGCGGCGCGATCGACCTGCGCATCGAGACCGGCGACGAGCATGTGAAGCGCCGAGTTGCTCAAGCGAAGGCGAAGGTCAGCATAAGCTCAAATATCGAGCATTGCTTTCAACGCACATTGCTGTTCAAAGACGGCGGCAAGGTCGCATCTGATCGAAGTCGGATTTCTCGGTCATTAGGTGCATATTTGTCGCAACTGGTGATCGCCGAACCGCATTCATATCTCACTGGATTACACGAGCTGCTGAAGGGCTCAACTGGACTACAGCGGGCAAATAGATTTCTCTCCGAGTTCAATGAGCGTAAATTCGACTCCCTCAGTAACCTCACGGAAGACCTCTGGAGACTCGTCAAAAGATGCTGCGACAATTCCCTGCAGACCGGGGTTAGCTGTAAGTATTTGCAAAAGCGCGCGCTGGCTTGACTGTGCCATAGAGTGCTGACCAGGTTCATCCAATAAAATCAGACCAGGGTGACGCCCCCCACCGTTTGGTAGCGAAGATGCTTGATGAAGCGCGAGAAGGTAGCTCAAAATAAGGCGAACAAAGTCACTCGCACTCGAGTCGGCCTTTATGTCTGTACCGGTTTGAGTTTGCGCCTTCAACGCTTTAAGCCTCGCTGGCTCGATGCCTATCTCCCTCAATTCCATGTTGGCCAAATAAGGAATTAGGGTGTCGTCGTTGATACGAATGTCATCGATGCGAGCACTCTTGTATTCGAATGAGCTTGCGTTTGCACGGAATTGTTTTTCAAACACCCGTATCTTGCGCAAGTCCTCATCGGAATAGTATTCCTTAGGCAGCCCCGCCCGTGCTGATTGATTGTTGCGCAGACGAACCGCAATCGAGGCGAGCATCGCGACAATTTCCGAAATTTCGGACTCTGCTCTCTGCAGTCTTTCGATCTCGATTTCGATTTGAATTTGCTGACGCATTATGGCGCGAGACACTGTGGCATCCGAGACGAGGTCGGATCGCAAAGCATTGAGCTTTACACGTGCATCTGTTGTTCTCTTCGAGAGCTCCCTTAGGAGGCCCGCCGTTTCGGCTATCGCCTGCCTGCCACCCGCAATCTGTCGGTCTAGCATGCGAGCCTGCTTCTCCAGATAGGAAATATTTGTTTCTAAATCCATCTGAGGGCTATCAATCAGTTCCGCTAATATGGAGTCTTCGACGTGTTGATGGCAAGTGGGGCAGCGATCACTGGCGACTTCGATGCTGTAGGTTGTTGCACCTAGAGTGCGCAATTTTCTTACTGTTCTGTTTCGCGTTAAGTCTTCCTCGGCTTCTTTGAACAGTTGTTCGTACTCATTAACCGAGGCCTGCTGCAATGCCTCAGTTGCCGATGCAGTCTCATACAAATTCGTAAGCCGTTGGAGTTCTTTTGTCGTGCTATCAAGTTCTTCCTGCACCTCATGCGACGGAGATTTCTTGTGTACGGTCGCTTTGAGGTTTAGGCGAGCGTACTCCTCACGCTGAGTGCCAATATAGGAAGGCAGGGGAACCGTTTCATGACCGATACGTTTGTTTATTTGAACGAGGGAGGCGTTGAATAGCGACGTCACCTTCGTTGGCACTCCTTGTATTACCACACCAATCTCATTCACAAGGGTATGGAGCCGTTGATAGCCCTTATCCCAAAGTATGCCAATTTCGACGGATTCAGAATTTAAACGATTGCGTTTCGCGTTGGTCTCGAACACGTCTAGTCCAAGTAAAAATTCAACAACGCGCGTCCGAGCATCTCTAATACCGAAGAACGGGATATTGGCTATGTAATCGGTCCAGCCGCGCTTTTGCTCCACCGCCAAGGCTGCAAAGATAGCTTGTAGATATAGCCTAGTCTCGCCGCCAGATGTGGTGGGCACCGATGGAAGTTTGTATCCTAGAAACTGCTCCAGGAAATTATGAAAACCTTCAGCCTTCTGCGCGCCGCCGCTGTCATGGAGGTAGGTCGGGCGAATATGAGTAGGCGTTTGCGATTTAGTAAGCACTGCGCCGTCGAGAATCTCAATGAGCTTTGAACTTTTCTGGTGGTCCTTTATTGAACGACGGAAGGTAACTGCTTGCCCGGCTTCATTTTCGACTTCGACGTAGACTTCAGACGCAATAACCTCTATATCTCTGCCTCCGTAAGTAAAGTATTTTTTCACCGCGTAAGGTAGTACTAACTCATTTTTTCCTCCGGCAATTTCCTCCATACCCATGCCATAGAGTAGGCTCAGAAAAACGGTGCTTTTGCCGGAAGAATTATTCCCGCGAATTATTGTAAGCCCGCGTCCGAATGGAATCAAGAAGCCAAACTCTCCTTGAGCGGCAATAATTCTTAGTTTGATCGCATTTATTTTCATTTTACACCCAGTCCCTAGCGACGCTGTTGACCATTCCTTCCGTAATTCCCTTTCCAATCTCCATTAACCCCTCTCGCTCAACTTGGAAAATGGATGGGTCTTCGAGAACATTTTTGATAAATTTTCTACCAAATTCTTCAAGTTGGTATCCAGTTGAGGTCTGCATAATTAAACCTTCAGCTTGGGCGTACCGAAGAGCAATTGGAACGGCTGGATCAAAGCCCCAAGTCGGTAAAGACAACGAACGCTTCTGCACTGCTATTCGTAGATGCTGCATTCGCTGTTGGGTTTTGCTAGCCCAATTCAGTAAATGCAAGCGTAGCAGACTAGATTTGCCCGCGCGCGAGTAATACAGCATAAGAAGTATCTGCGTAATTTTGTAGATGAGTCGATGCTCGGGTAATATAGGGCTTGGTCGGCGAGTAAACTTTAGTTGCGCATTCGCCGATCCGATTAAATCATCAGTTGCCATGACATGTCCTCGAAGTATTTCAGATAAAATCAAGTTCGCAAACGGCTAACCAGCGTGCTACGACGTGACGCGAAATCCGCTCGGCTTCGGTGACATCAATCTGAGGACCCAACTGAGCAGAAATCCGTTCTGATAAGCCTGCGCGAACCATAACTACAAGTTCGTCAGCGGTCCCACTCCAAGTCATCCCGAGCTCTAATACATTAGCTTCATACTCGCTGACCAACCGTAGCAACTTAAAATAGATCGCCGGTGCAGTGGTTTCAATCCTGCGTAGTAGTGGGCCGTGCTCAAGAAATGCTGAATAGGCTTGACCATACAGGGTTGAAAAAAGCTTTTCAACTTGTGGATGGTTTGATTTAGGTTGAAGCCTAATTTTAGTCTTTCTCCGAAGGTTCGCTTCATACTCTTCTGGAGGACCATCAAGAGTACGCAGTGTCGGTGACGAGGTATCAAAACTAAGGGCTTCGCCGTTCAGCGATCTAATTTCATTAATCTCGGTCAAATAAAATTCGGCATCGCGTAAATGTATCGTAAAATCAGATGCCAGTACAGGGACATTCCACTTTCTCACCTCGACCTCTTTACTTCGCGCATGAGCGAGCAAGGCATTTCTATCCACTACAGGGGTTACAAAATGCCAATCCTTAATCTTCACATCGCCGATGCGCTGACCAATCTCTTTGACATAGGTTTTTAGCTTAACAACGTCCTTCGTTATTTTGTCACGCTGTTTATTATAAAGTTCGGTCGCATCATAGTGACTATCAGGGCAGTAGCATTGAAAACCCATCCCCTCACGCAGCGTAAATCCCTCTATACCAAAGTCTCCAGGCGACGCAACCATTTGCTGGTAACCTATGTTCGCGTACTTCTTCTTAAAGACCAGTTGGCAGAGATCTTCCCATGTATTGCCATTGAATGGGCCCAAACTTGTTTGAAGCATCATGCTGTCCTGTTCTTATTTTGGGCAACCAACTGCACTACAGCAAACACGGTTGCCGCCGAATCGCAGAATTACGGAATAATAACTAACGAATATGCCCTAATTGCAGCTGTCAGAGCAAGTGTTAATCCAGCAAATCAAGCCACTGGGCAAACTGTCAAATCCTTGAGATACATTAGTTCACAAAATAGACCGTGTGAAATTTAGGTGTTTACATCGTTTATGCTGGCATGGGGCGCCCGTCCAACTGCAGGCGCGTGTGACTGAACCGAATCCAGATTCTCCGGTCCTGCGGCGAAGGCGGCGGCCTGCGCGGTGAACACAATCTACGCGCGCATGCTCATCCTGGTCGACATCGACAAGCTGATGTCGTCGGCCGACATGGGGCTGATCGAGTCGCTGGCGAGCTGAGGCGCAAGCTGCGGTCCGCTCAGCCGAAAAAAAATTTCATGAAACCCGTTTCGCCCTCCGGCCCGAGCACGCGGCGGGCAATGGCGCGCATGTCGTCGAGAAAACCCGGTAGCGGGTTGAAATCGTCGTCGTAGACCTCGTAGTCGTAGGTGTTCGCTTCGACCAGCATCGCCTCGGCCATGGCCTCGAAGAAGCTGACCAGGTCGTCGGCGATCTTGCAGGTGTAGGAACGGATATGGCCATGCACCACGCCGCCGGGGGTGCCGCCGTCCACCGACAGCGCGTCGCCATTGCGGTAAGCGATGACGATCCGGTCCTGCTTCCAGCGCGGATCGACCACGTCCTGGCCGCTCTTGTCGCGCACCCAGCCCCACTCATGCTGGATGGTCTCGAGCATATCAAGGTCCCACAGCTGCAATTGCAGTGCGCCGGCGATGATCGGCCTGTCATCGAACTGCATGCACTCGTAGTAGGCCTTGACGATGGGACCGAGCGGCATCGGTTCAGCGATCGGCTGGGGCGATCGCCACTGCACGGTGCCGAAATTGTCGGGTCCCGCTGCGAATGCCGCCGCAAAATTTTTTAATGCAGTATCAAGTGTCATGCAAACTGTCTCCGTGACGGTTAACCAAAAAAGAATTCCATGAAGCCCGCTTCGCCGGCAGGGCCGAGCACACGGCGGGCGATGGCGCGCATGTCGTCCAGAAAAGCCGGCAGCTTGCCGCAATCGTCGTCGCAGACGTCGTAGTCGTAGGTGGTCGCCTCAACGACCATCGCCTCGGCCATGGCCTGGAAGAAGCTGGCCAGGTCGTCGGCGATCTTGCAGCTGTATGCACCGATGTGGCCATGCACAACACCGCCAGCGGTGCCGCCATCGACCGAGACCGCATCGCCATGGCGGTAAGCGATGATGATCCGGTCCTTGTTCCAGCTCGGATCGACCACCTCCTGGCCGCTTTTGTCGCGCATCCATCCCCACTCGTGCTGGATGGTTTCCAGGTCGTCGAGGTCGATCAGGTCCAGGATCAGCGCCCCGCCCACCATCGGCCTGCCACCCAGCCGCATGCGCGCGTAGTACGCCTTGACGATGGGGCCAAGCGGCATCGGTTCGGCGATCGGCTCGGGCGTGCGCCACTGAACGACGCCGCTATTCTCCGGTCCCGCTGCGAAGGCGTCGGCAAAGTTCTTTAATGCAGTATCGAGTTCCATACAAGTTTTTCGTCGAGGTGTCGCGGCTGGACACAAAGCCGCACATCCTACCCTGCCTGCCCGACGGGCGGTTCGATGGCCGACGTGATACGATTTCTTTTCAGTTAATTTTTCAAAAAAAACCATGACATTTCCAATGCGCGCCCTGTGCGCAGGCCTGTTCACCGCCGTCGCCATGATCAATCCGGCAGCGGCGGCCGATGACTGCAAGAACCCGATAACGCAGTACGACCTGAACAGGTGTTCCGGCAAAGATGCCGAGCGCGAAGACGCTCTGCTGAACAAGAATTACAAGGAGCTGATGGGCAAAGTGGATGCGAAGGAAAAAGCCCAGATTAAGAACGTGCAACTGGCCTGGATTAAATTTCGCGACCTGCAATGCACTTATGAGGCCGACAGGTACCAAGGGGGCAGCATGCAGCCGATGGTCTACTCGTCGTGCCTGTACCAGATGACCAAGCAGCGCAACAAGGACTTGAACGACATGATCAACGATCCGTCACACTAAGATCGTGTCCCAGCAGCACATGGAGCGCCTGCCGCATTTCCAGCAGCGCCACATCGTCGGACGCCCCCAGGAACGGCGCCACAGGCAGATGGCAGTGCGGCTGCCGGGCAATTTTCTCGGCACTGTCGTCGATGATGTTCATGCGCCCGAGCGTATAGCCGAACTTCTGCGCCTTGCGCAAATCCTTGATGTACACATAGCTGTTGCTGCGCGCATCGACCCGCTGCACGCAGCGCTCCACCGACCAGGCGAAGCGCAGCGGCACGCCGGCGAACAGGTGCTCCACCACCGCCGCCACGTAAGCCGCGCTCGACGACGACCACACCGCCAGGTCGAAGCGCGCGGCGGCAAATTCGATCAGTTCGCGCACGAACGGGCGCTGGTAGACCAGGTACGTTCCCACGTCAAAGTCGCACGGATGGGCGAGCGCAAGCTCGCTGGCGTGCACCAGCGTTTCGTCGAGGTCGAAAATGAGCAGGCGGCGTGGTTCAGGTTCCATGCGAATCAAAGGTGGTCCCGTCGTGGCGCAAGCTGGCGCTTCTTCACGGCCCTTCAGAATGAAGGTATCGTCGTGACAATATCTCATAAACAACAAAGGCGATGCCGGCAATCAGCCACCCGCCCAGTACAAGCGCGACAACCCCATCCATCAAAAACAAGCCGATGGGATCGCGCTGCAAAGCTTGAAGATTTCGCTCTATGCCATTTCGGATGAACAAATTGGCGAGTGAAAGCGACACCGTTCCTGCCAGCTGGCCGACCACTGCCCCGCCTATAAAAGCTTTCCACAGTGGCCAGGCAGCTCGCGATGCGCGCACCGCAAGCGCCAGGGAAACCAGCGCCAGGAAAAATGCGGCATAAGGCACGCGCATGTCGCGAAGCTTCAGGAACGACCTAATGACGTTCCATTCAAGAAGTATCGCGGCGCCCAGTAGCGCCGCTATGCAGCTCAGTAAAATCAGGCGCCGATGCCGGTCATCTCGTTGGTTTTTCATCGTTTGCATCCTACGCGTTGTCGCTAACGTACGGGTCGAGGCTCGCAACATGCCGGACTCAGGTTCCATGCGGATCGAAATACGCGGTCCATGTGACGGCCGAAGGCTGCAACTTCGCGGCGGCGCGAAACAAGGCCAGCGCCTGCCCGCGAGTACCGGTGTTGGCCACCGCTACCGCCAGGTTGAAGGTGGTGTGGCGATCGAGCGATCCCAGCGCCAGCGCCTCGCGCAGCACGCTTTCGGCCTCGCGATACAGCGCGCGGTCGCACAGCACCGCCCCCAGGCAGGTCAGCACCTGGGCATCGCGCGGATGGCTGGCGCGCGCCTGCTCCAGCAGCGCCAGGGCGGCATCCATGTTGCGCTCCCAGTGTTCCAGGCGCTGCCAGGCCTGGTCGATCAGATGGCGCGCTTCGGTGATCTGCTTCATGGCCGTGCGCTGGGAGCGGATTGCTGTGTATCAAAACGAGAATCGGCCAGAGCCATGGCGACGCGGGTCAACGACTCGGGTCCAGCCCCTCGAGCTCGGTCGCGCGTGCGGCGCGGGCGCTCATCGAACACTCTTCGGCAAACAAGACCGCCGCCGTGCCGCCGTCGGGATCGTGATAAAACATGCAGTTCGCCTCGACGTATTTCAGCCATAGCCGCTGGGCTTCCTGAAGCTGCTTCTTGCGCTCGCCCTGCTGGCGCGCCATCAGCGACCGATACGCGACATTGAGGCGCTTGTCCTCCGTATCGTATTGCACAGCGATGCATTCCATGATGGCGGGGTTGCTGACTGCCTTGCCGATGCAGCGCCGGTATTGCTTGCTGTCCGCGCCATCCTGGGCGATGGCGGGCATGGCGCCGGCGGCCAGCGCCAGCAGAAAAATCGTACGCAATACGGTCATGAGGAAAATCCAGGTAAGTCCGGGCGCACCCGGGATGAAAAGACCGGCTTAACCCGGTTCTGACGAGCGCGCAGCCGCGGCCTGCTTGCGCCGCCCCACGCATTCGGCCTGGCTGCCGCCCACGTCCACATTCTGGTAGCGCACCTCGTACTTGCCCGCCGCCAGGCGCTCGACCAGGAAGCTGTCGCGCGCCAGCACGTACACATGGCGCACGTTCGAACGCCGGTCCAGGTCGAACACCTTGACCAGCACCGGCGAGCCGTTGCGCGTGTTGTCGATGCGGATCTGCGTCTCCACTCCCTGGTTGCCAACCGGGAAACCGTCCACATAGCCCGACTGCACCGGCCACGGCTCGCCGTTGGGCGCGATCAGCGAATGCAGTTCGGTTTCGCAGTCGGCCACCCGCGCCGGCACCACCAGCTCGGTCACGCCCAGCGCGCGGATGTCGGGCGGACGGGCGCCGGCGTCGGCCACCTGCGGCTTGGCCACGGCCCAGCTGTCGGTGCGCGCGTCAGGCGGCGCCCCGACCAGCGCCGGCGCCGAAGCGGAAGCCGGCGCCGCCGCCCGCTGCGTACCCATGGCCGACGCCAGCGCCTCCGGCATCACCCGCTCCTGGCCGAGGAAAAACGCGCCGGCCGCGCAACCGAGGCCGAAACACAGCATCAGAGCGAACCACCAGCGCGGGTCGCGCACGGCCCGGTACGGCGCCAGCACCTCGACCGGCGCCCCATCCCACCCGGGCGCCGCCTCGGCACGCGACTTCTCGCGCCCGTCCTCGCGCGTGCTTTCAAGCCATTCGATTTCCCATTCCTCGGCCGCGATCCACTCGTCGTGCTCCTTGCGCCGCACCGGGTCCGACAAGGTGCCGTAGGCGCTGTTGAGGATCGCCATGATGCGCGCGGCCTTGTCGTCGCCGGGGTTCTTGTCGGGATGGTACTTCTGGCTCAAGGCCTTGTAGGCGGCACGAATGACTTCCTGCGGCGCCAGCCGCGCTACCTTCAGGTTGTCATAATGTGTGTGAATCTTGGCCATTGTCGTCGGGTCGGAGTAGCGGGCGGTCGTCCATGATAGCCGATGTCGTCACGCCGGCAAGCCCGCCCGGCGTAACACGAAGTCCATATTGTAGCTTTAGCGCAAGTTGCCAGATAGTCTACAGACGATGGCTGCGGTCAGCCCGCACCAGCACGTCCGGCAGGGCTACGCCGTTGCCGACCACCAGCACCTTGAACAATTCGCCCATTTCCGCCGGGGAAACGAGTTTTTGCAGGGCGCCGGACTGCGGCAGATAGCCCAGCAGGTCGGACGGGTCGTGCCGCTGCAGCAGCAGTTCGCCAATGCCGGCGCCGAGCAGGAAGGAGGCCTGGTTCATGTAGGCCAGCACCTCGAGCCCGGCATCCTGGGCGGCCAGCGCCATGGCGGTAAAATCGACGTGGGCGGTAATGTCCTGCAAACCGGGCAGGTAGAACGGCTCCGGATGGGCATGGTGGCGGTAGTGGCACATCAGGGTGCCGCCGATCCGCTGGTCGAGATAGTATTCGTGCGCCGGAAAACCATAGTCGAGCAGGATGGCGGCGCCCTTGCCCTTGCCGAACATGCGCGCCAGCGAAGCCATGAAGCCGCAGGCGACCGGATGCACTTCGGTCAGGTAAGCGTCAGGCAGCAGGTCGGCGTCGGGAATCTGGCGCGCGATGTGGGCCGCCAGTTCGTCCCCTGGCGCGCGCGGGAGGTACGCGAATTCGCCCTCTTCCACCGTCACCATCAGCTCGCGCCAGCCGTCGGCATCCTTGCGCACCAGCGCCACCGGCATGGCGTCGAGCACTTCGTTGGCCAGCACCACGCCGTCGAACGAGGCCGGAAAATCATCGAGCCAGCGCACCTGCGGAAAGTCTTGTAACGCTTCCTGCTGGCGCGCGCGCAGTTCGCCCGACAGTTCCATGATGGCGTAGCTGTCCACGTGCACCCCATCGGCCGCCAGCGCGGTGAGCACGTCGCGCGCCAGCTTGCCGGTGCCGGCGCCGAATTCCAGAATGGCCGGCGCGCTCTGCGCCATGATGGGCGCGGCCACCCGCGCCAGCGCGGCCCCGAACAGGGAACTGATTTCGGGCGCGGTGACAAAGTCGCCGGCCGCGCCGAGCTTGGAGGCGCCGCCGGTGTAGTAACCCAGGCCGGGCGCGTACAGGGCCATCTCCATGAAGCGGGTGAAGGAAAGCGCGCCGTCGTGGCGCGCGATCTCGGCGGCGATCAGGTTTTGCAGGGCGTGGGACGCAGCCAGCGCGTCGCTATCGGGGACAGGTAGGGTCATGCGGGCATTGTAGCGACAACGGCCCCGATCAACAATTGCGTCAGTCGGCGTCCACCGAGGTGGACCCGTTGGGCAGCACCAGGGTGGCGCAAAAGCCGCCGCCTTCGGCGTTTTGCAGCAGCAGCTGGCCGCCGTGGGCCTGGGCGATGCCGCGCGCGATGCCCAGTCCCAGCCCCATGCCACTGCTGTTTTGTTTGCGCCCGTGTTCGAGCCGCACATACGGTTCGAACAACTGCGCCAGCGCGTCTTCCGGCACGCCGGGGCCGTGGTCGCGCACGGCGATGCGGATGCTCGAGCCGACCGCGCGCACCGCGATCTGGGCCCGCTCGCCGTAATGCAGCGCGTTTTCCAGCAGGTTGCCGATGGCGCGCTTGAGCGCGAGCGGCTTGGCCGTCACCGACAGCCCGACCGGGTCGAACGAGACTTCGTGCCCGGCCAGCTGGGCGCCGCGCACCATGCGCGCCAAAAAGGTGTCGAGCCGGATTTCGGTCGGGGTTTCGTGGATGTCGCTGTCCTTGACGCACTGCAGCGCGCCCTTGACCATCATTTCCAGTTCATCGATATCTTCGTGGAATTCGGCGCGCAGGGTGTCGTCGTCGAGCAGTTCGGCGCGCAGTTTCAGGCGCATGATGGGCGTGCGCAGGTCATGCGAGATGGACACGAACAGGCGCTCGCGGTCGTCGATATAGCGGCCGATGCGCTCGCGCATGGCGCCGAACGCGCGCGCGGTATTGACGAATTCGCGGCTGCCGGTTTCCGGCAAGGCCGGCATGCGCTCGCCGTTGCCGAAGGCGGTGGCCGCCTCGGACAAGGCCGCGAGCGGGCGCGTGGTCCAGCGCACCACGGGGATCGACAGCATCACCACCGCCAGCAAAGACAGCGCGTGCAGCAGCAAATGATCGCGCGTGAAGAGTTTACCGCTCTCGAGAAAATACGGACTTGGCATCAGGGTGGCCAGGTACAGCCAGTGGCCCGGTTCCATTTCGACCTGCATCAGCAGCACCGGGGCCGGCTTGGCCAGCATGATCTGGCGCACCCGGTTTTCGGGCAGGGCCGACAGGCGCGTGCCGTCGTCGCCCACCACCAGCTGTTCGGGCCACACGAAGGCCACGCGCACATTGCGGTGGTTGGGCAGGTCGGCGTGCAGGGTCGATTGCACATTGGCCAGCGCGATGTCGGCCAGCGGCTGCGGGCCGATGCCTTCGGCTGCCACCGGCGCGCGGTTCAGGTTCACGAAAAAGCGCGTGCCGCCCATCTCGCCGAATTGCTGGATGATCAGCGGGCGGTAATTCGGCGGCAGGCTGACGAAAAAACGCACCGCGCTGGCGGCGCTGTGGCCGAGCTGCTGGGCGGCGTTGGCCACTTCGACCTGCGACTCGGCGCGGCGCTGGCTGGCCCAGATGTAGTTGCCGGCCAGCTGGGTCAGCATGACGCCGGCCACCATCAGCAAGGTCAGCCGTCCGAGCAAGGATTGCGGCAGGCAGCGTTCCCAGCCGCGGGGGCGCTTATTCATGGCTGCTCGAAACGCTGGCGGCGAACACGTAGCCGGCCCCGCGCACGGTCTTGATCAGCCAGGGTTGCTTGCCGCAATCGTTGAAGCGCAGGCGCAGGCGGCTGATCTGGACATCCAGGAAGCGGTCGAACGGCCCGGCGTCGCGCCCGCGCGTGGCTTCGCACAGCACGCTGCGGTCGAGGATTTCGCCGGCGTGGTCGATGAAATACTTGAGCAACTGAAAGTCCAGCCCCGACAGCGGCACCAACGTGCCGTTGTGGTCGACCGCGCTGCGCTCGACGTTGTCGATGGTAAAGCCGCCGAAGCGGTGGTAGCGCGGCGGCGCGGCCGCTTCCATGCCGGTGCGGCGGTGGATCGCCTTGATGCGCGCCAGCAATTCACGCGGGCTGTGCGGCTTGGAAATATAGTCGTCGGCCCCGAGTTCGAGCCCGACCACGCGGTCGGCTTCGTCGGAACTGGCGGTGAGCATGATGATCGGCACGTTCGAGCGCCGCCGAATCGCCTGGCACAGGGCGAAGCCGTCGGTGTCGGGCAGCATGACGTCGAGAATCACCAGCGACAGGGTGTCCACGCTGCGGTTAAATTCGGTAAAGAAGGACGCGCCGTTGTGGGCCAGGGTGACCGAGTACTGATTCTTTTCCAGGTAGGTCTTGAGCAGTGTCCTGATCTTCTGGTCATCGTCGACGATAAGGATGTTTCGCATTGTAAGTCTGTTACCTGTCTTGCGGGCGGCGGCCGATGACGCCTAAACGGCGTTGGGTATCGGCCACGCTGACCCTTTCGTTAAGAAAAAAGCGGTGCAGCTCGGCCACCAGGGCGTCGCGTGCAGTTTCGTCGGTGGCCATGCGGTGCACCATGCTCGGCGCCTGCCCGGCCGCCGAGGTGGCGAACAGGGTCCAGGAAGCGCGCGCGCAGGCATCCATGGCGCCCAGGTCGGGGGCGCGCAAGACCGGCACCGAGCCCTTGACCCGGCTGTAGTCGCGCTGCATGGCCGGCTGCATGACCATGGCCGCCAGGGTTTCCTGGGCGGCGCGCTGGGCCGGGCGTTCGGCCAGCATGCTGAGCATGTCGATGTTATACAGGTGAAAGGCGGCCGTGCCCGGCACCGCGCCGCAGCCGAAATCGCGCTCGCTGTTCAATCCCATGGCGTTCAGCTCGCCCTTGGCCCAGTCGCCCATGACCAGCATGCCGGCGCTGCCGTCGGCCAGCTTGCGCGCTTCCTCGGCCCAGGTCAGCTCGCGGATGGGCGCGCCCATCCATTTCTTCAGGCCGCGCAGGCGGGCCAGGGCGCGTCCCAGGCGCGGATCGGTGAAGGCGGCTGGCTCGCGCTGCTGGAACAGCTGGCGGAAATACACCGCCCCGCCTTCGGCCAGCACCAGCGTTTCGAACAGGGTGGCGACCTGCCACGGCTCGCTGCTTTGCGCCAGCGGCGTCACGCCGGCGCGCGCGAGCACCTCGGCGGCCCGTTCGAACTCGGCCCAGGTGACGGGCGCGGCCAGGCCGTGGCGGGCGAACAGGGCGCGGTTGTGAAACAGGATATTGATACGGTGAATGCCGAGCGGGGCCGCCACCACATGCGGGCCGGGCCGGATCAGGGCCGCAACACCGGGCAACAATTGGCGATCCCAGTCGCCGCGCGCGGCCACCTGGTCGAGGTCGGCCAGCAAACCGAGGCGGGCCCAGTCGCGGATCACGATGCCGTTGAGCTGCGCGACTTCGGGCGCATCCTTGGCCAGCACCCGGCTGCGCAACACGATCCCGGCGCCGATGCCCGAGCCGCCCGGCACCATGGCGTCGCGCCACAGCACGTTTTGCTGGCCCAGGCGCTCGGCCAGCAGGTCGACCGCGCGCCGCTCGCTGGCCGACTGCCACCAGTGCAGCACTTGCAGCGATTCGCCGTGATCGGCATTGTTCGGCGCCTTGGGACCGGCCACCGCCAGTGACGCCACGGCCGGTAAAGCCGCGGCCAGTGACGGCACGGCCAGTAAAGGCACGGCAAGTAGGGGCACGGCCAGTACAGGCACGGCCAGCGCCAACAGCGCCATCAGGCGCTTGCCGCGCCGGTCCTTGCGGGCGCTTGTCTGCTGGGGCACGTTGTCCGTTGTCGCTTGCGCCTCTATCACGCTCTCCTGTTTGCGGGACAGTGTATAACGAAAATTCCACACGCAAAATGTAATTTTACTACAGCACTATGCAAAGTTCTTTTGCGAATTGTTTCGTTTTGTTGCAAGCGGCATGTGCCAGTCCAGCCTCCGATGACCCCTCCACGGCACAGTGACAGCGCGCTCTTGCGCACTGCCGGCCATTGTAAGTTTATGTTGCAAGCTCAGCCGCCTCAAATAAAGTTTTATCATACAAATCAGTCACTTGTAATATTACTCATAACCATATGCAAGAAGTGGCCGAAGCGGGCGACACGATGCTACTGTCGCCCACGTTGTCGCTTGAACACGCAGAACGGTGGCCTTGATGTCGACGAAACAGTGCCACAAGCGTGCTGAACAAGGTAGCGCCACCTCGCCACGCTACTTTACATACTAATAAGGAGACTAAATGAAACGTATTACCAAAAGCACATTAGCCACCGCATTGCTGCTCGCCTTCGCCAGCAGCGGCGCCATCGCGGGCGACCATGAGACCGAGGGATTCCATGGTTACCTGCGCGCCGGTGTGGGTTCGGCCAGCGAAGGCGGCTCGCAAAGCTGCTATGGCCTGGGCGGCATGACCATGTCTTATCGCCTCGGCAATGAGTGCGACAGCTTCACCGAATTCGGCTACACCCACGCCCTGGCCAAGTCGGCCAACGGCGCCACCTTTGTCGGTACTTTCTGGGTCGACGCCTACAAGAACAGCTCGGACTTCGGCGACGCCAAAATGGCCGTCTCGAAAGCCTATGTCGAAGCGAAAAACCTGCCATTCATGAATGGCGGCATTATCTGGGCCGGTAAGCGTCACTACTACCGTCCCGACATCCACATGCTGGACATGCAGTACATCAACATGAACGGCACCGGCGGCGGCGTCGACGGCTACCCGCTCGGCCCGGGCAAGATCAGCTACGCCGTGTTCAAGGATAACGACGACAACGTCTACTCCACCGATCCTTTGAGCGGCGTGCGCACCCTGCGCAGCACCAATTCCGCGCTGCGCCAGAACATCGTCTATGAAGGCTTGCCGGTCAATACCGACGGCACCCTGGACGTCGCGGTCAGCCTGATCCATGCCCAGAACGACAACAACAACGTCAAGACCCACGACGGCTACCAGGTCTCGCTGTTCCACCGCCAGGCCAAGTTCCTGGGCGGCGGCAATACCTTCGGCGTGCAATACGGCGTCGGTCCCGGCACCGGCATCAACGGTCCTTGCTGCGCGCGTATCGGCCCGTCGGGCAGCACCCTGCTCGGTTCGGACGTGACGCGCGTGCGCGTGTTCGACGATATCGTGATCCAGCCAACCCGCGACTTCAGCATGGAATTCGTGGCCCTGTACCAGCGCGACAAGTCGGACCTGGGCGGCAGCAGCACCTGGACCACCGTCGGCGCGCGCCCTGTGTACGCCCTGGCCGAAAACTTCAAGATGCAAGCCGAACTGGGTGTAACGCGCCTGAAAGACAAGGCCAATCCGTCGGCCCAGCGCCTGACCAAGCTGACCATCGCCCCGACCATCACCCTGGGCCGCGACTACTATGCGCGTCCCGAACTGCGCGCCTTTGTCAGCTACGGCAAATGGAACGACGCCGCCAAGGGCGCCGTGAACGCCTTCAACAATGGCGGCCCGGTGTATGGCGACAAAACCAGCGGCACCTCGTACGGCGTGCACCTGGAAGCGTGGTGGTAACAGCAGCAATGAGGTAGCAAGGGTGCGCGGTGAACGCCGCGCCCTCTTGCCAACGCAATCAAACTCGCAGTCAAATCAAAAAATCGTTGGAGACGAACCAGATGAAAATCAAACAAATCAAATTCTTCCTGGCCGCGGCCGGCCTGGTCACCCTCGCTGGCGTGGCACAAGCGGCGCCGCAAGTCGAAGTGCTGCACTACTGGACCTCCGGTGGCGAAGCCAAGTCGATCGCCGAACTGAAGAAAATGATGGAAGCCAAAGGCGTCGTCTGGAAAGACTTCGCGGTCGCTGGCGGCGCCGGCGAAAACGCCACCACCGCGCTGAAAGCGCGCGTGATCGCCAACAGCCCGCCAACCGCAGCCCAGATCAAGGGCCCCGCCATCCAGGAATGGGGCAATGAAGGCGTGCTGGCCAATATCGACAGCGCCGCCACCGCCGGCAAATGGGACAGCCTGCTGCCACCGGTCATCTCCAACGTGATGAAATACAAGGGCCACTACGTCGCCGCGCCGGTCAACGTGCACCGCGTCAACTGGCTCTGGATCAACCCAGCGGTACTGGCCAAGGCCGGCGCCAAGACCCCGACCAACTTCGACGAATTCTTCGCCGCCGCCGACAAGATCAAGAAAGCCGGCCTGGTAGCAGTCGCCCACGGCGGCCAGCCGTGGCAGGACACGACCATCTTTGAAACGGTGGTCCTGGGCGTCGGCGGCGCCGACTTCTACAACAAGTCGCTGGTCAAGCTCGACCAGGCCAGCCTGACCGGCCCGACCATGATCAAGTCCTTCGAAACCCTGGCCAAGATCAAGACCTACATCGACAAGGATGCCGCCGGACGCGACTGGAACCTGGCCACCGCCATGGTCATCAACGGCAAGGCCGGCATGCAATTCATGGGCGACTGGGCCAAGGGCGAATTTACCGCCGCCGGCAAGGTCGCGGGCAAGGATTTCCTGTGCGTGGCAGCGCCTGGCACCGAGAAATCGTTCACTTTCAACATCGATTCGCTGGCCATGTTCACGGTCAAGAATCCGGAAGAGCAGAAAGCCCAGCTGACCCTGGCGTCGGCCGTGATGAGCCCGGAATTCCAGGAAGTCTTCAACCTGAACAAGGGTTCGATCCCGGCGCGCGCCAACATCGCCCGCACCAAGTTCGACAGCTGCGCCACCAAGTCGATGGATGACATGGCTACCAGCAACAAGGGCAACGCCCTGCTGCCAAGCCTGGCCCACGGCATGGCGCTCGATTCGGCCAAGGCCGGCGCGATCCAGGACGTGATCGCCAAGTTCATGAACTCGACCATGACCCCGCAGGCAGCGGTGCAGGCACTGGCCAAAGCGGCAAAAACGCAATAAGCCTCTCGTAGTACCCCCGCGCGGTCCACGGCCGCGCGCGTACCTGCCAGGCCGGCATCTGCATTGACGCAGGCACGACGCCGGCCTGCACCCGTCTTTTGGAGATCTAATTCATGTCCGCTTCCTCCCTGACTTCCAGTCCGGGGCCGCAGGCGCGCACGCGCGCCCCCGCGGTTCCCTCGCGCTGGGCCGCCCGCATCGACGCCTGGATGGCGCGCCTGATGCTCGCGCCCACCATCCTGATGTCGCTGGTGTTCGTGTACGGCTTCATCGTGCTCACCGCATTTTTGTCGCTGACCGAATCGCGCATGATGCCGCGCTTCGAGTACGCCGGCTTCGGCCAGTACACCACATTGTTCGGCCTGGACCGCTGGTGGACCGCCGCCGCCAACCTGGGCATCTTCGGCGGCCTGTTCATCCTGCTATGCCTGGCGATCGGCCTGACCATCGCCATCTTGCTCGACCAGCGCATCCGCGCCGAAGGCGCCCTGCGCGCCATCTACCTGTATCCGATGGCGCTGTCGTTCATCGTGACCGGCGCGGCCTGGAAATGGATTCTCAACCCCGGCCTCGGGCTGGAAAAAATGCTGCACGACTGGGGCTTCGTCAACGCCAGGGTCGACTGGCTGGTCGACTCCGACATGGCGATCTACACGGTCGTCATCGCCGGCGTGTGGCAGTCGTCGGGCTTCGTGATGGCGCTGTTCCTGGCCGGCCTGCGCGGGGTGGACGACGCCATCATCAAGGCCGCCATGGTCGATGGCGCCAGCCTGCCCACGATCTACCTGCGCATCGTCATTCCCGCGCTGCGGCCGGTGTTCTTCAGCGTGCTGCTGGTGCTCTCGCACATCGCCATCAAGAGTTTTGACCTGGTCATGGCGCTGACTGCGGGCGGGCCGGGCACCTCGTCCGACGTGCCGGCCATTTTCATGTACCAGTTCTCGTTCACGCGCGGCCAGCTGGGCCTGGGCGCGGCGTCGGCCATGATGATGCTCGCCACCGTGCTGGCAGTGCTGGTGCCGCTCATGTACCTCGAAACCAAAGGAGCGCGCCATGGTCGCTGAACAACCCCGCCTCACCCCCGGACGCATCTTCATTTACGTGCTGCTCGCGCTGGTGGCGCTGTACTACCTGGCGCCCCTGTACGTGATGCTGACCACCTCGTTCAAGTCGCTCGAACAGATCCGCACCGGCACCATCCTCGACTTGCCGCTGCAGCCGACCACCGAAGCCTGGTCGCGCGCCTGGAGCGGCGCCTGCACCGGCGTGCGCTGCGAAGGCCTGGCGCCCTACTTCTGGAACTCGGTCAGCATGACCATTCCGGCGGTGCTCATTTCGAGCCTGATCGGGTCGATCAACGGCTACGTGCTGGCGCACTGGCGCTTTCGCGGTTCGAACGTGGTGTTCACCGCCCTCATGGTCGGCTGCTTCATCCCGTTCCAGGTGGTGATTCTGCCGATGGCGCGCCTGCTCGGCATGTTCGGGCTGGCCAACACCACGACCGGCCTGATCATCGTCCACATCATCTACGGGGTGGCGTTTACCACGCTGTTCTTCCGTAACTACTACGTCACGGTGCCGGAAGAACTGGTGAACGCGGCGCGCATCGACGGCGCCGGCTTCTTTACCATCTACCGCCGCGTGATCTTCCCGCTGTCGCTGCCGATCTTCATGGTGTGCTTCATCTGGCAGTTCACCCAGATCTGGAACGACTTCCTGTTCGGCGTGGTGTTCGGCGGCGCCGATGCGCAGCCGGTCACGGTGGCACTGAATAACCTGGTCAACACATCGACCGGGGTAACCGAATACAACGTCAACATGGCTGCGGCCATCATCGCCGCTTTGCCGACCCTGGGACTGTACCTGGTGGCCGGTAAATACTTCGTGCGCGGGCTGACCGCCGGCGCGGTCAAGGGCTGATTTCAACTCATTCAAGGCAGGAGAAACACAACGATGGCCAGTTTATCGATCCGCAATGTGCGCAAGGTGTACCCGAACGGCGCTGAAATCTTAAAAGGCATCAACCTCGAGATCGAGGATGGACAATTCCTGATCCTGGTCGGCGGCTCCGGCTGCGGCAAGTCGACCTTGCTGAACATGATCGCCGGCCTGGAGACGGTGTCCGAAGGCGAAATCCTGATCGGCGACCGGGTCGTCAACGACGTGCCGCCGAAGTCGCGCGACATCGCCATGGTGTTCCAGTCGTACGCGCTGTACCCGACCATGACGGTACGCGAGAACATCTCGTTCGGCCTGGGCATCCGCAAGGTGCCCAAGGCGGAACAGGAAAAGATCGTGGCGAGGGTGGCCGAAACCTTGCAGATGACCCATCTGCTCGACCGCAAGCCGGCCTTGCTGTCGGGCGGCCAGCGCCAGCGCGTGGCCATGGGCCGGGCGATTGCGCGCGACCCGTCGCTGTTTTTGTTCGACGAACCGCTCTCGAACCTGGACGCCAAGCTGCGCGTGGAGATGCGCGCCGAGATCAAACTGATGCACCAGCGTCTGGGCACGACGATTGTCTACGTTACCCACGACCAGATCGAAGCGATGACCCTGGGCGACAAGATCGCCGTCATGCGCGACGGCGTGGTGCAGCAGTACGGCAGCCCGCAAGAAATCTACGACCGCCCGGACAATCTGTACGTGGCCGGCTTTATCGGTTCGCCGTCGATGAATTTCTTGAAAGGCAAACTGGTGCAGCACGGCGGCGGCACCGCCTTCACGCTCGACGTCGATGGCGACATCGCCCTGCTGCCGCTGCCGGCCGGCGGCACGGAATACGGCGCCTTGCACGGGCGTGAAGTCATCCTCGGAATCCGCCCGGAGCACGTCACCGACGCCCTGAGCGCGCGCCAGTCGCATGCGCACGAAGGGTACGAACCGACCGAAGTGACCTGCCTGGTCGAAATGACCGAGCCGACCGGTCCCGATACGCTGGTCTTCACCTGGGTTGGCGGCGTGCGCGCCACCTGCCGCACCCACCCGCGCGCGCACGCCATGCCGGGCGAACGCATCAACCTGGCCTTCGACCTGTCCAGGGCGATCCTGTTCGATCCGGTGACGGAACAACGGATGGGGGCATAAAGGCTTCCTTTTAAGAGGCTTGAGCGAACTTTAGGCGATAATAGCGACTCGCGCCGGCACGGCGTCCGATCCGCGTGTTTTTCTGTCGATTTTCAGCCAATAAGTTTCTGCTCATTTATGCAACAACCCGCACCCACCGAACGTCCCCCGGTCGCCCTCGTGACCGGCGCCGGACGCCGCATCGGCCGCGCCATCGCGCTCGGCCTGGCGCGCGCCGGCTGGGACGTAGCGCTGCACTACCGCGCTTCGCAAGTCGACGCGCGCGCGGTGGCCGACGCGATCGAAGCGCTGGGCCGCCGCGCCGCCCTGCTGCAATGCGACCTGGCCGACGAAGCCGGCGTGCGCGCCCTGGTGGGCCGCGCGGCCGCCGCACTGGGGCCGGTCGGCTGCGTCGTCAACAACGCCTCGCAATTCGATTTCGACAGCGCGGCCGACTTTTCGCCGGCGCTGCTGGCCCAGCACATGCAGGCCAACGTGGCCGCGCCCATCCTGCTGGCCCAGGCCCTGCACGCGGCCACGCCAAGCGGCGAGCAGGCGGTCGTGATCAACCTGCTCGACCAGAAGCTGTACAACCTCAATCCCGATTTTTTGTCGTACACCCTGTCCAAAGCCGCCCTGCACACCGCCACCAGCCTGCTCGCGCAAGCGCTCGCGCCCACGGTGCGCGTGGTCGGCGTGGCGCCCGGGATCACCATGGTGTCGGGCGAGCAGACCGAGGCGAGCTTCGAACAAGCCCACCGCAATACGCCGCTCGGGCAATCGAGCACGCCCGACGACATCGTGGCGGCCGTGTGCTACCTGGCCGGCGCGCGTGCGATTACCGGCACCACCCTGGTGGTCGACGGCGGCCAGCACCTGGTGCCGCTGGCGCGCGACGTGATGTTCCTTACCAAATAAAACAACCTGAAAGACTCCCTATGCTGTCCGCCCTGACCCACCCCAAGCTGAGCGCCTGCCGCCGCCTGTTCCTGCGCAATTACGAAGTGATGATCAACATCGGCGTGCACGACTTCGAAAAGAAGGGCGAGCAGCGCGTCCTGATCAACGTCGACCTGTACATCCCGCTGGCGCTGTCCACGCCCAGGGACGACCAGTTACAGGAAGTGGTCGACTACGACTTCATGCGCGAAACCATTGCGCGCCGCATGGCGCAAGGCCACGTGCATCTGCAAGAGACCCTGTGCGACGACGTGGTACGCTCGATGCTGGCGCACCCGAACGTGCGCGCGGTGCGGGTGTCGACCATGAAGCCGGATGTGTATCCGGACTGCGAAGGCGTGGGCGTCGAAGTATTCCAGATCAAGGAAGAAGCATGAGCGAAGCGGACGTGATCGAGCGCAGCGAGCTCAGCGGTGACAAGCTGGCCCACGAAAACCACAAGCTGCACAAGCGCCTGTGCCGCCTGGTCGGCCAGGCCATCGGCGACTTCAATATGATCGAAGACGGCGACAAGGTGATGGTGTGCCTGTCGGGCGGCAAGGACAGCTACGCGCTGCTCGATATCCTGTTGACCCTGCGCGAGCGCGCGCCGATCCACTTCGAGATCATCGCCGTCAACCTGGACCAGAAGCAGCCGAACTTCCCGGCCGATATCCTGCCGGCGTACCTGACCAAATTGGGCGTGCCCTTCCACATCGAGAACCAGGACACCTACAGCATCGTCAAGCGCCTGATCCCGGAAGGGAAAACCACCTGCTCGCTGTGCTCGCGGCTGCGGCGCGGGATCCTGTACCGGGTGGCCGATGAACTCGGGTGCAACAAGATCGCGCTGGGCCACCACCGCGACGACATCCTCGAGACCTTCTTCCTGAATATGTTCTTCGGCGGGAAACTCAAGGGCATGCCTGCAAAATTAGTGTCCGACGACGGCAAGCACATGGTGATCCGCCCGATGGCGTACGTGAAGGAGGCCGATTCGGAGCGCTACGCCGAGGTCAAGCAGTTCCCGATCATCCCGTGCGACCTGTGCGGCTCGCAAGAGAATTTGCAGCGCAAGCAGATCAAGAATTTGATGCGCGAATGGGAGAAAAAACATCCGGGCCGGGTCGAGAGCATTTTCTCGTCGCTGTCCACAGTCGTGCCATCGCACCTGATGGACCAGGATCTGTTCGGGTTCAAGGATATCAAGGCCGATGGCGTGGCCAGCCCGCTGGGCGATATCGCGTTTGACGAGGAACCGTGTTCGACGCCGGTGATGGGGACGATTCCGTTGCAGCCGATGTGAGGCTGGCGGTTTTTGACCGAAAAGCCCGCTGATGCGGGCTTTTTTACGTCCGCAGGTGTGAGGGGTATGATCTATTCACGAATCTATTCACTGAGCGCCGGTGAGATGGTCAGAAATGAACATATTGAGAAGTTGAGACTGCTATTGTCGCGCGGGCCGGCCAAGGCATCCGCGATCATGGATGCGCTGGTCATCAGTCAGTCGACTTTGTCGCGCCTGTGGCAAAGCATTCCCGATGGCGTCGTGCTGGGTGCAGGCAAGACGCGCCAATACGCTTTGCAACGCCAGGTGCCAGGGGCCAGGGCCCCGTTACCCCTGTTTTGCGTATCGGACGACGCAACGGTGACTGTCACCGGCAACCTGGCTCCGCTCGAGGGCGGATTTTACGTGCTCGCTCATGCAAACGCGAGAGCCTACCGACTGTACCAAGGCATCCCCTGGTTTCTCAGCGACTTGCGGCCGCACGGTTTTCTGGGGCGCTTCGAGCCGCGCAGACATCGCGACCTCGGGCTGCCGGACGATATCCGCACGTGGACCGATGAGCATGTGCTCCAGTACCTGGCGCGGCGCAGCGAAAACGCGGCTGGCAACCTCATTCTCGGCAATGAATCGTACGGGCGGTATGTGCTCGACCGAAGCAGGCGGTGCGAGTCGCTCATCCCGCGGGCCAGACGCGCCGAACTGTATCCGGTGATGGCCCGACAGGTGATGCAGGGCGAGCCGCCGGGTTCCTCAGCAGGAGGGGAACAGCCCAAATTTACCGCGATGGTCGAACGCAGCGCGGGTGACCTGATCGAACATGTGATGGTGAAGTTCTCGCCACCCACCAGCACGCCGGGTGGGCGTCGCTGGGGCGATTTACTGGTGTGCGAACATCTGGCGCTGGCAGTCCTCGCGCGCAACGGCATCGCTGCCGCGACCACGTCGATTCTTGAGAGCGGGGACCGGGTATTTCTGGAAGTGGTGCGCGTCGACAGGGTGGGACTCGAAGGACGCCGGCCAATGGCGACGTTTGAAGCATTCGACGGCGAGTTGGGCATGCTCGATCAACGCTGGACCGCAGTCGCGCACGAAATGGAACGCATGGGCAAGCTCACGGAGGACGATGTCGCAACAGTGGCGATCCTCGATCTGTACGGCGCGCTGATCGGCAATACGGACCGGCATCACGGGAACATCGCGCTGACGTGGACAGCGGACGGCAAGCGCCGCCTGGTCGAGGCCTATGACATGCTTCCAATGCTGTACAGGCCCACTGCGCACGGTGAAGTCATCGAGCAGGAATGGGTACCGCATCTGACCGCCCGCCTCGATTTACACCACTTTGACGCTTGCTGCCGCATGGCGCTCGCATTTTGGGAGGATGTCATGGTTGATCCCCGCATTTCGCGGGAGTTCAAGATGGACGTCGCTCGCCTGCATATGAACGCGCTACACCACCTTGCTCCCGGCACCGCGACACACGCGAGCCCCCAGACGGAAAAGGGCGCATAGAAATATGCGCCCTTTCGGAAAAAGTGCTTTTAGGCACCAAGTGCAAACAAGTGCTTTTCGACACCAAAGAACTTCAAATCAAATTTTACGCCGTTTTCAGCGTACGAAATCTTTTACGGCGCCACCGCCGTGCGCATCACCGGATACAGATTCAGGCGCTCGTCATACGAAGAATGCCGCTTGGCGAAGAATGCCAGGCGCGCATCCGCATCCTTGGCGAAGGCCGGATCGCTGTCCACCTTCGCCTTGAACGCCGCCGCCAGCGCCGGATCGGCCGCCATCATCTCGCGCGCGACATCTTCGGCCACATAATCCTCCATGTATTCCTTGCGCTCGAACGCGGTGTTGAACATCCCCCACTGCAGCAGCGAATCCGGGCCGGCCGGCTCGAACAAAGCGATCACCAGGCGCGCCTTGGCCTGCGCCACTGGCACGAACAGCGCGCCCTTCCCGATCGCGCGCGGCTCCGCCTTCCACGCCCCCTGCAAGGTCACGCGCTGGTGCGATTCGAGCGAGCCGGGTGCGTACGTCACTTTCTCGGCGCGGAAGGTCTCGACCTCGGCCCTGGCCTGCTGCGCGCCCAAGGTGCGGTAGCTGATGCCGTGCTGGCCCAGTTTGCGCGCCACCATGGCCGCATGCGCGGCCGGCACGATGTAGCCGGCCTTGGGCGCGCTCACCATCACGTCCGGCAGCACTTCGTCACGCAGCGGCACGGTCCATATCTGCGGACGGGTTTCGTCGTAACGCGTCATCAGGGCGCCCGAGACGTCCGATTGGGTGCGCGTGTAGGCGTAACCCCGGAAGTCGATCATGCGCTTTTTGTCGGTCGGCTTGTAGGTCAGGGGCAGCTCGGTGCCGCCCAGGCGCGCCGCGCGCGCATCGGCTTCGCGCGCCACCGTTTGCCATGCCTTGCCGTGCTGCGCCACCTGCTCGAGCACAGACACCACCGAGTTGCGGGTGATGCGCACGCGGGTCGGATAATCCTTCCACGCATGGGTCTCGACCAGCACGCCGAGCCGGTTGCGCAAGGCGAAATAGCCGGTCGAAAAACGCGGGTCCGACACGCCATCGGCAAAACCCGACGCCGGATTGTCTTCTTCGGCGAACGACATGTAGAACGGCTGCGGCATCGAACCGAGCTTGGTGATATCGGCCAGCACGCCGCTGCGCAGCGCCAGCCCGGCCTGGCGGAAGTCCACATCGGCCGAATGCACCGGTTCGACCTGGATCGAGATGTCGTGTTCGAACTTGGCGCCGTTGGTCACGTGCAGGTCGACGTAGACCAGCGGGTCCCACGCGTTCACCAGCGCCAGCATCGATTGCATCTCGATCGAGTCGGCCTTGGCATAGTCGCGGTTCAGGTTGAAGTTCTGGGCCGTGGTGCGCCAGCCCATTTCGGCCGGGCCGCGCTGGTTCGGCCGGTTCCACGCCTTGAAGCGCTCATGCCCGTCGACGTTGAAGACCGGGACGAACAGCAGCACCTGCTTGTCGAGCGCGCCAAGCGCGGCGCGCCCTTCGAGCACTTCGCGCAGCGCCAGGAAGCCGGCGTCCTTGCCGTCGATCTCGCCGGCGTGGATGCCGCCCTGGACCAGCACCACCGGCAGCGCGCGCGCCGCCGCCGCCTGCGGGCTCATGGCGCCGGTGCGCGTGACCACCAGCGCCTGCATCGGCCGCCCTTCCGGCGTGCGTCCGAATTCGATGCACTTGACATGCTTCGGATACGCTTTCTGGAACGCGGCGCACAGGGCGATGACTTCGTCGTAGCGGCCGGTTTTCTGGAACTGCGAGCGCTCGGCGACGGTGGTCAGGTCGGGAGCGGCGTGGGCGAAGGGAATGGCGGACAGCAGGGCAAGCAGCAGCGCAGAACGGATCATCGGTAAAGCTCCGGCAAAGTTGTCAATACAGGGCGCACGGTGCGCGCGAACCGGAAATTATAGTCGGCTTTGCGCACCCCGGTATCGGCAAGCTGCTGTGCTTAGGTCTCCGCGAAATACGGCCGCTCGGAGGCAAACAGCATGCGCGTGACCGCCTTGCGCCACTCGGCCGGCGCCTTCTGGCCCAGCAGCACCAGCGCGGCACTCCAGGCGTGCAGGCGCATCTCGGGGTCGGCCGTGTCGAGCAGGCGGTCGGCCGCGAGCGGATCCTTGCCTGCGGCGATACGGTCGAAGAAGGCCAGCATGCGCTCCTGGTCCGCGCCGGAGGCAACGCGCGTCGCGCCGCGCCAGGGCGCCGCGTCGTAGCCATGGCGGGTCGCCAGCGCCAGCCCGGTCCAGATGGTGGCGCTGTCCTGGCCTTGCGCGAACGGCAGCGCCATGGCACGCTTGATCATGGCGGCATTGGCGCCGTCCGAGGCCCCCGCCAGCCGCAGCACGTGCGCGGCGCGCCCCGGTTCCGCTCCCGCCTCCCGGGTGGCGTCGTCGAGGTCCCCAATCGCCAGCGACTGGTAGATGTTGATCCGCCCTTGCGGCGTCGGGGCCTCTGCGATCGTCAGCAGGCGCTTCAAGTGGCGCGACTTCGCCGCCAGCGCGCCGAGGCCCTCGAGAGACGAATCCGGCGCCAGCATGCGCCGCACCCGCGCCAGGCTCATGCCGGCATCGTCGGCCATGGCGGGCGTGCCGCGCACCAGTTGCTCGAGCGCCGGCACCGCAGCGGCGTAATCGCCGGCCTGCATCTTGTCGTAGGCGATCCAGCGCGCCAGCCACAGGTTGTCCGGCCAGTGCGCGCGCGCCTCGGCCATCCGGGTCGCGACACCGGCGTCGTCGCCACGGCAGCGCAACGCGAGGTAGGCCAGGTCACCGTCCTCGGGCCGCGCCGCCGCCTGGGCGGCGAGTTCCCCGCACAGCGCCGGCTTGCGCGCGGCGCTGGTGCGGTCCATCTCGACGCGGCGCAGCATCACGTCGCGCGGCGCCGCGCGCAGCCGCTCCTGGAGCACGGCGGCGAACTGCGGGAGCTGTCCGGCCATGCCAAGCCAGGTTTCGGCGTCCGCCGTGGCGGTGCTGTCCCAGCGCGCATGCACCAGGGCCAGGCTCATGGCCTGCGCCGCATCCGCCAGCGCCGACAACTGCACTTGCGGCGTGGCGTCGCCCATGCCGTTCAACACGCTGCGGTAGCCGCCCTCCCTGCCGGAGATGCCCATGGGCGGTTGCTCGAACAACAGATTGGCCTTGCTCTCGATCCAGCGCGGCGTGCCAAGCATCTTTTGCGGCACCGGGTCGACCGGGCCGTAGGCGACCGTCCACTCCACTAGCGGCGCGGCCGAGGCCACGTTGTAGACCGGATGCGCGCGCGGTTTTGAAACCGCGTCGAACGCTTCGATCAGGCGAGCGTCTTCGCTGCGCGCCTCCACATGGTGCTTGCCCAGCACCGGCACGCTGAACGCCATATGCGCGTGGGCGGCCACGTTCTGCTGCCTGCCGTCGATGTTCACCCGCACCGGCATGCCAAGGCCGTTGTAGACCATGATCACCGGATCGCTGGCGAACACCGACACGCCGCCGGCGCCAAACTTGCCGGCGCTGAGCGCGGCAATGACAATGGTCCCCGCCACCAGCAGGCGCGCGGCGGCCGGCGCCCGGCCGTCGGCCAGCTGGAAACGCGCCCACCAGCCGAGCTGTTGCTGGCGCTGGCGTTCGCCGCCGGCCAGCAGCACCGGATACGACGACGGCACGCGCGAGCACTCCGGGGCGCTACGCATCCCTTCGCCGATGCGCGAGCAGCGCGCGATCTTCGCTTCGGTGGCCAGCAACTCGTCGAGGGCGGCGCCGCGCAAGGCATCGAGCCGGCCGGACAGGGACGTGACCAGCGGCGCGGCCTCGCGCATCCATGCGTTGATATTGCCTTCGTAAGCAAACTCCATGGGGAACTGGCCCAGCGCCGCGCGCCAGCCGGACGCCATGCCAAGCTGCTCGATGAGGCGGGGCGACAGGTGCACCGAGCCGGCTTCGCGGTAAAGCTGGGCCATCACGTTATACAGTTCATTGGCCTCGCCGACCACGCGCGTGATGCCGTCGGCATTCACGCGGCGCACTGCGGTGATGATCGCCACCGCGTTCTCGAGCATCCCTTGCGCGTCGCGCAGGGCGGCCAGGCGGTGTTCGGCGTAGTGCACCAGCGCCAGCAGGCCGTCCAGATAAGCATCCCAGCCGCGCCCGAGCTGGTGCCCCATGTTCTGGTGCCAGCTGCGGCACAGCCAGTCGTGCTGGTGCAAGCGCGCGGCGATCCTGGCGCTGTCTTCCCGCACCCGCGCCAGCGCGGCCGGCAGCTGCGCCATGCCGAATTTTTCGCCGCGCACGTGCAGCACGCTGCCGGCCGCGGTCAAGGTGCCGGCGATCAGGGCCTCGAGCTGGGCGCGTTCGTTTTCCAGGGTGCGCAGCAGTTCGATATCGGCCGCCAGCGCGGCCGGGTACAGCGTCTCCAGCAGCTCCTGCCTGGCCTGGTAGTGGCCCGCGCGCAGTACGCTCAGATCAGGCGCATGACGGGTCAGCGCGCGGCCAAAATAGATGCCGCGATAGCGTGCGTCGAACTGCTCGCGCTCGAAAGGCTGCGCCAGCGCCCGCAGCGACTGGTCCAGGTCGACCGCGACGCTGTCGCCCTCGCCGCGCAGAGAGGTGGTCACCGCCGTGCGCAGCGAGGCGGTGTGGTCGAAGACCGACCAGGCGCTGACCGGATCGGGCGGCGCGGCCACGTAAATGCGCTTGGCGTTGTCTTCGCGTTCGTGATTGAGCGGGTGGGTCAGCCACATCTTGGGGCGCTGGGCCAGGCCGGCCTTGAAAATGCGGTGCTGGTCGCGGCCTTGCCCGGGCAAGGGCGGGACGTCGGCGTAGGTGGGGTCGTTGAGAATGCCGCTCATCAGCCGCAGCATCTCGGTCTGGAGCGAGAACACGTCGCGCGTGGCGCGCCCCTGCGCATGTTCGCTGGCGAGGAAGGCGAGCGCGCGCGTCCACGCGTCGTCGGCCCCGCGGGTGCGGTGCAGCGCGTGGATCAGGGCGTCGCTGCCAGTCAGCGACACGGCCACCAGGTCGGCCTGCATTTCCATCTCGCGCGAAAGGGCGCGCTGCATCGCCACCACCAGGCGGAACACCGATTCGACCAGCGAGCGGATCGACCAGATGATCAGCTGCAGCGGGCCGACCAGAAAGACCAGGCGGGCATCGATCCTGCAGACCCCCTCCAGGAAGGCATCGAGTTTGTCGCGCTGCGTGACCATGTGGCTGGCGATCTGCTGGGCCACATAGACCCAGCTGCCGACCGCCATCGAACGCTGCGCGAAATGGCCGAATTCGTGGGCCAGCACGGCGCGCAATTCGCCGCGCGAGAGCGCGTTGACCAGCGGCAGGCCGATCTCGAGATTTTTCCGCGACGGGAAAAACAGCTTGTACAGCGACAGGTCGTAGAACACGGCGGCGTTCACCCGGGCCGACAGGAATACCTTGTGCGGACGCGGCGCGCGGGCGGCGTCGGCCAGCTCGAACAGATAGGCGAACAGGCGTGGCTGGTCCTGTTCGGTCACTTCGAGCAGGCCCTCGTAGCCGGCATGGCGTACCGAGAACATCGCCTTGATCATCAACGCGCCGATGAACAGCGAGCAGGCGGCCATGAAGTAGGAAAAGCTGCCGAGGTCGCTGCCGGCGCCGTCGACGAACACTTGCCAGGCGGTGTACACGAACCAGCCGGCCAGCCCGCAGTACATGGCGACGAACAGCAGCAGGCAGGCCACCGCAAGGCGCACGCTGTTCTTGTAGGCGGCGCTGGGCGCGGTCAGGCGCGCGGCCAAGTCGGGCGGGATGGCGTTGATCGGGGCGTTAATGGGGTTCTCCAGGCACTGAGGATGCTGCACAACATGCAATTTTAAGGCACAAGCCGTGGTGAAAATTCTCTGGTTGCAATATATATGCACAAAAAGCAACGCCAAGCGTGCAGAGGCTTGGCGTTTTCTTTGTTAATCTGACCATATTGCCGGCGACCGCTGGCGTTCAAGGGAAAAAGCGATGACGACCGAACTGATGATCCTGGGCTGGACCCTGGTGCTGGCGCTGGTGCAGATCATGGCGACCGGGGCCTTCCGCAACAAGGAGAGCGGGGTGAAGTACAACATGAGCGCGCGCGACACGCCGGCGCCGCCGCCGGGCGTGGTGACGGCGCGCTTGCAGCGGGCGCAGGCCAATCTGTTCGAGACCCTGCCGCTGTTCGCGGCCGCCGTGCTGATCGCGCATGTGGGCGGGCGCGAAGGCGACCTGACCTTGTGGGGGGCGTGGCTTTACCTGATCGCGCGCGTGGTGTACGTGCCGCTGTACGCGGCGGGTATTCCGGTGGTGCGTTCGATTGTGTGGTCGGTGTCGCTGGTGGGACTTGGGATGGTGCTGGCGGCGATCTTGCTGCCGTAGGAACCGGCGCGGTCTGATACCGCCACACTACGCGCCGTCGCCCCCGCGCAGGCGGGGGCCCAAGTCTATTCCGCAGCCGGTGACTAAACCACAAACTTGGGCCCCCGTCTGCGCGGGGGCGACGGTTAGGACGCTATCGCTACGCGATTGCGTAGCCGATGCGCCGCTCACCTTTGTCATCCCAAGTCCATCGTGTACTCAAGTTCATAGTAATGCTTGCTGTCGACGATATCGAGCTTGAACTTGCCCTGGATGCCGGTCAGTCCTTCCGTTCCCGACCCCGGCACGATGCTGATCGACAGGTGGCTGGCGCCCTGGTGCATGGTGCCCGCGTGCTGCAAGGCGAAGCTGCCGCTCATGCCGTCGAGGGTGCCGGTCACGTGTTCGATGGCCACGTAGCCCGCCGACCCGCCTGCCGGATTGCCGGCCGAGAGCATCTCGCCCTGGCCGATGCCGATCAAGTCGCCGCTGTAGTATTTATCGATCAGCATACGCCCGAGCGAGACGCGCCCGGCGCCCTCCCCCGATGGCGGCGCCTGCATGGTGATCTCGAAAGTGCCCTTGGCGGTAATGAACATGGTGGTCTGCCCCGGTCGATTGCGATGCCTATATCATAACCCGAGACGAAAAAATGGCCCGCTTGAGAGCGGGCCATTCATCTGACACTGCGCGGTCTACGCGACCCGGTCTTACGCGACCCGATGGATCTGGATCACCCCGTCCGGCGAGGCTGGCTTGCCGAAAGCCGCCAGCAGCGCGGCTTCCTTCTCCTTGGCCGCCTTCAGGTGACGTTCCTTCACATGCCCATATCCGCGAATATCTTCAGGGATGCTGGCAATGGCCACCGCTTGCGACAGGGTCTCGGCCTTGAGCTTCGGCAGCAGCGAACCGACCGTCGTGCGGTACTCGGCGATCAGCGCGCGTTCCATCTTGCGCTCGGCCGTGTAGCCGAAGATGTCGAGCGCGCCGCCACGCAGGCCCTTCATCTTCGCCATCAGGCCGAACGCCTTCATCATCCACGGACCGAATTCCTGCTTGATCAACTGGCCCTTGGAGTCGTGCTTGGCGAACAGCGGCGGCGCCAGGTGGAACTTGAGCTTGATGTCGCCCTCGAACATGCCCGCGATCTTCTCCTGGAAGGCGCCGTTGGTGTACAGGCGCGCGACTTCATACTCGTCCTTGTACGCCATCAGCTTGTAGAAGTAGCGCGCGACCGCTTCGGTCAGGCGCGTGCCCTTGCCCAGCTTCGCTTCCTCGGCGCGCACCTGGTCCACGAACGCCTTGTACTGGTTGGCGTAGGCGACGTCCTGGTAAGCGGTCAGCAGATCGATGCGCTTGTTGATGATCTCGTCCAGGCTTTGCGTGCGCTTGAACTCAATCACCTTGGCCGGCGTGGTCATCTTCACCAGCGACTGCAAATCGTGCGCCGCCGTGCGGCCCCACGTAAAGGCGCTCTTGTTAAAGCCCACCGATACGTTGTTCAGTTCAATCGCCTTCAGGATCGACGCTTCGGTCAAGGGCACCTGGCCTTTTTGCCACGCGTAGCCGAGCATGAACATATTGGTGGCGATCGAGTCGCCCATCAGCGCGGTGGCGATCTGGCCGGCGTCGACAAAGTCGACGCGCTCGGCGCCGCAGGCCTTGACGATTTCGGCTTGCGAGGACGCACCCGGGAACTGCCAGTCGGGATTCTTCACAAAAGCCGCCGTGGACGAACCGGTCGAATTGATCGCAGCGTAGGTGCGGCCTTCGCCCATGCGCGAGAGGGCGTCGCGGCTGGCCGTGACGATCAGGTCGCAGCCGATCACCAGGTCGGCGCTGCCGGTGCCCACGCGGGTCGAATGCAGGTCGGCCTGCTTGTCGGCCAGGCGCACGTGCGACATCACCGGGCCGCCCTTCTGGGCCAGTCCGCTCATGTCGAGCACAATGGCGCCCTTGCCTTCGACGTGGGCCGCCATCGCCAGGATCTGGCCGACGGTGACCACGCCGGTGCCGCCGATCCCGGTAATGAGGATGCCGTACGGCGCGGCCGTGCTCTTGAGCACAGGCGTCGGCAGCTGCGGCGGGGACGCGTCGCCGGTGGCGGCTTTCTTCGGTTTCTTAAGCGATCCGCCTTCGACCGTGACAAAACTCGGGCAGAAACCGGTCACGCACGAGAAGTCCTTGTTGCACGACGACTGGTTGATCTGGCGCTTGCGCCCCAGTTCCGTTTCCAGCGGTTCGACCGACAGGCAGTTCGACTGCACCGAGCAGTCGCCGCAGCCTTCGCACACTGCCTCGTTGATGACGGCGCGCTTGGCTGGATCCGGATACTCGTTGCGTTTCCGGCGACGCCGTTTTTCGGATGCACAGGTCTGGTCGTAGATCATGGCCGACACGCCTGGTTTTTCGCGCAGTTCGCGCTGCACGTCCATCAATTCGCTGCGGTGGCGCACGGTCACGCCTTCGGCCCACTTGTAATCAAGCGGGTATTTTTCGGGTTCGTCGGTGACGACGATGATCGGACCGACGCCTTCGGCCGCGATCTGGCGGCTGATCATGCCCGGATCGAGCGGGCCGTCGAATTCCTGGCCGCCGGTCATGGCAACGGCGTCGTTGAACAGGATCTTGTAGGTGATGTTGACCTTGGCCGACACCGCCGCGCGGATCGCCAGGATCCCCGAGTGGAAGTAAGTGCCGTCACCGAGGTTGGTGAAGACGTGCTTCTCGTTGGTGAACGGCGCCTGGCCGACCCAGGTCACGCCTTCGGCGCCCATGTGGGTGAAGGTCGAGGTTTCGCGGTCCATCCACAGCACCATGTAGTGGCAGCCGATGCCGGCCAGCGCGCGCGAGCCTTCCGGCACCTTGGTCGACGAATTGTGCGGGCAGCCGGAGCAGAAGTACGGGGTGCGGTCGGTGTCGGGATTGGGCTTGGTGCTGACGTTTTTCAGTACCAGCTCTTTCGCTTCCAGGTAGGCGATGCGCTCTTTCACGCGCTGCAGGGCCGGATGGCCGGCGCAGTAGTGCGAGATGCGGCTGGCGATCGCGCGCGCGATCTGGGCCGGGTTGAGCTCATAGGTGGCCGGCAGCAGCCAGTCGCCGTGGCCGGTGCCGCCCTTGTTCGACCATTCGCCGGTGTCGTCGAATTTGCCGACCACGCGCGGACGCTGGCCGTCCGGCAGGTTGTACAGTTCTTCCTTGAGCGCGTACTCCAAAATCTGGCGCTTTTCCTCGACCACCAGGATTTCGTCGAGGCCCTTGGCGAATTCGTGCACGCCTTCCGCTTCGAGCGGCCAGGTCATGCCGATTTTATACAGGCGGATGCCGATGTCGGCGGCGGCCTGCTCGTCGATGCCCAGGTCGGCCAGCGCCTGGCGCGTGTCCAGATACGATTTACCGGCGGTGATGATGCCGATCTTCGGTTTCGGGCTGTCCCAGATGATCTTATTGAGCTTGTTGACGCGCGCGTAAGCCAGGGCCGCGTACCATTTGAAGCTGTTCATCCGCACTTCCATATCGAGCACGGTGTCGGGCCAGCGGATATTCAGGCCGCCTTCCGGCAGCACGAAGTCGGTCGGCAGCGTGATCTGCACGCGGTCCGGGTCGAAGTCGACCACGGCGCCCGATTCGATGATATCGGTGACGCACTTCATCGATACCCACAAGCCGGTGTAACGGCTCATGGCCCAGGCGTGCAGGCCGTAGTCGATGTATTCCTGCACCGACGCCGGGTACAGCACCGGAATGCCGCAGGCGTTCAAAATATGGTCGGACTGGTGCGCGGTGGACGAGGACTTGGCCGCGTGGTCGTCGCCGGCCAGCACCAGCACGCCGCCATGGCGGGCAGAGCCGGCGTTGTTGGCGTGCTTGAAGACGTCGCCGCAGCGGTCCACGCCGGGGCCTTTGCCGTACCACATCGAGAACACGCCGTCGTACTTGGCGTCCTTGAACAGGTTCGTTTGCTGGGTGCCCCAGACGGCGGTGGCGGCCAGGTCTTCGTTCATCCCCGGATGGAACTTGACGTGGTGGGCGTCGAGGTGCTTCTTGGCCTTGACCGCGGTCATGTCGACCGAGGTGACCGGCGAGCCGCGGTAGCCGGTGATGTAGCCGGCGGTGTTCAGCCCGGCCTTGAGGTCGCGTTCGCGCTGCATCATCGGCAGGCGGATCAGCGCCTGGGTGCCGGTCATGAAGGCGCGGCCGCGCTCCAGCGTCCATTTGTCGTCGAGCGAAATCTCGTGCGACGGCTCGGCATCGAGGTGAGCCCGGTCTAGTGGTGCGTTCATTGTCTTTGTCTCCGTATGTTCTTGTGCATTGCTGCGCGCACCGTCTTGGCGGTGCGCTTGTACCCTGCTTACGCCACGGTCGTATCTTGCAGCACGCCGCGCTTGATCTGGTCGAGTTCAATCGACTCGAACAGTGCGCGGAAATTGCCTTCGCCGAAACCCTGGTCGCCCTTGCGCTGGATGATTTCGAAGAAGATCGGGCCGATCACGGTCTGCGTGAAAATCTGCAGCAGCAGTTCGCGTTCGGTCTCGCTGCTGTGGCCATCGACGAGGATGCGCAGGCGGCGCAGTTCGTCGAGGTTTTCGCCATGGCCCGGCAGGCGGCGGTTGATCAGCTCATAGTAGGTTTCGATCGTATCCTGGAACACGATGCCGGTGTCGCGCATGCCCTGGATCGAGTGATAGATATCGTCGGTGCCCAGTGCAATGTGCTGGATGCCTTCGCCGTGGTAGGCGTCGAGGTATTCGGCGATCTGCGACTTGTCGTCCGACGATTCGTTGATCGGAATGCGGATTTTGCCGCACGGGGATGTCATCGCCTTCGATTTGAGGCCGGTCAGCTTGCCTTCGATGTCGAAGTAGCGCACTTCGCGGAAGTTGAACAGGTTCTCGTAGAACTCGGCCCATTCCTTCATGCGGCCGCGGTGCACGTTGTGGGTCAGGTGATCGATGTAGGTCAGGCCGTTGCCGACCGGGTTGGCCACGGCGCCCGGGATGGCGACGAAGTCGACGTCATAGATGCTGATGTCGCCGATGGTGCCGGGCGCCGAACCGGCGTTGGCGCCCTTGCCGCGCCAGCGGTCGACGAAATACAGGAGCGAATCGCCCACGCCCTTGATGGCGGGGATGTTCAGTTCCATCGGGCCGGTCTTGTTGTCGAAACCCCAGGCGCCCAGTTCGAGCGCGCGGCGGTAGGCCATGGCGGCGTCGTCGACGCGGATCGCGATGGCGCAGACCGACGGGCCGTGGGTGCGCGCAAAACGTTGGGCGAACGAGTCTTTTTCGGCGTTGATGATGAAGTTAATCTCGCCCTGGCGATACAAGGTCACGTCCTTGTGGCGGTGGCGTGCGATGGCGGTGAAGCCCATCTGCTCGAACAGCGCGCCGAGCGCTTTCGGATCCGGCGCCGCGTACTCGACAAATTCGAATCCATCGGTCCCCATCGGGTTTTCCCAAGGCGTAAATTGCATGACAGTCTCCTATTTTAATAGGGCACAGTATAGTCCCGCGACACAGGCATTAAATTTCAAACACTGCCCCACGGCCAGCAATTTGAGCAATAATATTGCGTTGAAATGCGGCTTTCGGAGGAAATATGCCAAAAATTGTGCTCGATAAAACAGATCGGAAGATTCTGGCGATCTTGCAGGCGGACGGACGCCTGTCGAACCAGGACGTGGCCGACCGGGTCAGCCTGTCGCCCTCTCCCTGCCTGCGCCGCATCAAGCGGCTCGAAGAGGCGGGCGTGATCCGCCAGTATGTGGCGCTGCTCGATCCGGCCCAGATCGGGCTCGGTTTGCTGGCGTATGTGAACGTGCGCCTGGAAAAGCACAGCGAGGCGTCCAGCAACGCGGCCGGGGCGCGCCGCGCCACCAGCTCGCCGCACGCCGATTTTGCGCTGTCGGTCGAGCACTGGCCGGAAGTGGTGGCCTGCTATGCGATGACGGGGGAGATGGATTACCTGCTGCGCGTGCACGTGGAAGACATGGACCACTTTTCGCGCTTCATGATGCAGACCTTGCTCAGCCACCCGGCGGTGGCCGACGTCAAGTCGAGCTTCGCGCTGCAGCGGATCAAGGATACGACCGCGCTGCCGCTGGTGTAAGCGCTTCTCTGTGAACGACTACTTTTTAGGCACGAAGAACTTGACGGCGGCGCGGGTGTTGGCCTTGAGGGTGTAGTCGATGGTGGCGAACTGCTCGTCGATGGCTTCGCGCAGCATGCTGGCCGGGTCGGGCGGCAACAGGCGCAGGTAGGCGTCGGCTTCACCGTAATCGCGCTGGATCTCCATGCCGGCCTTTTTGGCGATGTGCATCATGGTCTGGTTGGACGAGAGGCAGTGCATATACAAGGTGTCGACATCGAGGTTGCGGCAGCGGATGGCGGCGCGTTCGAACAGTTTGGAGCCGATCCCCAGGCCGCGCGCGGAGGCCGACACCGAGACCCCGAATTCGGCCACGATGTCCTTGGTGGTGCTGGAGAGGGCGTGGGTCGAGGCTTGCTTGGGCGCGAACGCCAGGTGGCCGACCGCGACCAGCTTGAATACCGGGTTGTAGACGCCGTACACGGTGTCGTGCGAAAAGTCGATCTTGCCGACGTAGGTTTCGACCAGTTCGTCCGGCAGCCTGGTGCCGAAGCGCAGCAAGCGGTCACTATCGTCGAGCGCGAGGAAATGCTTGAGCACGCGGCGGCGGTCGCGTTCGTGGAGCTGCTTGACCAGCACCTTGCGCCGGGTTTTGCTGCTCTTGCGGTTGCCGAGCCAGCTGCTGAAGGGGTTTGTGAACATGAGCCGGACTCCGTGACGTCTATTGTGCAGCGCACCAATTTGCCCATTGTAGCGCATGCACGGGAGCCCCTGCTTGCACGCCGCCATTTTTGGCGTCGCGAATGCATGCATGAGGCATGACTACAAGCGATTCTACGCGCAACGCGTTGGAACATGTCCAGGCTGGCTAATTTGAGACAATTGCTCATGGAAAGGCTATCAAGTTGATATGATTCCACCTCTAACCAGACAGGCTTTCGCATCGCAATGGACAAATCGCAACGCACGCTGCTCGATACTATCCGCGCCAACCTGTCGGAGCGGCATAAACTGGCGGGAATCGACGCCGATAGCCTGAAAAACTACCTTCTCGGCGAAATGCAGGCCGACATTGCAAGCGATGACGACAACTGGATGTCACTTGACGGCATGATTGACTGCATTGCGGATGCGCATGTCAAAGCGGACATTCTGAACAATTTGCTGATGATGCCGGGGCACTACCATCATCAGGAAATCACCAGGAAGATCCAGAATCTCGGCCATCCATCGAGCATTCCTTGCATACGCACCATGCTTGAAAGCGGCTTCGACACACTCCAATACACGTGTTCGGACGATGAAGTCATCGCCAAATGGTTCAGCCACGCGCTGGCCGACATTGGCACGCCCGAGTCCATCGCCCTGATCCGCGCATTTGCCTCGTCGCCCAATGAAGGCATCGCCGCCGAAATGCGCTATCGCCTGGAGCAGCTGGGCATCTCCTGATGCCTGATGGCCGGTCCGTGATGGCCGGTCCGCGCCTGCCGTTCACACCGCGCTGGTGAAGTCGACCGGCGCCAGCGGCGCCTCGCTCCACTGCGCCTGCGGGCTGAACGAAATGCCGTTCTTGCCGCCCTGCTTGGCCACGTACATGGCCTGGTCGGCGTCGGCCAGCAGCGCCGGCGCGCCGCGCATGAAGCCTTCCCTGCCCTTGGCGCTGGCCACGCCGATACTGGCCGAAATACGCACCGGGAAGCCGCCCGCCTCGGTGATCGAGCGGATCGCGTCGAGCGTCTGCTGGGCCACCCGCAGCGCGCCATCGCGCCCGCTGACCTCTTCCAGCAAGATCACGAATTCGTCCCCGCCCAGGCGCGCCAGCGCGTCTTCCTTGCGCAGCTTGTCCTGCACCCGCCTGGCCACTTCGCACAGCACCAGGTCGCCGGTGGCATGCCCGTAGGTGTCATTGACCGCCTTGAAGCCATCGAGGTCGATGAACATGCCCACCACCACGTCGCCGCGCCGCCCGGCCCGCACCAGCGCGTGCGCCAGCAGGCGGGTCAGCTCGCCGTAGTTGATCAAACCGGTCAGGCTGTCGTGCTGCGCCAGTTGCTTCAAGCGCTCCGACTGCGCTTCCAGCTCGGCGGTGCGCTCGGCCACGCGATGTTCGAGCGTCTCGTTGGCCGCCTGCAAACTGCGATTGACCTCGCCGATGATGCTGTAGCTGCGCAGCAGGCGTCGCGCCACGTACATCAGCAGCAGCAACAGCAAGCCCGAATAGGCGAACAAATAGGTCCGGTAGCGCTGTTTTTCGATCAGCACCTGGTCGAACGAGGTGTCGAACAGGCCGCCCAGCTTTTCCATCGCCTCGGCCGTGCGGCTGTTCGCGATATGCATTTCGAGTTCGTTTTCCAGCTGGCGGTAACGCAGGATGGCGTGCGCGTGGCGTCCCAGTTCATCGATGGTGTCGCTCACGCTGTCCGAAAAATCGCCGCGCAAGGGCTGCATCGAGGCGATCGTGCGTTCGATCTGCGCCGCCAGCGCCGGCGACGGCGCCAGGTTGTAGCGCAGGATGTCGCTCAGCAGGCTGTTCAAGGCGGTATCGAGCGCCAGCACCACGCGGCCTGGCACGATCGCCCCTTCGATACCATTCAATTCGGTCTTCAGGTCGGTGATCGCGGGCGGGAAAAAGATCAGCGAATTGCGCAGGATCGCGTTCTGAGTCTTGAACTGCTCGACCAGTTCTTCCTTCTTCACCAGCGCGCGCTTGACTTCTTCGAGCGCGTCGCCGGCCCTCGGGTTGCCGGTCATCGGCAAGGCGGCGGCCAGGCGCAGCTGCAGCTCGCGCATGCGCGGCAGCGGGGTCGAGAGCGGATCGTAGTTGCTGTTCAAGCCAATGTGCGAGCGCAGGATGTTGACGTTCCACTCCGAGTCGAGCTTTTCCAGCTCGCGCAGGTTGAGCATGACCCGGTTCTGCGCTTCGAGGTCGACGGCCTGGGTGCGGTTGAACAGCACGCCCAGCACCACCATCAGCGCGATCAGCAACAGCAGCGAGGCGACGCGGCGCCAGGAACGGAGCACCCCGCTCACGGCGCCGCTCCCGGCGAGGCGGCCGGCACCAGCTTCTCGCCGCTCAGGGTGTGCAAAAAGCGCACGATCAGTTCCTTGTCCTGCTGCGAGGCGGTGCGCCCGAGCTGGTACTTGAACATCAGTTCCACCGCCTCCTCCAGGGTGGCGACCGAGCCGTCGTGGAAGTACGGCGCCGTCAGCGCCACATTGCGCAGCCCAGGCACGCGGAACACCTTGCGGTCGATATTGCGGCCGGTCTCGCGGTAGCGGCCCAGGTCCGCGCCGCTCGTTTCCTGTCCCGGCATCTCGCGCATGGCGCCCAGTTTCTGGAACAGGTTGCCACCCAGGTTGATGCCCTGGTGGCAGGCCGCGCAACCGAAGCTCTTGAAGCGCAGGTAGCCGCGTTCTTCCTCGACCGTGATGGCGCCGGCCTCGCCGCGCAGGTAGCGGTCGAAGCGCGAGGGCGTCACCAGCGAGCGCAGATACTGGTCGAGCGCATCGCGCACGTAGGCCGGGCGCAGGGCGTCGCCGTAGACATCCTTGAACTGGGCCGCCAGCGCCTCGTCGCGGGTCAGGCGCGCGGCCACCACGTCCCAGTTGTCGGCAAATACCGCCGGCTTGCCGATGACGTGGTCGAGCAACTGCTCGACGCCGCTGTAGCGCCCGGTCCAGGTCTGGCGGAAGTTGAAACTGCTGTTATAGACGGTGGGCGTGTTAAAGCGCGCCGGTTTGCCGTCCGCACCAGGGGAAATGGCCTTGCCGTCGGCGCCGCCGCGCCGCAACTGGTGGCAGCTGGCGCAGCTGTGGGTGCTCTCGCGCGAAAAACGCGGGTCCTGGAACAAGCGCTCGCCCAGGGCGATGCGCGCAGGGTCGCCCACCGCCTTCACGGGCAGCGGCCGGATTGGCTCATTGACAAGCGCCTGGGCCGCGGCAACCCCTGCAACGCAGCAGGCGAGCGCGCCAAGAGTCCGACGCAGGGACCGGCGCAAGGTGGACAGCATCCCGTTTCTCCGTGTCAATGCCAATATCGGATCAAAGAATAGCAGGATTCGGCTCTTCCCTGTCGTCCGCCTGAGCAGGGTCGTCGCCCAGGCGCAGCGCCGCCTTGACGGCCGAAACGCGCGCGCTGTGCACGGCGTGGGCGATTTGCTGCTTGTTCTCGCCGCAGCGCAGCGCCACTTCGCCGGCGTTGACGCCACGCGCCGCGTCCAGGGCGCGCAGCAGGTACGGCCCTTGCGGATAGGGCCGGGTGCGGAAATCGTCACCCGCGCCGCCGCGCCCGCGCGAGTCGCTCTCGGCGGCCAGCAGCATCTGCCCGAAGCGGGCCGGTTTGCGGAACGCGTCGCAGCGCTCGAACAGGGTGACCAGGGTGTTGGCGCGCAGTTCTTGCGCGCGGCTGACGTTGCCGTGCTCGCGCGCGGTCATCACGGCCAGGTCGCGGCACTCTCCCGGCACCTTCAGGCGCGCGCAGACGGCGTCGATCAGCGCCAGGCCAAGCTGCTCGTGGCCGTGGTGGCGCGGCCAGTGCTCGGAGGGCGTGGCGCCCTTGCCCAGGTCGTGCATCAGGGCCGCGAAGCGCACCGGCAAGTCGAAACCGCGTTCGGCCGCGTAATCGATCACCAGCATCATGTGCGCGCCGGTGTCGATTTCGGGGTGGTGCAGCGGCGGTTGCGGCACGCCCCACAGGGCGTCCAGTTCCGGCATGATGCGCGCCAGGGCGCCGCACTCGCGCAGCACGGCGAGCATGCGCGACGGGGTTTGTTCCATCAGCGCGCGCGCCACTTCCTGCCACACGCGCTCGGCCACCAGGGCGTCGACTTCGCCGGCCGCCACCATGCTGCGCATCAGCGCCATGGTCTCGGGCGCCACCGTAAAGTCGGGAAAACGCGCCGCGAAGCGCGCCAGGCGCAGGATGCGCACCGGGTCTTCGGCAAAGGCGTCGGACACATGACGGAAAATTTTCGCTTCCAGGTCGCGCCGGCCGCCGAACGGGTCGGTGACGGTGCCGTCGTCGGCGCGCGCGATCGCATTGATGGTCAGGTCGCGCCGCACCAGGTCTTCTTCGAGCGTGACGTCGGGCGAGGTGTGGAACACGAAGCCGCGGTAGCCGGGCGCGGTCTTGCGCTCGGTGCGGGCGAGCGCGTATTCTTCCTGCGTGGTGGGATGCAGGAAGACCGGAAAGTCCTTGCCGACCGGGCGAAAGCCGGCGGCCAGCATGTCTTCGGGTGTGGCGCCGACCACGATCCAGTCGCGGTCCTGCACCGGCAGGCCCAGCAGGCCGTCGCGCACCGCGCCGCCAACGATGTATGTTTTCATGCTCAAGTCAATATTGCCTAAACCGCTATTATGGCTTGCCGCGGATTTCTTCGTCGTGATGGGCTGCGGTTTCGGTTTCGGCCAGCGCTTCGCGCACCCAGCGCGCCACCGCCGGGTGGGCCTGGACCCGCTCGCAATAGGCTTGCAGGGCGGGCGCCAGCGCCACGCCGTAGATCTTAAAGCGCATCACCACCGGCGCGAAAAAGGCGTCGGCGATCGAAAAGTCGCCGAACAAGAACTGGTGGTGGCCGAAGCGCGACAGGCACTCTTCCCAGATCTCGCTGATGCGGCCGATGTCGCCCTGCGCGCCCGGGGTGCGTCCGCGCCCGGGAAGGCTCATGCGGATATTCATCGACATGGCGTGGCGCAAATCGGCGAAGCCGCTGTGCATTTCGGCCGTGACCGAACGCGCCATGGCGCGCGCCGCCACGTCGCGCGGCCACAGATGCTTTTCCGGGAACTGCTCGGCCAGGTACTCGCAGATCGACAGGCTGTCCCAGATGGTCATTTCGCCGGCGATCAGCACCGGCACCCGGCCGGCGCCCGAATACTCGGCGATGCGCGCCGACGTATCTGGCTGGTCGAGCAGCACCCGCACTTCGTTGAACGGGATGCCGAACGCGGTGGCCGCCACCCACGGCCGCATCGACCAGGACGAATAATTCTTGTTGCCGATGATGAGCGTCAGGCCGGCCTTTTTGGCCTCGTCCAGCGTGTGCGACAGGGTCGGATCGAGTTCGGTGGTTTGCATTGTGTCGTTTTCCGGAGAAAAGTGAGAAATCAGCGCCCGGCGCGGGCGCGGTAGTCGTCAAAGCGCTCGTGCGGCGCCAGGTAGTGCGGCGCCACCGCTTCGAGCGCGCGCAGTTGCAGGCCGAGGGCGGCGGCGGTGGTGGCCTGGATGGCCGGATCGACGACGTTATCGACCCGCATCGAGTCGAGGTTGTCGCGGCTGATCAGCGGCTCGCCCGGCAGCAGCTCGAACAGCGCCGCCTGCAGGCGCGCCAGCGGCTCGGGAATGCCGAACACCGGGCGCGGATGGCCGGCATAGCGGCCCGCCAAGCGCACCAGTTCGGCCAGCGAATACATCTGCGGCCCGCCCAGCGAATACACCTGGTGGCGCGTTTTCAGGTCGCCCAGCGCGTGCACGAACGCGTCGGCCACGTCGCCCACGTAGATCGGCTGGAAATCGGTGGCGGCGCCGGCCAGCGGAATGAACGGCAGCCACTTCTGCATGCGCGCAAAGGTATTGAGAAAACTGTCGCCGGGACCGAACACCACCGATGGCCGGAAAATCGTGGCCGCCACCGAGGGCTCGGCGCGCGCGGCCACTTCACCGTCGGCCTTGGAGCGCTGGTACATGGACGGGCCGTCGGCGGCCGCGCCCAGGGCGCTCATGTGCAGGTAGCGCGTCACGCCCGTGGCGGCGCAGGCGGCCACGATGCGGCGCGGCAGCTCGACATGGACGCGCTTGAAGTGGGGCCCGTACGGCTGGCCGCGGCGCGAATGCAGCACACCCACCAGGTTGATGGCGGCGTCGGCGCCGGCCAGCAGGCGGCGCACGGTGGCGTCGTCAGCGACGTTGGCGCCGACGACATCGACGCGCGGCAAAAAGATCAGGTGCCTGGCGCGTTCGGCGCGCCGGGTCGGCACGATGACCCGTGCGCCCTCCTGCGACAGGCGCGCCACCAGATGGCTGCCGATGAAGCCGGAGCCGCCAAACACCACTACAGTCATGTCTTTCATCGTGCACGCTCCGAAATGTGCCCGCAGGCGCATCAGGGCAAGTCGTTGCCCTGGGCGCTGCGCGGCGTGATTTTGCCAAGGCGCGCCTTGAGCGACTGCGGCTTGTTCTCGAACAGCGCGGCGTAGTTGGTCGCGTTGGACATCACATTCTTCACATAGATCCGGGTTTCCATATACGGGATCGACTCGGCGAAGATGGCCCCTTCCATCGGCTCGGAGAGCTTGCCGCGCCAGTTGCGCATGCGTCCCGGGCCGGCGTTGTAGGCGGCCGTGGCCAGGGTCTGCGAACCGTCGGCGTTTTCGAGCACCATGCTCATGTAGTTCGCACCGAGCAGGATGTTGGTGCGCACGTCGGTCAGCTTGTTCTTGACGTAGTCGCCCAGGCCGATCTTGCGCGCCACGTAGGCGCCGGTGGCGGGCATGACCTGCATCAGGCCGGACGCGCCGACGCTCGACTGCGCATCCATGATGAAGCGCGATTCCTGGCGGATCAGGCCATACACCCAGGCCCGGTCCAGGCCCAGTTGCTGCGCGGTCGGGTGCAGGATGTCGTTGTGCGGCGCCGGGAAGCGCTGGGTGTAGTCGAACTGGGTGCGGGTGCGGTCCGAGGTATTGACCATGCGGTCGAGGATCTGGTTCTGGCGTGCGAATTCGGCCGCGGCCAGCAGTTCGCGTTCGCTGAACTTGCGCAGTTCCCAGTTCCACTCGCGCGTGCCTTCGGGGCGCAGGCGCAGGCTGAAGAACTTGAGCGCGCGGCGCAGGCCGGGGTTGCTGGCCATGGGCGCCATTTCCTCGGGCGTGAGGGCCGGGCCCGGCGGCGGGATCGAAATGAGCTGGCCCAGTTCTTCCAGCGCCAACTGGCCATAGAAGCTGTTCTGGTCGGCGATGCGCTGGTACAGGGCCACGGCCGCTTCGTGCGCGCCGTGTTCGGCCTGCAGCGCGCGGCCCAGCCAGTAGGTCCAACCGGGTTGGGCGCGCAGCGGGGCCGGCATCGCTTCGATGGTGGCCTTGACGGTTTTCCAGTCGCCGCGGCGCAGGGCGATGCGGGTTTTCCACTGAATCTGTTCGGCCGTGAGCGGCGCGCCGGCGCTCTTGCGCCAGTAATCGTAGGCTTCGGGGGCGAGCGTGAGCGAGGCGGCGTGCGCGATGCCGGCCCAGCCGATGGCTTGTTCCTGGGGCGACAGGCGCGGGGCGTTCTTGTTCAGGGCGACCACGGCCAGGTTCTGGCTGGTGCGCGCCATGCGGGCCACCGCCACCAGATAGACTTCGTGGTCGGCGCGGGTCTCGCCGATGCCGCGCGCCATGGCCAGCGCCGGCAGGTCGACCGCCTGCGAGGCGTGCAGTTCGGATACCCCGAGCAGCGCGGCGATGCGTTTGGCCGGGCCGGTGGCGCGGGTTTCGCCGGCCAGGCGCAGCTGGGCCAGCAGGTCGTTGGCATCGAACTGGCCCGATTGGGCCAGGGTGGAAATCAGGGAGCCGCAGGCATCGCCATAGCCGGGCGGATTGGCCAGCAGCGCACGGGCGTCGTCGGCCACTTTTTCGCCGCGCGCCACGCGCGCCATGAGGGCGTAGCACTTGACCTGGGTGTCATCGTTGAGCACGAACAGGGGATACTGCTGGTCGAAATTGGCCCAGTCGCGCGCGCGGCCCAGTTCCAGCAGCCAGTCGTTGCGCAGGCGGTCGGCGATGGCCAGGCCCTGGTAGCGCTTGAGGAAATCGCGGAATTCATCGGCGGACGCCACCCGCATCCGGGTTTTGAGCCGATAATAATCGACATACGACGGCACCGCATAGTTCTGCAGGCGCGAGGCGTAGGCATTGGCCTTGGCGGCATCGTCCTGGCGCGCGGCTTCGCGCAGCAGCAGGAAGGTATCGTCGTCGGCACGCGGGTCGTACGGGGGCGCGCTCGCCTGGGCGTACGCTGGAATCAGGCAGGCTCCGGCGGCAATCGCGAAGGCAAACAATTTCGGCAGGAACATCTGAATGCAACTCTCCATTGATACTTCATTTAACACATGACCGGCGAACCTAGAATACCATGCGGGCATGCCGCGCAGCCAGCATCGGCGCACGCAAATGATGCAAATGCACATAGTGCCGACAAGGCAAGTTTGCGCGCCACCCTAAAAGCGGCCCGGCGCGCGCTCGATCCCCTGGAAAAGGCGCGGCGCGACGCGCTGATCGGGGCACGCGTGCTGGCGTGGTGGGGTGCGCGCGAAGCGGACCCGGTGCTGGGGGTGTACTGGCCGCTGCGGGGCGAACCCGATTTGCAGCCGCTGTATCTTGAGCTGGCAAGGGCGGGCGTGCCGCTGGCGCTGCCGCTGGTGGTGGCGCCCGATTGCGCGCTGGCGTTCGTGGAGTGGGTGCCTGGGGAGGCGATGGTCAGCGACCGGATGGGGGTGGCGGTGCCGGCTGAGCAAAGGATGGTGGACCGGCCGGGGGTGCTGCTGGTGCCTTGCCTGGGGTTTACGGCGAAGCGGTACCGGCTGGGGTATGGCGGGGGGTATTACGACCGCACGCTGGAGGAGGCGCCGAGGCCGGTCACGGTGGGGATTGCATATGCGCAGGATCAGGTGGCGTTTGCCGGGGAGCGCCATGATGTGGCGCTCGATTGGGTCATTACCGAGGGGTAATTTAGTAGCCTTCCGCCGGCAGACGTTACCTTCGCCGTTAGACCAGAAAACGTCATCCCCGCGAAGGCGGGGATCCAAGTTCGTCGCGCCGTCTGCGGCTTCAGCACGAACCTGGGTCCCCACCTTCGCGGGGACGACGGTTTTGAGCGTAGCGAACGATCATCACACTCTCATCAATAAATCGAGCATCGATGCATCAAGCAGCCTTCAAGCGCTCCCACAACGCGGTCGTCGCCACCGCCTGGTTCATGCTGTAAAAATGCAGCCCCGGCGCGCCGCCAGCGAGCAATCTCTCGCACAGCTGCGTCACCACATCGAGCCCGAACGCCTTGATCGATGCCGTGTCATCCCCGAAACTGGCCAGCTTCAAGCGCACCCAGCGCGGAATTTCCGCTCCGCACATATCCGAAAACCGCATCAACTGCGTGTAATTGGTAATCGGCATGATCCCCGCCACGACGGGAATATCGATCCCCAGCTTGCGGCTCTGGTCCATGAACGCAAAGTACGCGTCGGCGTTGTAAAAATACTGGGTGATGGCCGCATTCGCGCCGGCCTGCACCTTGCGCGCGAAGTTCTGCAAGTCATCCTGCGGCGACCTGGCCTGGGGATGCACTTCCGGATAGGCCGCCACTTCGATGTGAAACCAGTCGCCCGTCTCGGCGCGGATGAACTCGATCAAATCGCTGGCATAGCGCAACTCGCCCGCGCCGCCGTAGCCGCTTGGCAAGTCGCCGCGCAAGGCCACCACGCGTTTGATCCCATGCGACTGGAACTGTTTCAGGATCGTACGGATCGATTCGCGCGTGGCGCCCACGCACGACAAGTGGGGAGCGGCGTCGTGGCCCTCGCCGAGGATCTCGACGACCGTGTCGAGCGTGCCCTGCTGCGTGCTGCCGCCGGCGCCGAAGGTGACCGAGAAATATTTAGGTTGCAGCAGCGCCAGTTTGGCGCGCGCCACGCGCAGCTTATCCGCCCCGTCGGGAGTCTTGGGCGGATAGAATTCAATGCTGAAGTCAGGAGTTGCCATCTTTTTTGAGGAGTAAGGTAGACAGCGCCCACGAGATGATGCTGTACAGGATGGCGGCGATAAAGGCCGACCAGAAACCTGACACTTGGAATCCGTCGATCAAGTTGGCGACTGCCCAAAACAGCAGCGCGTTGATCACCAGGATAAACAACCCCATGGATAGCAGGGTTACGGGCAGGGTCAGCAGTACCAGCACCGGACGAATCAGGGTATTGACCAGCCCGAGCACCAGCGCGGCAATCAAGGCCGACACCAGGTTCGTGACTTGAACCGAACTCATCAAGAATGGCAGCGCGCATAGCGCCACTGCGTTAATCAACCACGTCAAAAGTAAGCGCATAAGGGAAGCGGGAGTCCGGTTGATATGAAAAAGATATTGTGTAGAACAAAAAAACGGCGCGCTCTTTGCAGATGCGCGCCGTCGTTACCGATTAATAACGGTAGTGGTCAGGCTTGTAAGGGCCTTCTTTGCTGACGGTAATGTACGCGGCTTGCTCGTCGGTCAGCACGGTCAGTTGCGCGTTGAGCTTTTTGAGCTGCAGGCGCGCGACTTTCTCGTCCAGGTGCTTCGGCAGCACGTACACGCCGACCGGGTACTTGTCGGTATTGGCGAACAGCTCGATCTGGGCGATGGTCTGGTTCGCGAACGAGGAGCTCATCACGTACGACGGGTGACCGGTACCGCAACCGAGGTTGACCAGGCGGCCTTCGGCCAGCAGGATGATGCGCTTGCCGCTCGGGAAGATCACGTGATCGACCTGGGGCTTGATGTTATCCCACTCATATTTCTTCAGCGAAGCGACATCGATCTCGTTGTCGAAGTGACCGATGTTGCAGACGATGGCCTGGTCTTTCATGGCCAGCATGTGCTGTTCGGTCAGGATGTGATAGTTGCCGGTGCAGGTAACGAAGATGTCGCCGTGTTCGGCGGCGTAATCCATGGTCACGACGCGGTAGCCTTCCATCGCCGCCTGCAGGGCGCAGATCGGATCGATTTCGGTGACCCACACTTGCGCCGACAGCGCGCGCATGGCCTGGGCCGAGCCCTTGCCGACGTCGCCGTAGCCGGCGATGACGGCTACTTTGCCGGCGATCATCACATCGGTGGCGCGCTTGATGCCGTCGACCAGCGACTCGCGGCAACCGTACAGATTGTCGAATTTCGACTTGGTGACCGAATCGTTGACGTTAATTGCCGGGAAGGCCAGCTTGCCTTCCTTGTGCATCTGGTACAGGCGGTGCACGCCGGTGGTGGTTTCCTCGGTCACGCCCAGGATTTGCGGCAGGCGCTTGGAGTACCAGGTGGCATCTTTCGCCAGGTGGGTCTTGATCGAGTTGAACAGGCAGATTTCCTCTTCCGACCCCGGCTTGGCCAGCACCGACGGATCGGTTTCGGCGCGCGTGCCCAGGTGCAGCAGCAGGGTGGCGTCGCCGCCATCGTCGAGGATCATGTTCGAATACACCGGCTGGCCGGCGTCGCTTGGCCATTCGAAGATGCGGTGGGTGTACTCCCAGTATTCGTCGAGGGTTTCGCCCTTGACGGCGAACACAGGGGTGCCGGCGGCGGCGATGGCGGCGGCGGCGTGGTCCTGGGTCGAATAGATATTGCACGATGCCCAACGGACCTTGGCGCCGAGGGCTTCCAGGGTCTGGATCAGCACGGCGGTTTGGATCGTCATATGCAGCGAACCGGTGATGCGCGCGCCTTTGAGTGGCTGGGCCGCGGCGAATTCCTCGCGGATAGCCATCAGGCCGGGCATTTCGGTTTCAGCGATCTTGATTTCCTTGTCGCCCCAGGCGGCCAGGGAAATGGCGGCGATATGGAAGTCTTGCGAAGATTTGAGTACGGCGTTCATCACGCCCTCCTTTCAGTTAGAAAAAAGTAACGTGAGCGCAGTTGCGGTGGAATTTCCGAGCCTGGCGAAATAGCAATTTCGTCGCAACGCTCCTCGGAACTAAGAAGTGTAGCCGCTAACGTCAAGTTGCGCCAGCCAAATTTCTCGGGTGCGGCAAAAGCGCCTACGCCTGGGTGCAGAGCACCTACAACCGGGGTCAGAGGTTTAACTCGAAACATTTCTAGTTAAAGCTCTGACCCCGGCGCAGGATTTCGGGTAAATCGAAATAGCGGCCCCCATTTCGTCAGATTCTTGCGCTTTTAGCAAGAACAGCCCCGAAACGAACACCGGGGTCAGAGCTTTAACTAGAAATGTTTCGAGTTAAAGCTCTGACCCCGGTTTAGAGGCAAACCGCGTTTGTTGGCGGTTTGCAGAGTGTTGCTTAGGACAGGCCGGCTTCGGCGCGCAGCAAGGCGACTTTGTCGGTGCGCTCCCACGTGAATTCCGGCTCTTCGCGGCCGAAGTGGCCGTAGGCCGCTGTCTTCTGGTAAATCGGACGCAGCAGGTCGAGCATCTGGACGATGCCTTTCGGTCGCAAATCGAAGTGTTCCATCACCAAGGCGGCAATTTTTTCGTCGGAAATCACGCCCGTGCCTTCGGTGTACACAGTAATATTGATCGGCTTGGCCACGCCGATCGCGTAGCTGACCTGCACCTGGCACTGGCGCGCCAGCCCGGCCGCCACCACGTTCTTGGCCACGTAACGGGCCGCGTAGGCCGCCGAACGGTCGACTTTGGATGGGTCCTTGCCCGAAAACGCGCCGCCGCCGTGCGGCGCCGCGCCACCGTAGGTGTCGACGATGATCTTGCGACCGGTCAGGCCGCAATCGCCTTGTGGGCCGCCAATGACGAAGCGACCGGTCGGGTTGACCAGGTAGCGCGTGTTGTGCAGCCATTCGGCCGGCAACACTTTCTTGATGATTTCTTCAATCACCGCTTCTTCGATCTGCGCGTGCGTGACTTCCGGCGCGTGCTGGGTCGACAGCACCACGGTGTCGACGCCAACCGGACGCCCGTCCACGTAGCGCAGGGTCACTTGCGACTTGGCATCCGGACGCAGCCACGGCAGGCGGCCATCCTTGCGCAGCTGCGACTGGCGTTCGACCAGGCGGTGCGCGTAATGAATGGCGGCCGGCATCAGCTCGGCCGTTTCGTCGCAGGCGTAGCCGAACATCAGGCCCTGGTCGCCGGCGCCCTGGTCCAGGTCGAGCCCGGCGCCTTCGTCGACGCCCTGGGCGATGTCGGGCGACTGCTTGTCGTAGCAGACCATCACGGCGCAGCCGCGGTAGTCGATGCCGTAGTCGGTGTTGTCGTAGCCGATGCGCTTGATGGTTTCGCGCGCGACCTGAATATAATCGACGTTGGCGTGGGTGGTGATTTCACCGGCCAGCACCACCAAACCGGTGTTGCATAGGGTTTCGGCGGCAACGCGCGCTTTCGGGTCTTGCTCGAGGATGGCGTCGAGGATGGCGTCCGAAATCTGATCGGCAACTTTGTCTGGATGGCCTTCGGACACGGATTCGGACGTGAAGAGATAGTCGTTTGACATGCAATGCTCCTGTTACTGTGTGAGATGAAAGTCGCAGTAACCGGGTTGCCTGCGACGCTTTAGCGACATTTATATTCCGCTTCGCAAGTTGTCTATTAACTCGGCGGATCCTGCATACGTGGTATTTTACGCTCCTTGAGAAATTTTGGCTAAGCAACTAGCCGTTTGTTGAACCACAGTCAAAAACCATGTTAGTTCCTCTTTTCCGTACCTTATCGAAGTTGCCATTGCCGGTCCTGCATGTCATGGGCGCCGCGCTGGGCTGGTTCGTGTATCTCGCCTCCCCTTCTTACCGCAAGCTGATGCGCACCAACATGCGCGCGGCCGGCTTCGGCCAGCATTTGTCGGCCGCCATCGCCGAGTCCGGTAAGTCGATCATCGAACTGGCCTTCGTGTGGTGCGCGCCGCCCGGGAAAGTGGCGAGCATGGCCACCGACGAGAACTGGGACTATGTCCAGTCGGTCATCGACAGCGGGCGCGGCATCATGTTCCTGACCCCGCACCTGGGCTGCTTCGAAATCACCGCCCAGCAGATCGCGCTGCGCACCAAGCTGACCGTGATGTACCGCCCGCCCAAGCAGGCCGCCCTGAAACCGCTGATCGAGGGCGCTAGAGCGCGCCACAACCTGCACCTGGCACCGGCCAACCTGTCGGGCGTGCGCATCCTGGCCAAGTGCCTCAAGCGGGGCGAGCCGATCGGGGTGCTGCCGGACCAGGTGCCGCAGCAGGGCGAAGGCGTGTGGGCGCCGTTTTTCGGACGCCCGGCCTACAGCATGACCCTGCCGGCCAAGCTGGCGCAACTGGGCAATGCCGAAATCATCCTGGTGTACGCCGAGCGGCGTCCCGCCGGCCGCGGGTTTATCGTGCGCTTCGTGCCTTTCGGCCAGGAACTGGAGGGCAGCCCCGCCGAGCGGGCGGGCATGATCAATCGTGCCATGGAGCGGTTGATCGCGCGCTGCCCGGCCCAGTATTTCTGGAGTTATAACCGCTACAAGCAGCCCGGCGGCGTGCCCGCGCCCGACGCCCAGGTGGACGCATGAAGGTCTTGATTGGCCTGGTGTGGCTGATGCACTGGTTACCGCTGCCCGTGCTGGGACGGGTCGGCACGGGCGTGGGCAGCCTGCTTTTCCTGGTGCTCAGGAAACGGCGCCATATCGCCCTGACCAATCTGCGCCTGTGCATGCCGGAATTGTCGGAAGCGCAGCGGGTGGTGCTGGCGCGCCAGCATTTCCAGTCGTATTCGCGCAGCGTGTGGGAGCGCGGCATTTTGTGGTGGGCGCCGCAAGCGCGCTTGCGCCGTTTGATCAAAGTCGAGCCCGGCGTGCCTCTGGCGCAGATCGCGGCCAGGCCGACCATCCTGCTGTGCCCGCACTTCGTGAGCCTGGACGTGGCGGGCGTGGCGGTGATGCTGGAAACGAGTTTGTGCTCGATTTACGTACCGCAAAAAAATGCCGTGTTCGACGAGGTGCTGCGCAAGGGGCGTTCGCGCTTTCGTCCGGTGCAATTGTTTTCGCGCAAGGAGGGAGTCAAGCCGATCCTGCGCGCCATGCGCGATCACTTGCCCTACTTTATGCTGCCGGATATGGATTTTGGCGACAAGGATGCCGAGTTCGTGCCGTTTTTCGGCATTCCGGCCGCCACGCTCACCGCGCCGGGACGCATTGCGGCGGCCACCGGCGCGCAGGTGATTCCGGTGGTGGCGACATTCTTGCCGAATTACACTGGCTGGAAGGTGACGTTTTATCCGGCCTGGGAGAATTATCCGGGCGATGACATGGCCGAGTCGGCCCGCCGGATGAATGCCTTTATCGAGGAGCGGGTGCGCGAGGCGCCGGCCGAGTATTTCTGGACGCACAAACGCTTCAAGACCCGCCCGCCCGGCGAACCGTCGCCGTATCTGAAACAATAGTTGTTTCGCACTATACTGAGACGCATGAAACTCAAATTTACCAAGATGCACGGCGCCGGCAATGATTTTATCGTCATCGACGCCATCAGCCAGCAGCTCGATTTCACACCCGCCCAGTGGCAGGGCCTGGCGGACCGGCGCTTCGGCATCGGCGCCGACCAGATCCTGGTGGTGGAAAAAGCCCAGGGCGCCGGCTGCGACTTCCGTTACCGCATCTTCAATAACGATGGCGGCGAAGTCGAGCAGTGCGGCAACGGCGCGCGCGCCTTCGTCAAGTTTGTCACCGACAAGGGTTTGACGGAGCAGTCCAGCATCCGGGTGGAAACCATGAAGGGCGTCATCACGCCGCGCCTGGAGGCCGATGGCAGCATCACGGTGGACATGGGTGCGCCGGTGCTCGAACCGGCCGGGGTGCCGTTCGATGCGTCCGGGCTGGGCGGCTGGGCCGAGGGGCGGGATACCTTGTGGCCTTTGCCGATCAAATATCAGGGTGGCAAGACAGTGTTCGTGTCGGTGGTGTCGATGGGCAATCCGCACGCGGTGCAGGTGGTCGATGATGTCGACCTCGCGCCGGTGGCAGACACCGGGCCGCTGATCGAGGCGCATGCGCGTTTTCCGAACAAGGTCAATGCGGGGTTCATGCAGGTGCTGGACCGGCATCACATCAAGCTGCGCGTGTACGAGCGCGGCGCCGGGGAAACGCTGGCCTGCGGCACTGGCGCCTGCGCGGCCGTGGTGGCCGGGATCCGGCGCGGATTGCTCGATTCGCCCGTGCGCGTGACTGCGCGCGGCGGGGAGTTGTCGATTGCGTGGGCCGGCGATGGACAGCCGGTGATGCTCAGCGGACCGGCGGTGACGGTGTTCGAGGGCGAGATTGAGGTCACTTCCGGCCGCTAGATTGACGACCGTCGCTCCCGGCCTCGGCCGGGAACGACGGTGTTGAGGTTCCCGGCCCTCCCCTCACGCCGCCATCTCGTACGCCTCCACCTCCCCCAGCTCGGCATGCTCGGACTCCGGCACCAGGGTCTTGAGCCGGTACAGCCGCTGCCGGTAATTGCCCTCCGGACCGCTCGGCCCGCAGTCGACGCCGTCGAACAGGCGCACGATGCGGTCCAGCGCGTGCCGTTCGTGCATCGAATCGATCACCACCAAACGCCGCTTGCTGCGCCCGTAACTGCCGCGGATATCGATCACCAGGCAATGCCCCTGGTCGGCCGCCGTTACATCGAGCAACAACGCTTCGGCGCGCGTCAGCCCGAACAGGGCGGCCAGCTCGAGACGCGCGGCCAGCAGCGGATGCGCGCCGCCCAGCTCGTACGCCGCCAAGGCCCCGGTTTCGGTGTAGGCCGCGCCGTCGCAGCGCGGGGCGATCTTGTGCAGCGCCGTGGCCGCCAGCGGACAGCCTTGCAGCGCCGCCTTCTGTAACCAGTACACCGCCCGCACATCATTGTTTTCATTCTCGCGGCGCGCGCGCCAGGCGCTGTTGCCGCACTCGAGCTGGGCGTCGCGGTAACCCATTTCGGCGGCGCGCTCCAGATAGCGCTGGGCGTCAAGCACGTTGCGTTGGGAGAACTCGGGCTTGACGTAGATGCGCGACAGCGCGTACCAGGCTTCGGCCAGCCCCTGGTTGCCGGCCAGGGTCAGCCAGCGGATGGCTTTCTTGAAGTTGGCCGAGCCTTCGCCCACGGCGATGCGCTTGCCGTCGACCTGCATGCGCGCGCACCACAGCCCCACGGCGAACTGGGCATGAGCATCGTGCTCGGCTGCGGCCAGCTCGAAGAAATGGCGCATCTCGGCGCCCAGCGTATCGGAACGGCCGGCATCGCCATCGGCATCAGGGTCGCCGGCAGCGGCCCCCAGCGCGCGCGCGCAACGCGACAGCAAGGTGACGTCCGCCGCACCGAGCCCGCTGGCGGCGCGCGGCGTCGTGCCCAGCTGGCGCACCAGGGCCCGCGCCAGCGGCAGTGCGCGCTGCGCGTAGGCGGCCAGGCGCCCTTCTTCCCAGTCGGTGTCGAGTTGCGACAACTGGCCCTGCGGCAAGCCGCTCTCGGCGGCGCGCTGCAGCCAGCGCGCATCGACCGTGCGCTGCGGCGCCGGCGCGGGCGCCGGACGCGCCAGCGGCGCCGCCGGCGACGCCACGTGCGCCTCGGACGCCACCGTCAGCGCGCCCGCCAGGCGCCGGTGCTGCGACAGCAGCCACTGGGCTTCGGCCAGGCCGGCCGCCGCGCCCGCTTCGAGCGCGCGAAAAGCTTTTTCGCGCCGCTCGGGGCCGGGCGTGGCGCCGCCATGCCCGCCTAAGATCAATTGGGCCAGCACCAGCCCGGCACGCAGGTTGCCATCGTCGCAGGCTTGCTCGAACCAGCACGCCACCGGCCGCTGGCTCTGCACCGCCACATCGAAGGGAATATGGGTGCCGATCAGCTGGCAGGCGCCGGCGCTGCCTTGCTGCGCGGCACGGTCAAGCCAGTGCAGGGCCGTCGGCAGGCTTTTGGGCAAGCCGGCGCTGCCGAACAGATAGAGGGTTCCCAGGTCGAGCTGGGCTTGGGCGCGGCCTGCGCGCGCGCCCCGGATGAGCGCTAGTTCTTCGCGGTTTGCCATGATTGTTGCCATCACCTTGTTGGAGAAGCCCCGGGAGGAGATTGCCTCCTTGAGCCTGCTACGCCGCATGGTGCCGGTCTAGTTGCCAATATACAACAGTTGCCTGGCTGATGCGGGTGCAGCCGACGTTTTAAAGTCTACGTCAGGCGCGCGGCGCGATGGCCGCTGATGGCGACTTCCTTGATTTCGCACAAAGCTTGTTAGTAAGAATATCCGGGATACCGCATGAAACGATTTCATAAAAATGACGAAGGTCTTGCCTGTATCAATACGCAGCGCCGTTTCATAAATACAACAACACTGCCGGAATGATTGGCTTTCAACCAATTCTACCCCTCATAATCGACCAGGACAGCCACGCTGGACATGGCCAAGCAATAAGGTTTCTTAATCCGGGTGTTCAGTAGATTGAAAACTCAAGGCACTTGCGGATTCGACTGTTTCACTTTTAGGGACGTGTACATGAAAAAATCACTGGTCGCTCTGGCAGTTCTGGGCGCAAGCGCCGGCTTTGCACAAGCACAATCTTCTGTGGTCATCTACGGCACCGTTGATGCCGGCATGATCAAACGTACTGACCAATCGCTGGCCATCGGCAAGCGCGCGAATAACACCCTCGGTTTCAAAGGCGTGGAAGACATCGGCAGCGGCCTGAAAGCCTTGTTCCAGCTCGAAATTCGCTATGAACCGGACTCGGGCACCATCGAGCAGGGCGGGGGCGGCGTCCAGCGTCCGCTGTTCCAGGGCCAGAGCCGGGTCGGCCTGCAAGGCGCCTTCGGCATGGTGCGCCTGGGACGCGGCCTGACCGCCTTCCAGGAAAGCAGCACCCAGTTCGAGCCGTTCCACGGTGTGCCGAGCCCGGCCGGTTTCCAGACCGACCTGATGGTCGCCGGCTACACCTCGGACCCGCTCGGCTCGGTGGGCAATTCGACCAACCGCTTCAACAACGCCCTGTTCTACAACTCGAACGTCTACAACGGCTTCCAGATCAATGCCACGGTCGGCACCAAGGAAGCGAGCACGGGTTCGGCAGCCATCGTCGGCCGCGGCACCCTGGCCAACCCGCAATACCGTCCTGGCTCGGAAGCGTCGGCCAATCCTTACTCGGTCTCGGCCACCTATACCGGCGCGGCCGGTTCGCTGATGCTGGCCGCCGAACGCAACGCGGTCGAATCGCGCCTGCTCTCGATCGCCGGCTATGTGATGGCCACGCCGGAACTGAAACTGATGGCCACGCGCGTGCAGCAAGACCGCGGCCATACCCTGTTTAACAGCGAAGAAGCGCGTTCGTGGGTGGTTGGCGCCAATTACAAAATGGGCCAGGGCAAAATCCTGGCCGGTTATGGCCAGAAGAACCAGGGCGCTTTGAACCAGGGCATGCAAAAGACCAAGCAAATGTCGATCGGCTACGAATACAGCCTGTCGCCACGCACCTATGTGTATGCTGATGCTTCCAACAAGAAAGGCCCGACCATTCCATCGAGCATGAATATCTATGCATTGGGCGTGAATCACGCTTTTTGATGCAGTGCGATATAAATCGCATGCAACATAAGTCGGTCGGATAAAACAAAGGGCGGCGATGGCAACATCGCCGCCCTTTGCCTTTGACGGCGCAGGCTGTGGTGTTTCAGATAAGACGGTATTGACGTTTTTGCTTCGTCTGTGTCTTTTTCGCAACCAGCACTTGCGTGCGCGATCGGCTTTCTGTACAAGGCTAAAAAACGATGGCATATTGGTTAAAACGAATTAGTACGCACGTTCGTTTTTATATAAAATAATCTCCTGGAGACACAATGAAAACAAAATTAATCGCTGGTGTAATTGCTACCTGTTTCGCAGCCCCGGTCCTGGCCCAGTCCAGTGTGACCATTTACGGTATTGCCGATGCTGGTTTCATGAAAACCAAAGGTGAATCGGCCAAACTCGTCAGTGGCATCGCGGACGGTTCGCGCATCGGTCTCAAAGGTACCGAAGACATCGGCGGTGGTTACAAGGCCATCTTCAATCTGGAAGCGCGCGTCGAACTCGACACCGGCACCCAGAGCCCCGGCCTGGTGAACGCGAATCAAGGCTTTTACCTGACCAAGGGCATGGATGCCTTCAAGACCCCGGCCCTGGCGCCGACCCTGGCGACCCTGCGCGCCGGCCTGCAGCCGGCGATCGCCGTCAATGCCGAGAAAGCCCTGTTCGACCGCACCGCCATGGTGGGCGTGGTCACGCCCTTCGGCGCCATCCTGGTCGGGCGCATGTACACCCCTGGCTACGAAGTGTTCGCCGCGGCTGACGCGTTCGAAACCGGCACCGGCGGCACCTGGGGCGGCATCACCGGCGGCACCGCCGGCTTCACCGCGCTGGGCGCGGACATCCGCTCGCAGAAATCGATCCAGTACCGCATCGCCACCCCGTCCGGCTTCGGCGGCTCGCTCATGTACGGCACCAAGAACTCCGGCTACCTGGGCCGCTACAACAAGTTCATGGGCGGCGCGATCACCTACAAGACCAGCATTTTCGACATCGGCGTCGGCCACAACCAGGGTGAAGACCTGCAAGGCCGCAAGAGCCTGACCACCACCACCGTGGGCGGTTCGGTCAAGGTCGGCGACTTCAAGCTCTTCGCCGGCTACCACGACCAGGTCAACCGCAATTCGGCCCTGCTGGCCGATTACCTCGCCGTGTTCAACGGCCAGGTCGCTCCGGGCCTGCGCGCCGCCGGCGTGCCGGCTGCCAACGTCGCCGCCCTGACCAATATCTACACCACCAACATCACCCGCAACAGCCAGGTCGATGCCAGCAGCTACCAGTTCGGCCTGCACTACCGCCTGGGCCAGGGCCGCCTGATGGCCTCGGCGGCGCGCCAGAACGACCGCACCGTGTCGAACAGCGATGCGACCCTGGTGGCGGTCGGTTACGACTACAACCTGTCGGCCCGCACCGATGTCTACACCGTGCTGTCGCATATCAAGAACCAGAACGACGGCCAGTACACGCCGGGCGCGGCCGGTTCGCCGGGCGGCTTCACCAAAGTCGCTGGCGAAGACAGCCACGCCATCCAGATCGGCGTGCGTCACCGCTTCTAAGCACGGCGCGCGACCATCCCGCACTGCAAAAAGACGCCTCCGGGCGTCTTTTTGCGTGTGAGCGCACGCTGTCGGTTAGAATTGCGGGACGTTTTTTCGCATGCAACACGATTCCCCGCACTAAGTAAGTGTGCAGAAATTATTGTGATTTCTAGCGAACAGAAGCGGATGCCTGGCAAGGCGCACGCCGCTAGCAGTGCGAGCACTGCTAGCAGCCTGTCGGACTTGGAGAGTCGAAGCGAAAAAATAGCTGGGCGAGGCCAGATTTTGACGATTTCGCAGTGCCAATAGCGAGCTATTGGCCGAGAAAGCGGCGAAATATGGGCCGTCCCAGGTATTTTTGCAGCCGACGATCCCAAGTCCGACAGGCTGCTAGCGGTGGGCAACGCAGCAAGGCGCCGCTTATGAAAGCTAGAAATGACAAGAATTTTTGCGCACTTACTTAAGACTTCACGTAAAGACTTTCAATGACCGCCATTCTGGACTCCACCGCCGTCGCCGACTACCTGGCCGACCATCCGACTTTTTTCCAGGAACACGCCAATCTGCTGGGCGAGGTTAAGCTGTCCAGCCCGCTGACCGGCAAGGCCGTCTCGCTCCAGGAGCGCCAGATGGAAGTGATGCGCGACAAATACAAGGCGCTCGAACTGCGCATGTCGGACCTGGTCCGCCTGGCCGAAGCGAACGCCGCCATCGCCAACAAGTTCCACGGCTGGACCCAGACCCTGCTCAAGACGCGCCACGACGGCGACATGCCGCGCGCCCTGGTCGATGGCCTGGCCACCCATTTCGGCGTGCCCCAGGCCACCCTGCGCCTGTGGAACCTGGCGCCGGCGCATGCCGGCAACTGGTACGTCAACGGCGTGTCGGAAGATGCGCGCCTGTTCGCCAACAGCCTGCTGGCGCCCTACTGCGGCAGCAACCACGACTTCGAAGCGGTGCGCTGGCTGGCCGACGCGGGCGCGGTGCAGTCGACCGTCATTTTGCCGCTGCGCAGCAACGGCAGCGCCTTCGGCCTGCTGATCCTCGGCTCGCCCGATCCGGAACGCTTTACCGCCAGCATGGGCACCGATTTCCTGGTGCACATCGGCGAAACCGCCAGCGCCGCGCTGGCGGCCTTGCGGGCCTGACATGGATCATCCGGTCGCGCCAGAGACCACCGACTGGGTCGGGCGCTACCTCGAGCAGCTGGCCACGCAGCGCCAGCTCTCGCCGCACACCATCGACGCCTACCGGCGCGACCTGCACCAGTTGCATACGCTGGCCAAGGGCATGCCCTGGCAGCAGGTGCGCCAGGCCGACATCCGGCGCCTGACCTCGATTCTGCACAGCCAGCAACTGGGACCGCGCTCAATCGCCCGCAAGCTGTCGAGCTGGCGCGGCTTTTTCGGCTGGCTGTCGGAGCACATCACCCTGGCCGCCAACCCCACCGACGGCGTGCGCGCCCCCAGGCGCCCGGCCCCGCTGCCGAAAGCGCTGGCGGTGGACGACGCCGTGCAGCTGGTGTCGAGCGCGCCGCCCGGCCGCACCCCGACCAGCGCCGAGCTGTGCAACCGCGCCATGTTCGAGCTGCTGTATTCGAGCGGCTTGCGGGTGGCCGAGCTGGCCGGGCTCGACGTGACGTATACCAAGGGCGGCGAGGGCCAGGCCGCCTCGCTCGGCTGGATCGACCTGGCCTCGGGCGACGTGCTGGTCACCGGCAAGGGCAACAAGATGCGCACGGTGCCGGTGGGCAGCCACGCGCGCACCGCGCTGGCGGCCTGGCTGGCGGTGCGCCCGCCGCCGACCGATGGCAGCGGCGCCCTGTTCCTGTCCGAGCGCGGCACGCGCGTGTCGCCGCGCGTGGTGCAATTGCGCCTGAAACAGCACGCGATCGACGCCGGCACCCCGGTGCACGTGCATCCGCACATGCTGCGCCACTCGTTCGCCTCGCATGTGCTGCAATCGTCGGGCGACCTGCGCGCCGTGCAAGACATGCTCGGCCACGCCAGCATCACCTCGACCCAGGTCTACACCGCGCTCGACTTCCAGCACCTGGCGGCCGTGTACGACCAGGCCCATCCGCGCGCCAAGGCGAAATAGGCTTGCAACAGGGCCGGATACGCGTTTGCGGCATGATCCGCGTCAAGCGATCCGGCGGTAGTTGGAAGGAAATGGCGAAATCCGGCATAATCGCTCGATTATTCGCCCGCTTCCGGGCGGCACACTGATTGACGACAACATGGCCTTGATACCCAGCACCATCCTGACCGGCTTCCTCGGCGCCGGCAAAACCACGCTCCTGAACCGCATCCTGCAAGAGGATCACGGGCTGAAGATTGCCGTCATCGAGAACGAGTTCGGCCAGGAAAACATCGACAATGAAATCCTGGTGCAGGACAGCAGCGAGCAGATCGTCGAGATGAACAACGGCTGCATCTGCTGCACCGTGCGGGGCGACCTGATCGTGGCATTGACCAACCTGGCGCAAAAGCGCGAGGCGGGCGAGCTGCACTTCGACCGCATCATCATCGAAACGACGGGCCTGGCCAATCCGGGGCCGGTGGCGCAAACCTTCTTCATGGACGAGGAAGTGGGCGTGCACTACATGTTAGATGCCGTGCTGACCGTGGTCGACGCGCGCCACGCCATGACCCAGCTCGACGACTACGAGGAAGCCCAGCGCCAGGTCGGGTTTGCCGACAAGCTGCTGATCTCCAAGACCGACCTGGTCGATACGGCCCAGCTCGACGCGCTCAAGGCACGCCTGATGCGCATCAACCCGCGCGCGCCGATCAGCACGGTGGACTTCGGGCGCGCGCCGCTGGCCGAGGTGCTCGACATCCGCGGCTTCAACCTGAACGACAAGCTGGAAATCGATCCGGACTTCCTCAAGGCCGAAGAAGCCCATGACCACGATCACGGCCATGTGCATACCGACGCCTGCCGTCACGAGCACGACCACCATGATCACCACCACGGCCACCACAGCGACGACATCGCCGCCTTCGTCTTCAAGAGCGACCGTCCCTTCGATCCGGCCAAGCTCGACGAATTCCTGGCCAGCCTGGTCAATGTCTTCGGTCCGCGCATGCTGCGTTACAAGGGCGTGCTGCTGATGCAGGGCGCCGAACGCAAGGTGGTATTCCAGGGCGTGCACCAGATGATGGGCAGCGATCTGGGCGCAAAATGGGGCGAAAACGAGGAACGTGGCAGCAAAATGGTTTTTATTGGCAAAAATTTACCGAAAGATGTCTTTGTCAGCGGTTTGGAACAATGTTTGGTATAAACTATCCGGGTTTTAAGATGCCCGCTTTATCGCACCGGCAGTAAAAAGTCCTCCGGGGCGGGAAGACACGAACAAGGCGGCAGTTCAGCAAGCCGTCAAGGTAGGCGCTTCGGGCGCAGGCACCGCCGCTTTACCGGTGCCGCGACCGGGTTAGCTGATAAAATGAAACCACCGTCGTATCGAAGGTAAGTGAAGTCATGACTAAAACAACTAAATCGACCCCCGCCGTCAATACAGAAGGCCATCTCATCTCCGAGGACGAAATCCGTGCCATGGGTGAGAAGGACTATATGAATCCGGCGCAGCTGGCGTTTTTCAAGGCGCGTTTGCAGCAGCTCGAAAAAGACTTGCTCAAGAACGCGGGCGAGACCACCGAGCACCTGCGCGAAACCGTGCTCGTGCCCGATCCGGCCGACCGCGCCACCATCGAAGAAGAGCACGCGCTCGAACTGCGCACGCGCGACCGCGAGCGCAAGCTGCTCAAGAAGGTGCAGCAATCGATCGCCGCCATCGACGGTGGCGACTACGGCTGGTGCGAAGAGACGGGCGAGCCGATCGGCATTCCACGCCTGATCGCGCGCCCGACCGCGACGCTCTCGCTCGAAGCGCAGCAGCGCCGCGAGCTGAAACAAAAGCTGTACGGCGATTGAGCCGCGCCGCGCGCCACCTCCGAAGAAGCATGCGGGTTCGCCCCCGCATGCTTTTTTGTTTTGCCGCTCCCGCCAATCCGACTCGAAGCTTGCCTATCGGCTACACTATGTCGGATTGTCCAGGCAAGTGGACAGTAGGGGTGGGTGGCGTGGTGCCGGCCGGCATGCTACCGTGCGGCTTGACGGTGCGGTTGGTTCCGCAGACAGATCCGCAGTCAGATCAACCAGGGCGCTTGCTGCGCTCGATGCGCCCGGTGCGGTTGGCGCAGTACGCAGCGTAGAACGAGACAGGGAACGACGTGGGTATCTTCTCCATCTTCAACAAGAAGAAAACTGAGCAGCCCGGCGCCAAGAATGCGCCGGACTCGCGCCTGCGCGTCGGTGAACCGTCGCGCCTGGCCGCCGACACCGACGCCGACCGCGCGCGCCAGCGCGAAATCGCGCGCGCCACCGCGGCCAAGATCGACGCGATCGAATCGGCCATGTCGAACGACATTTTCAACACGCCCGAGCCGGCCTGGGGCAGCGGCCCGCGCAAGGCCAAGGCCGCGGCCGCCGATGGCGCCACCACCGACACCCTGCCGATGCTGGAACTGGCCACCACCGAGCTGCTGGCCGACGAAGACTTGCCGGATGCACTAGTGGCGCCCCAGACCGCGCCCGTGATCGAAGAAATCGCCATCATGTTCGCCAACGACCAGATGGCCGTGACCGAACACCTGCTGCTCGACAGCCTGGTCGAGCTGGGCAAGGACGACCGCACCATCTGGTGGATGCTGTTCGACCTGTACCAGGTCGGCGGACGCCAGGAGGATTTTGACAACATTGCAATCGATTACGCCAGCCAGTTCGAAACCTCGCCGCCGTCGTGGTCGCCGCCGCTGATGCCTCCGGGCATGGAAGAGCGCACCTTTGCCGGCGTCACCCCGACCGAAGTCTTCAGCGGCGTGCTCGACGGCGAAGTGGCCCCGCGCCTGGAACGCCTGTTGCAGCGCGCCAGCGAAAACCCGGTGCTGCGCCTCGAATTTGCGCGCATCCAGAGCGTGACGCCGGACGGCTGCGCCCTGCTGCTCGAAACCATGAACCGCCTGCGCGCCAGCGACCGCGAACTGATCGTGGCCGGCGCCGCCGAACTGGCCGAGCTGGTCCACTCGACCATCGAGATCGGCCAGCGCGACGCCAGCGAAGCGCCCTGGCTGCTGCTGCTGGCCCTGTTCCAGCTGCTCGACCGCGAAAAAGACTTCGAAGAAACGGCGATGGATTACTGCGTCACCTACGAGGTGTCGCCGCCGTCGTTCGAACCTTCCTTGAGCACCGCCACCTCGGTCAGCATCCTGCACACGCCGCCGGCCACCGATGGCTTCATGCTGCCGTCGGTGATCGAAGGGTCGGGCACGGCCCTGTTCGACGCCATCGACGCCTACGCCGCCGACAGCGCCGAAACGGTGCTGTTCGACTGCTCGCGCCTGGCGCGGGTCGACTATTCGGCGGCGGCCGCCCTGCTCAACCGCTTGCGCCCGATCGCGGCCGAGAAAAAAATCGAGCTGCGCGAATTGAACCATTTGGTCGCCGCACTGTTCAAACTACTGGGCTTCACGGAAGTGGCCAAGCTGTTCCCGCACAAGTACTGACCAGCGCCGCCGAGCATGGCCGGCCGGTGCGCGGCATGGGCAAGCGGCCGTTAACTGTCTTGCAATTTCCGTGAGCATCCCCATTTCTGGGGGGCATGCAGCCGCGCGGGAGCCATCTCCGGCCGGCCGCTCCATCACTGAGAGGCAACGATAATGGAACAATTTCACGGCACCACCATCCTGTGCGTACGGCGCGGCAAGCAAGTCGCGATCGGCGGCGATGGCCAGGTCACGCTCGGCAACATCGTCATGAAGGGCACGGCCCGCAAGGTGCGCAAGCTCTACCAGGGCAAGGTCCTGTGCGGCTTCGCTGGCGGCACCGCCGACGCTTTCACATTGCTCGACCGCTTCGAAGGCAAGCTCGAAAAGCACCAGGGCAACCTGCTGCGCGCCTCGGTGGAACTGGCCAAGGACTGGCGCACCGACCGCGTGCTGCGCCGCCTGGAAGCCATGCTGCTGGTGGCCGACCATGAATCGACCCTGGTCATCACCGGCAACGGCGACGTGCTCGAACCCGAAGACGGGGTCGGCGCCATCGGCTCGGGCGGCACCTACGCCCAGTCGGCCGCCAAGGCCCTGCAAGAAAACACCGATTTGTCGCCGGCCGAGATCGTGAAAAAATCGCTGACCATCGCCGGCCAGCTGTGCATCTATACGAATATGTCGCACATCATCGAAACACTGGATTAAGGGGAAGCACCATGCCAAACTCCATGAACATGAACATGACGCCGCGCGACATCGTTTCCGAACTCGACAAGCACGTGGTCGGCCAGGGCAAGGCCAAGCGCGCCGTCGCCATCGCCCTGCGCAACCGCTGGCGCCGCCAGCAGGTGGCCGAGCCGCTGCGCCATGAAATCACGCCCAAGAACATCCTCATGATCGGCCCCACGGGCGTGGGCAAGACCGAGATCGCGCGCCGCCTGGCCAAGCTGGCCGACGCCCCCTTCATCAAGATCGAAGCGACCAAGTTCACCGAAGTCGGTTATGTGGGGCGCGACGTCGACACCATCATCCGCGACCTGATCGACATCGGCATCAAGCAGACCCGCGCCAGCGAAATGAAAAAAGTGCGCCAGCGCGCCGAAGACGCGGCCGAAGACCGCATCATCGACATCCTGGTGCCGCCGGCGCGCGACTTCGGCTTTAACGTCACGCCGGCGCCGCTTGAAACCAAGGAAGGCGACGGCACGCGCCAGACCTTCCGCAAGCGCCTGCGTGAAGGCGAGCTGGACGACCGTGAAATCGAGCTCGAAGTGGCCGAGCCCGGCCCGCAGATGGAAATCATGGCCCCGCCCGGCATGGAAGAAATGACCGAGCAGATCAAGTCCATGTTTTCCGGCATCGGCGCGGCGCGCAAGAAGCCGCGCAAGATCAAGATCCGCGAAGCGATGAAGATCCTGATCGATGAAGAAGCGGCCAAGCTGGTCAACGATGACGAGTTGAAGCAAAAGGCGATCGCCAACGTCGAGCAGAACGGCATCGTGTTCCTCGACGAGATCGACAAGATCGCGTCGCGCTCCGAAATGGGCGGGGCCGATGTGTCGCGCGCCGGCGTGCAGCGCGACCTGTTGCCGCTGGTCGAGGGCACCACGGTCAACACCAAGTACGGCATGATCCGCACCGACCATATTCTGTTCATCGCCTCGGGCGCGTTCCACCTGGCCAAGCCGTCGGACCTGATTCCCGAGTTGCAGGGGCGCTTTCCGATCCGGGTCGAGCTCGAATCGCTGTCGATTGCCGATTTCGAGTGCATTCTCACCAGCACCGACGCCTGTTTGACCAAGCAGTACGAGGCCTTGCTGGCGACCGAGGATGTGAAAATCGAGTTTGCGCCGGACGGCATCACGCGGCTGGCCGAGATTGCGTTTTCGGTCAACGAGCGCACCGAGAACATCGGCGCGCGGCGCTTGTACACGGTGATGGAAAAGTTGCTGGAAGAAGTGTCGTTTACCGCCAGCGAGACCGGCGGCAGCGTGGTGGCCATCAGTGCCGCGTACGTGAACGAGCGCCTGGACAAACTGGCCGACAATGAAGACTTGTCGCGCTACGTGCTGTAAGGAGGCGCGCGATGGCGAACAAGGCACTGGCGACGCGGCAAAAAATGCGCATCACGGTCAAGCCGACCCAGCAGGTTGCCAAGGTGCGCAATCCGGTGGCCGTGGCAGCCAAGCTGCGCGCCGCCGGGCCGCACGCCAAGGGCCCGGCGCAGGAGCGCCAGGCGGCCAAGCGCGCGCTCAAGAAGGCCAGGCTGGTGCCGGAGGACGAATGACGTGGAATTACCGGGTGATGAACCAGGCCGGGGAACTGGCGGTCTATTCTGTGTACTACGACGACGATGGGAAGGTGGAAGGCGTCAGCGTCGACCCGGCGTATCCGCTTGGGGAAACGCTGGATGAGTTGCAGAATTGTTGTGAACTGTATATGGAAGCGTTGACGAAGCCGGTGCTGGAGTACGCCGGGTAGTTCCGAGGGCCGCCAGCGGGCGCCCTGGTGGGCGCCCGCGATCAGGCCATCTTGGGTGCGCCGCCTAGAACTTCCAGGCCGCGCCTAATGTCATCCAATGCACATGCGTGCGTGCCAGCGCGCCGAAACCGGCCCTGAGCACGTCGTAATCGGCCGTCAGCGACAGATGCTTGTCGAGCGCATACGCGATCCCCAAGCCACCCGTCAGGCCCGTCGACGCTCTTGACTCGCCATCGAACTTGCCCGACAAGCGGGTCAGCCCCGCCCTGGCATGCACCGACAGCACATCGGTTTCCCGTGAACTGATCCGGTACGACAGCCCCGCTCCCCGCAGCGACGCCGCGCCACGCTCGCGCGCCAGGTTCATCTTGCCGCTGCGGTAGCCCACCAGCTCGACCGAACTGGTCAACTCCGAACCCTGCCACGCGCTGAACGGCGCAAAATTGAAACCGGCGAACAGCTTGCCGCTGCCGTTGTCCTGTCCCTTGCATCCATCTCCGCCGCCGCATGGCGCGCTCAACTGCATCCGCCCCGCTCCGCCGCCCGCATAGATCGGACTGGTGTCGCCGTAACTGGCGGCGCTGGCGGCGCCGCTGAACACGGTCAGCAGGAGGACGGCAAGCAGCGCGAGTTTCTGCATCGGTTCACTTTCGGTCAGGGACGTTTCTGGGCTGAGTACAGTGTCCTGCTTTTCCGCAAAAAGTCCTATCTGCTTGTGCGAAGCACCGAAATTCGGTACATTGAGTATCGAATAACACTACATTTTGCCGTCAAAGGAATCGCATGAGCTCACCCGAGCTGGTCATACAAGTGCTGCGCGCCGAGTTGCGCGCGGCGGGCATCACCTACAAGGCGCTGGCGACACGCATCGGCATGAGCGAGTCGAGCGTCAAGCGCATGTTCGGGCAGAAAGATATGGCGCTGTCGCGCCTGGCGCAAATCTGCAAGGCGGCCGGGGTCCCGCTCGAAGACGTGCTGCGCCGCGCCGCCGACGCCCGTCCCCAGGCCGACACCCTCACGCCCACCCAGGAAAAGTCGCTGATGGCCAATCCGCGCCTGCTGCTGGTCGCCATCTGCTGCCTGGGCAACTGGACGCTCGACCAGATCATCGAAACCTATCAGCTGAGCGAGCCGGAATGCATCGGCCTGATGGTCGAACTCGACCGCCTCGGCCTGATCGAACTCAAACCCCTGAACCGCTACAGCATGCGCGTCTCGACCACCTTCCGCTGGCTGCCGGACGGGCCGGTGCAGCAGTATTTCCGCGAGCATGTGGTGGAAGATTACTTCAGCGGGCGCTTCGACGGCGCCGGCGAAACCTTGCTGTGCCTGCCCGCGCGCCTGTCGCTGGGCAGTTCGCGCGAACTGCTGCTGAAAATCCAGCAGTTGGCGGCCGAGCTGGCGCGCCTGCACCAGGCCGACCGTCGCCTGGCTCGCGACGAGCGCGACGGCGTGACCTTGCTGCTCGGCTTTCAATCATGGGAGTCGAGCGCGTTTACCGCGCTGCGCCGCGCGTAGGCCGTGTCTGGCTGACCTATCAAAGTCGCATCATCATCGTTGCCGCAAGCAGTTGTGGCAACGCTTGTCGCATTCTCTTACGAAAGCGTGGCAATTTTTTATTGCCGGTTGATCAAGCGCTAGCTCGATCCGTAGTGGAAGCGGCAAGCCACAACGTAAATTGCATTGTCTTCAGGAAGATAAACGAGACGATGCTCTTTGTTAATCCGCCTGGACCAGAATCCCGTCAGATTATTCTTGAGCGGTTCCGGTTTTCCGGTGCCAGTGAAGGGATGCCGTTGACATTGCTCCAGAAGATTATTGATCTCTTCGAGGATCTTTGCGTCTTCTTTTTGCCAGTAGAGATAGTCCTCCCAAGCATTATCTGTCCATGCAAGGGTGAACCCCTTAGCTTCTTTCTTGTTGTCGACCTTCTGCTTGCTCATTGCGTATTAGCTCCTTGGTATGGACCTGGCCAGCCTTGAGTTGCGCAATGGACTCCATCAAGCGGTTCGCGTTCTTGGGCGAGCTCAGAAGATACATTGTCTCTTCCATGCTATTGAAGTCTGCGAGGGACAACATGACAACGTGCTCCCCGTTTACGCGCGTAATCACTGTTGGGTTGTGGTCCTTGCATACGTCGTCCATCACCGTCTTCAAGCTAGCCCGTGCGTCGCTGAATGTTATGACGTTCATAATATATTCGCTGCCTCAATCAAGTGCCGGGATGTTGAATCCGGCGGACACAAGTGGATATTCTTACCATTGGGCGACAAACAACATGTCACCAACACCTATTGTACAAGATGTGGTACGAAAGAGCAAGTTATGTACAACATCCTGTACATCTTTGACTTGCCTCAGAGCAGCCAGATGCTGCTCGGTGAAGTCCTTTCACCTCATCCCCATATGACCTGCTAAACGATATGTCGTTCACTCGGTCAAATCGACTCCGGTCAGTCCGTTTACCAGATCGGCCCGAGGAACAAGTAGGCGGTGCTGCCGCCGTGTACGGTCTTGCCGGCGCCCGCGTACACCGGGCCGAAGCGCGTTTCGACCGACAAAAACCCGCTGACGGCCTGCTTGAAGGCGGCGGTGTCGCCCTGCACGATCTGGCGGCGGTCGAAGGCGCCGCCCGCTTCCAGCGAAAAGCCGGCGCGCAGGGTGCCGCCCAGGGTCACCGGCAAGGCGCCGATGCGGCGCGCCATCACCAGCCGCCAGAAGGCGATGCGGTTGCCTTCCAACGATTCCGGCATCGAGCCCGACAAACGCAAGAATCCACCCAGGCTGAGCGGCGCGGCGCCGCTGCTGGCGACCGCGTATTCGCCGTACACATGGCCGGCCCAGTCGCGCGTGCGGAAAGCGCTCAGGCCGAGCAGGGAAAACTGCGCCAGCGGCGCCGCCCCATCGGCGCCGACCCCGGTGCCGGACAATTTGGCGTCAACCAGGTAGCCGCGGCTGGGAAAGCCGAGCGAGTCGAGCGTGTCGACCCGGTAACGGAAGTATTGATAGCGGTTCGATGCATGCTCGCCCGCCCCATCCTCGGGAATGAGCGCGCGCGCACCCAGGCGCTGCTTGACGATGCCGAACTGCACATCGCCCCAGGTCCCCAGTTCGCGCCCCACCACCAAGCTCACGGAACGCTGCGAGTAGGCATAGCGCACCTTGCGCCGCCCTTCGCTGAAGAAGTCGAGCGAGGTCGAGCCGTACTGGAGCGCCGGCGCCACGTACCAGGGCGAACCGGGGCCGAGCGGCTGGTGGAACTGGACGCCGATGCCGCGCTCGTCGCCGATCTGGGCCGTGGTGCGCAGCTCGCCGCCCCATGGGTTCATCGAGGAGCGCACATGCATCACCTTGAGCGCGAAGCGGTTGGCGTCGTCGAAGTCGCTGGCCAGTTCCAGGCCCACGCGCAGGCGGCTGTTGGTCCAGCTGGCCTCAGTGGCACGGATGGCGACCGCGCGCTGGCCGCCCTCGTCGTCGATGTCGATCTCGACCCGCTCCAGGTCGCCGCGTCCGTACAGGCTGTTGGCGGCGCGCCGCACCTGGTCGCGCGTGCGGGTCTGGCCCTGCGCCAGGCCGGACTGCACCTGCAGGATTTTCGGATTGATGCGCCCGCTGCTCTCGACCTTGACCTCGGTCAACAGCATCGGCGTGTCCGACAGCGGCGGCGTGGCCAGGCGGTTGTTTTCGAACAGCGCGTACTCGGCCGCGGGCAGCGCCAGCGCCGCCAGGCGCGGCGCCAGCGCGCGCGTGGCCGCCTCGCCGCCCTTGATGGCGCTGTCGATATTGCGAAAGTCCAGAAAACTCGTGCCGCTCAGTTCCGGCGAGATCAACACATCGCCCGGGCCGAGTTCCCTGATCGAGCGCTGCACGTTTTGCTCGGTGAGGATGTTGATCATCTGCTGCGCCACCCCGAGCGCGCTGCCGAGGTTTTTCTCGGGCGCCAGCGGGGTGCCGACGTTGACCGCGATGATGATGTCGGCGCCCATCTTGCGCGCCAGGTCGATCGGCAGGTTGCGCACCAGGCCGCCGTCGACCACCAGGCGCTGGTTCACCCGCACCGGCGCGAACACGCCCGGCACCGCGAGCGAGGCGCGCATGGTCAAAAACAGCGGGGTGTCGACCAGGTCGACCAGGTCGCCCGTGACCAGGTCCGAGGCGACCGAGCGAAACGGCAGGCTGAGTTGATTGACCGGGCGGTCGCGCGTGCCGGCCGGCAGCAGGCGCGCCAGCGCCAGTTCCAGCGCGGCGTTGCCGGCCGCCGCCGGCGGCAGCGAGATGCCGTCGCGGTGCAGGCCGAACTCGATGCGCGACGGCAGCAGCACGTCTTCTTCGCGACGCCGGAATTCGAGGTCTTCGCGCGCCGGCCGGTCGGCCACCACGCGGTCCCAGTCGGTGTGGCGCGCCATCTGTTCCAGGTCGGCCACCGAGGAGCCGGCCGCGTAGGCGCCGCCGATCACGCTGCCCATGCTGGTGCCGACCACGATGTCGACCGGCACCCGCATGTCGCGCAACACGCGCAGCACGCCGATGTGGGCAAAGCCGCGCGCGCCGCCGCCGGAGAGCACCAGCGCCACGCGCGGACGCGCCGCCACCGCCACGCCAGCCTCAGGCTGCGGCACGGCGCCAGGCTGCGGCGCGGCGGCAGGCTGCGCCAGGGCGACTCCCGCGGGCAGGCCCAGGGCGCAGGCCGCGGCCAGCACGCGCAATCGCTTCATGGTGGCCTTATTGGGTCGGTGCTTGGTTGTTGTTGCCGGGGCTGACCACGGTGCGGGTCGGCCCTGGCATCTGCGGCGGCGGCACGGTCGGCGGCGGCGTTGGCGAGAGAGCTTGCGCCGGTTCCGGCGGCGCGCCCGGCGCCGGGTTGGCGTTCTCGCCCTGCGGCAGCGGCGGCGGCGGGGCCGCCATCGGCGGCGCCATCTCGGGGCCGGCCTTGGCGTCGGTGGCCAGTTCGATGCGTTTCTCGACGCCGCCTTCGGACAGGATCACGTAGCGCGGGAACACCGCGCTGACCGTCACGCCGGGGGCGAGCTCGCGCCCGACCTTGAGCGCGCGCGGCGGCTGGCCGTCGGCCACCAGGATGGCGGCGCTGTCGCGCCCGGCCGAGATCACGCCGGTCAACTGGTAATTGCTGACCACCACGGCGGCGGCCTGGCCGCCGAACAAGGTGGCGGCGGCATCCGGCGCCGGCACCGGATCGGGCGCGCTGGCGGCCGCCACGATCGGGCGCTGCTCGCCCTTGATGAACTGCATGGCCCAGTACGCGATCGAGGCCGACAGGAGAACCACGGCGAGCAGGCTGAAAACTATTGGCAAACGCTTCATTACATTCCTTTTTACCGCACCAGCTGATTGATTTCAATAATAGGCATCAGCACCGCGAGCACGATCAGCAGCACCACCACGCCCATGGCCAGGATCAGCACCGGTTCGAGCAGGCCGGCGATGGTGAGCGTGCGCCGCTCCAGGTCCTGCTGCTGCGAATTGGCGGCCCGTTCCAGCATGGCCGGCAGTTCGCCAGTGATCTCGCCGGCGCGAATCATGTGGATCAGCATCGGTGGAAAGTGCTTTTGCGCCGACAGCGCGCGCGCCAGGCTGACGCCCTCGCGCACGCTGGCGCTGGCCTGCTCGACCAGCTCCTTCATAGCCAGGTTCGACAAGGTGTCGCGGCTGGTGTCGAGCGCGCGCAAGATCGGCACGCCCGAGCCGGTGGTGATGGCCAGGGTGCTGGCGAAGCGCGCCGTGTTCAGGCTGCGCTCAAACTTGCCGTAGATGGGGGCTGTGAGCAGCCAGGTATGCCAGCGCCGCTTGAGCACCGGGTTGCGCAGCGCGCGCCGCCACATCCAGAATGCGCCCACCATCAGGATGCCGACGATGATGCCCCAGGCGCGCACGAAATTCGATACGCCCAGCATCATGACTGTCAGCAGCGGCAGCTTTTGCTTGGTGTTGGCGAATACCGAGACGATCTGCGGCACCACGTAGGTGAGCAGGAAGATCACGATCGCGAACGCCACCACGGTGACGATGGCCGGATAGGTGAACGCCAGGCGCACCTTCTGCACCAGCGCGTTGCGCCGTTCGATGTAGTCGGCCAGGCGCGAGAGCACGCGCGCCAGGTGGCCGATCTGCTCGCCCGAGGCGACCAGCGCGCGGTAAATCTCGGCAAAGTCGCGCGGGTGGCGCGAGAGCGCGTCGGAAAACGGCGCCCCGCCCATCACTTCCGAGCGGATCGAGGCCACCAGGTCGCGCACATACGGACGCTCGGCCTGTTCCAGCAGGGCCGTAAAGGCTTGTTCTAGCGGCAGGCCGGCCTCGAGCAAACTGGCCAGCTGGCGCGTGAACAGGGCCAGTTCGACCTGCGACAGGCGCTCGCCGAAGCCGCGGCTTTTCTCCGCTCCGGAGGCGTCGAGCTGGGCCGCGATGGCTTCGACCATCAAGGGCGTCAAGCCCTGCAGGCGCAGGTCGGCGCGCGCCGAACGGGCGCTGTCGGCGTTGACCACGCCCTTGCGGGTGCTGCCGTCGCCATCGACGGCTTCATAACGGAATGCGGGCATCGTTCTCGGCCTAGTCCTTGGTCACGCGCAGCAATTCGGCCTGCGTGGTGGTGCCGTTGTCGAGCCAGCGCTGGCCATCCTCGCGCATGGTTTTCATGCCGCTGGCCTGGGCCGCGGTGCGGATCTCGGCTTCGGACGCGCGGTTGTGGATCTGGGCGCTGATCTTGTCGTTCGTCTCTAACAGTTCGTACACGCCGACCCGGCCGTGATAACCGGTCTGGCCGCACTTGTCGCAGCCGACCGCTTTCCACTGGACCGAGCGGCCCTGCGGCGTTTCGACTTCGTCGCGCACCTTGCAGTGCTCGCACAGTTTGCGCACCAGGCGCTGCGCCATCACGCCCAGCAAGGACGAGGACAGCAGGAACGGTTCGATCCCCATGTCGAGCAGGCGCGTGACGGCCGCCGCCGCATCGTTGGTGTGCAGGGTGGCCAGCACCAGGTGACCGGTGAGCGAGGCCTGGACCGCGATCTGCGCCGTTTCCAGGTCGCGAATCTCGCCGATCATGATCACGTCCGGATCCTGGCGCAGGATCGCGCGCAGGGCCTTGGAAAAGCTCATGTCGATGCGGGCGTTGACCTGGGTCTGGCCGACGCCGATCAGGTCGTACTCGATCGGGTCTTCCACGGTCAGGATGTTGGTGGTCGAGGCGTTCAGGCGGCTCAATGCCGCGTACAGGGTGGTGGTCTTGCCGGAGCCGGTCGGCCCGGTGACCAGCACGATCCCGTGCGGCTGGTTGATCAGCTCATCGAACTGCGGCAGCAGGGCCGCGTTCATGCCCAGGTGCGACAGGTCGAGGCGGCCGGCTTCCTTGTCGAGCAAACGCAGCACGGCGCGCTCGCCATGCCCGGTCGGCAGGGTCGAAACGCGCACGTCGACCGGTTTGCCGCCCACGCGCAGGGTGATGCGGCCATCCTGCGGCAAGCGCTTTTCGGCGATGTCGAGCTGGGCCATGATCTTGATGCGCGAGATCAGCGAGGCGTGGATGGCCTTGCGCGGACGGACCACGTCGCGCAGCGAGCCGTCGATGCGGAAGCGCACCACCGAGGTTTGCTCGAACGGCTCGATGTGGATGTCGGAAGCGCCTTCGCGCAGCGACTGGGTCAGCAGCGCGTTGATCATGCGGATCACCGGCGCGTCGTCGGACGATTCGAGCAAGTCTTCGATGGCCGGCACGTCCTGCAACAGCTTGGTCAGGTCGAGGTCGGCGTCGAATTCGTCGGCCACCTGCGAGGCGTCGCCGCCGGCGCCGGCGTAGGCGCTGGCGATGGCCGCTTCCAGCTCGGCGCGTTCCATCGAGCGCAGCGCGATGCGCCCGAAGCGGCGCGACACTTCCGCGATGGCCGCCGGCGCGGTCGCGCCCGAGACCCACACTTCGATCGGATGCTCGCCATTGTCGGGCGAGCGCGCCAGCACGCCGAAGTCGCGCGCGAAGGCGTAAGGTAAGAGGTTGCTCATCGCTGGATAGTCCGCTTCTTCATCATTTTGTCGCCGGACGATACATGTTCACATCGGCCGGGTTGATCGTGGCCGGGGCGGTCAAGGGACGCTCGGTGGTGCTGCCCGGCGCCGGGGCCGGCGTGGCCGGTGCCTGCACCGGGCGTTGCAGCATCGGCGCCATGGTGCCGCCCGGCGGCGGCTGGCCGTTGGTCAATGGCGGCAGCACCGGGGTGCCGTAGTCGGGCATGACGATATTGTCTTTCGGTTCGCCCACGGCCTGGCCGGCCGAGCGCATGAAGTCGTAGCGGTCGGCGGCGATGACGTTGCTGTCTTCCTTGCTGCGCACGATCACCGGGCGCAGGAACACCATCAGGTTGGTCTTGGTGCGGCCGCGCTTGCGGTACTTGAACAGGTTGCCGAGCACGGGAATGTCGGCCAGGCCGCGCACGCGCTCTTCATTGTCGCTGGTGTCGTCCTTGATCAGGCCGCCCAACACGATGATCTGGCCATCGTCGGCGATCACATTGTTTTCGATGATGCGCACGTTGGTGGTCACGCCCGAGGGCGCCGCCAGCGAGGACTGGTCCACGTTCGAGGTCTCGTGGTAGATCGCCATCTTGATGGTGCCGCCTTCGGAAATCTGCGGACGCACCTTGAGGGTCAGGCCCACATCCTTGCGCTCGATGGTCTGGAACGGGTTGCCGCCGGCGGCGCCGCCGGTGTTGGTGGTGAAACTGCCGGTGATGATCGGCACGTTCTGGCCGACCTTGATGGTCGACAGTTCGTTGTCCAGGGTCAGCATGTTCGGCGTCGACAGGATGTTGGCGTTGCCGGTCGTTTGCAGGGCGTGGGCGATCGCGCCCAGGCCCAGTTCGCCCGCGATCTGCTTGAACACGCCGATCGACAGGCCCGCGCCCGGCGTGGCCGCGCGCCCGGCCGCGGCCAGCTTGAGCAAGGCGTTGTTGCCGGCCACATTGGTCGAGTTTTGCAGCGCGCCGACCCGGTACTTGCTGTTTTCGGTGCCGGTGATGCCGAGCCACTGGACCCCGAATTCGGCCGCGTTTTCGGCGTTCACTTCGACGATCAGCGATTCGATATACACCTGGGCGCGGCGCACGTCGAGCTGGTCGATGACGGCGCGCAGGTTGCGGTACACCGCGTCCGGGGCGGTGATGATCAGGGTGTTGGTGGAAGCGTCGGCCTGGATGAAGCCGGCCCCGCTGCCGCCGCTGCCGCCGCTGGTCTGGCTCTGCTGCGCCATGCTGTTGCCGGCGCCGCTGTTCTGGTTATTCCCGCCGGTCATGCTGTTGGCGCCGCCGCCGCCGCTGGCCACGCTGCCGCCGGTGGTGCCCTGCTGTTGCTGGGGCAAGGCCGAGGAGTCGGACGAGACCACCGCGCGCAGGGTTTGCGCGAGCTTGGTGGCGTCGGCGTTTTTCAGGTAGACCACGTGCACATTGCCCGCTTCCGAGGTCGGCTGGTCGAGCTTGGCGATCAGCGACTTGGCCAGGTTGGCGCGCGCCGCCGACGGCGCGCGCAGCACCACCGCGTTGGTGCGCGGATCGGCCACCACCGAGATGCGGCCCGAATCGCCGCCGGCGCTCGGCTCCATCAGCTTGTTGACCATGGTGGCCAGGTCGGAGGCGATCGCGTGGCGCACCGGGATGACGTCGAGGTCGGCCGCCACCGGGGCGTCGAGCGCGGCGACGATCTTGGCCAGGCGGCGCAGGTTGTCGGCGTAATCGGTGATGACCAGGCTGTTATTGCCCGGATTGGCCATGATCGAATTGTTCGGCGAAATGAGCGGGCGCAAGACCGCGGTCAGGTTGGCCGCCGATTCGTGGCTCAGGTGGAAAATCTGGGTGGCGATCTGGTCGCCCTTGATCCTGGCGCCGCCCACCCCGACCTGGGTCGGCGACGATTGCAGCTTCGCTTCGGCTTCCGGCACCACCTTGGCGTAGCCGTCGCCGGTGACCACGGCGTAGCCCTGCAGGCGCAGCGCCGAGGTCAACAAGCCAAAAGCCTGGGCCTTGGTGACCGGTTTTTCCGACGTCACGGTCAGGGTGCCCTTGACGCGCGGATCGATGATGAAGGTCATGCCGGTGTAATGGCCGACCGCCTTGATGACCGATTCGATGTCGGCGCCGACAAAATTGAGGGCGGCCGACTCGTCCGGGGCCGCCAGCGCGGGCGCCGGGGCTCCCGCGACCGCGCAGCACAACAGGACGCCGGCGGCGATGCGGCGCAACGCCGGGGAAGGGAAAGTGCTCAGTGACTGTTTTTTCATCATTTAAACTCTAAGGCGATAGTTTTCTTGCCGTCCACCATTCGGCGCTGGCCCAGTAAATTCAGGAGATTGCCCAGCGTTTCTTCATATCCATCGGCGGCCTGTGCCGTGCCGGAAAACTGGAAGCGGCCCTGGTTCAGGCTGCCCTTTCCCGCCAACAACAAGGCACCGCGTTCGGTCTTCAAATTCAGTTGTGCCTGCTGACCCTGCCAATCCATGGTCATCTTGTAGCTGCCCAGCACCTTGATCGGGGCCATGCGCGAGCCCATCTCGTTCAGTTCCAGGGTGGTCACCCCATCCATCGCGACCGCCTTGCCGCCATTCACCGTGGCCAGGCCGAGCGTGGTCCAGGACAGGCGCATGTCGCCCGACAGCGCCAGGGTGTTGAGCGGCGCGCCCAGGCCGGCCAGGCCTTCGGCCGGCAGCAGCAGCGCGGCCGGGCTGACCTGCCACTGCGACCAGCTGCCGGTCAGGCGCACCGGCTGCGTCAGGGCCAGCGGGTTTTCCAGGGTCATGTCGACCTGGCCGAGCAGGGCCAGGGGCGACAGGGTCCAGGCGAAGCGCCCCGGCAGCAGCGGCGTGACCGAGCCACCTGGCCCGGGCGCGCCGCCGAGAAAGGCCGAGCCGCGCCAAAGCGTACCCTGCGCATCCCCCAGAGTCAAACGCGCGCCGGTCTGGCGCTCGATGACGTCGCCCAGCCAGGTGGCCGGCGCGAACGCCAGCACGGTGAGGACGACGGCCAGCGCGATCGCGCCCAACCATAGCACGGCGCGCATCATCGCGAACCCGCATCCGCGATCTGGCGCAAGGTCATGGTGGCGTCGACCTGGCCGGCCGGGGGCGAGGCGGTGGTCGGGACGGTAATGGCCGCTTCCAGCACGCTGATACGGTGTTCAAGGCGCTGCGCGTCGAGCCAGGCGACCAGGGTGGAAAACGCTACGCCGCTGACCTGGACCTTGGCGTACTCGCCCGTGATGCTGACCGACTCGGGCTTGATGCCGCGCGCGCTCAAGCTGGCGTTGATCGTCTCGCGTGACATGGGGGTCACTTGCGGCGGCGTCTGGCCGGCCAGTTCGGCGGCGGTCTTGGCCATCGCTTCGAGCTGGGCCTTCTGCTGCTTAAGCAGGGGCAATTCCTTGCGCAGGCGCGCGCTGCCTTCCAGCGCGGGCGCCAGCAACACGCCGTACACCAGCGCCAGCAGCGCGATGGCGCCGCCGATGCCGAGGAACTTGCGCTCCTGCTCGGTGCGCGCCATCCAGTACAGCGCCAGCTTGTCCTTGAAACCGCCGACGACGGTCAGGGCGCTCATGGTTTCGCTCCCGGCGTGCGCACCAGGATGGTGTTGGCGGCCACGTCACTGACGTCGAGCTTGTACTTCTGCAAGCCCGGCTTGAGGTTGGCGACCAGGGCCGGATCGGCGCCCTCGGGCTTGACCTTGACCGTCATGCTGCGCTCGCGGAAGGTAATCGAGGCCAGCTCGGGCGGCTTGCCCAGGGTGCGCATGGCTTCGCCCAGGGCGGCGGCCTGGAACGTAAATTCATCGGGGCCGACCTGACCCGAGGCGCCCCGGGCCTGGGCGATTTTCTGCTGCATCTGGCGCTCCAGGTTGTTGCTGAGGACAGTTTCTTTCGGATAGGCGGCGCGGAACACCTGCACCATGCCCGTGCGCGTGTTGTCGGCTTCGCGCTTTAAGCGCAGCCATTGGTAATTGAGGCCGGCCAGGTTGACCGCCACCGCCAGCAGGGCCAGGCGCACCGGCCACTTCCAGCGCTGCCAGTCGCGCGTGCGGGCGCCGGCCGCGCCCAGGCCGGGGACCAGGTCGAGCACCGTGCTTTTCGAACCGGCGATCCAGTGCGCCCAGTGGTCGGCTTCGAGCGTGACGGCCGGTCCCGCTTCGGCCAGCAGGGCCTGGTATTCGCCCAACTGCTGCTCGTGTACGTACAAGGTCAAGGGCGTGTCGCCGGCCAGCGCGCGCACCGTTTGCAGGGCCAGCGCCGGTTCGCCGGCCAGCGCCAGTCCCAGGCCGTGATACTGGCCATGGCGGATGGTGATGCCGCCGCCATCGATGGCGGCCGAGGCATTGCCCGGCGCCAGCGGCAGGCACAGCTGGCCGGGAAAGGCGGCCACCGAGCGCGCGCCCATGGCCAGCAGCGAACGCACCAGCGCTTCGAGCCAGGCGCGCTGGGCCACGGCGATGGCGCGCAAGCCGTCCGGGGCGGCGGCGGGCGCGGCCACCAGCACGCAGTCTTCCGGGTCGCCCAGCACTTGTTCTTCGACCAGGTTGGGCAGCGCGGTGCGCAGGCGCGCGGCCGACAGCGGCGGCACTTTAATGTGCAGCAAGGTCACATCGGCCGCGGCCAGCAGCAACACCACGCGCCGGCTCGACGCAACCAGGTCGCCCATGCCTTTCAGGACACCCTCGCCCTGCTGCATCAGGGCGCCACCGTCGGCAACCAGCGCGAAGCGGGCCAATGCCCCTTCGCTGTCCGCCCTGGCCGGATGCCGGATATATAAAGTAGTCAAACTATCTCGCTTTCGTTCTCAATTTTGCCGTACCCAAACGGTCGTGGTCGTCACACGATCGTCCAGCCTGCGCTGGACCAGCGCTTCCGCGTCGAGCGCGGCCCGGTCCAGGCGGATCCGGCTTTTTACCAAAAAATATTCGCTCTTGAAACTGTAGGTCTTCTTGATCACGCCTTCTTTATGGCCGTACAACTGTTCCTTGAATCGGTCGTCATCGAGAAAGTAGGCGGTCTTGCGGCGCGCCACCAGGGCCGTCGCTTCCGACACCGACATGCCGACCACGATCGCGGCCAGCACTTCGGCCGGGGCGGTGTTGGCATTAATCGTGGTTTTTTCGGGCAGCACGATGGCGAACGGGCGCAGGCGGTTGACCGTCTCGACGGTGTAGCCGGGAATCGAGAGCAGGTCGTCGAGCTGGGTCAGGCCCAGCGGCGCCGTACCGCTCGAGACCGGCGCCGTCACCACGTCCGGGTCGATCGGCGGCGGCTGGCCGTTATCGTCGACTTTTTTGGCCTCCGCCACCGCGCCGGCCGCCACCGCCAGCGCGGTGCGCTGGGCCAGGGCCGGATCGAGCTGCAGGTTTTGCAGCAGGCGCTGGTAGATCAGGACGTGGTTCTTGTCGAGCTGGCGGCCGTTGGACAGGTTGAGCAGGTTGTAGCGAGCGGTGGCGTCCGAAATCTGGCCCGACAGGGTGGCGTCGAACACCTCGCCCTCGATCCGTTCGCGTTCGATGTACTGGTCGAGCCGGGTTTCGGCCAGCGGCGTGTTCCAGACCGCGTTCAGGGTGGTCAGGCTGCGGTTGTCGATGCCGTCCTGGCGCAGCACCAGGCGTGCCCAGTCGAGCGCGCCGCGCAGGATCCACTTGGTCTGCAAGTGCAGGCGCTGGTTTTCCATCGAGCGCACCTGGACCTGTTGCTGCCAGAACAGGCTGGCGACGATGGTCACCGACAGCATGGTCAGCAGCAGGGCCGTGATGATGGCCACCCCCTGCTGGCGGCGCGGATACGGGCGGCGCATCACATGCCCCCCAACAGGAACGACTTGGTCATCACGGCGGCCACATTGTCGATCTGGAGCTGCACCTGCAGCCCGGTTGGCGCCACGGTCGGCGCCACGTTGCTCGCTCCGGCGGGCGCAAGCTGGGACGGGTCGGGCACCGCCTGCGCCACCGGCTGCGTGTTCTGGCGCCAGCCATTGTTTTCCCAGGTCATGACCTGCATCGCGCTCACGCCCGACTGCAGGGTGACCGAGGGACTGGTGTCGGCATTGCTGATGGCGGCCTGCCACATCACGTCGAGCTGGACCAGGTCGCGCGTGCCATTGCTTTCGCGGCGCGTGAGCATGCGCTCGACGACGCGGTAAGTGACCACTTGCAGCCGGGCCGCGTCGTTTTCGTTGTACACATTGCGCACCAGGGTCAGGCGGTCGGGCGCGGACAGCAGGTAGGGACGGCCCTGCAGCAGGCCGGGCGTGGCCAGGTGTTCGCAGTCGCTCTGCATCTGGGCAAAGGCGAGCTGCATGCCGCGCGCCGATTCGAGCTGGGCGGTGAGCGCTTCGCGCGCGCGCACGATGCTGTCCAGGCCGCGGTAGCCGAGCACCGCCACGATGGCCAGGATGCTGATCGCCACCAGCAGTTCAATCAGGGTGAAACCACGCTGCCGCTGCCGTTTTCCGTACTGCCCGCGCCGACTCATTCGTTGAGCACCAGTTGGACCAGCTTGATGATGCGGCGTTCCGGACTGGCGCTGTCGAACACGCTGACCTCGACCCGGCGCAGGCGCGGATTCGGGCTGGCCAGCACTTCTTCCTGGCACAGCAGCTTGAGGTCGCCCTGCGGGCATTCGTAACTGTTCTTGCCGATGGCCGGATATTCCTTGGCCAGGCGGATCTGCACCAGCCGGTTTTCGGCCGACCAGGTGGCCATCATGGCGGCGCGCAAGCCGGCGCTGTTGGACGTGAGGCTGCCCACCGCGCGCAGCGAGGCGCCCAGCGCGGTGCCGATGATGACGAGCGCCACCAGCACTTCGAGCAGGGTGAAGCCGGACTGGCGGGAGGATGGACAACGTTCAGGAGCGCGCATCATTCTTTCGGCTGGTTTGATCAACGACAAAGTTACTCAACGACAAAGTGGCCGATACCGTCGGCCCGGATGGCGACCCGGTCGTCGCCGCTCGCCAGGGTCAGCACGAACGGCTTGTCGACCGGCTCACGCCCGAAGGTGATGCGCACCGGGCCGCCGCCGACCGACACCGGCGGGTCGAGCAACACCTGTACCGGCGCGCTCTTGAAGGGCCGCTCGCGCAGCAGGTCGTCGCGCGTGACCGGCTCCCAGATCGATTCGTTACGCACCAGGAAGCGATAGCGTTCGGTGTCGGCTTCGAAGGCCACCAGGCGGTTGCGCACGATGGCTTCGTCGCGCGCCAGTTGCAGCAGCAAGGCCAGGCGGCGCGCCTCGTTCTCCAGGTTCTGGCGCGGGCTCGGCATGGCATTGATCGACACCATGCCCAGCACGATGCCCATGATGACCAGCACCACCATCACCTCGATCAGGGTGAAGCCGCGGGCGCCGCGCACTGCCTTTGTCACGTTCAAGCGAGCCGGCCTGGCTTACTGTTCCCAGGAACCGATATCGGCGTCGTCACCGGTACCGCCCGGCAAGCCGTCGGCGCCCAGCGAGAACACGTCGATTTCGCCCTGCACGCCGGGCGAGAGCAGTTGGTACGGATGGCCCCACGGATCGTTCGGCAGTTTGTCGAGATAGCCGCCCGCCTTCCAGCCATTCGCGCTCGGGCCGTTGCTCGGCTTGGCGACCAGCGATTGCAAGCCTTGCTCGGTGGTCGGGTAGCGCTGGTTGTCCAGCTTGTACAGCTTGAGCGCCTGGCTCAAGCTGGCGATATCGCTCTTGGCGGCGGTGATGCGCGCCTCGACGGTGCGGCCCATCAGCTTTGGCACGACCAGCGCGCCGAGGATGCCGATGATGACCACCACCACCATGATTTCAACAAGAGTGAAGCCCGGGGCGCGAATGCCGCGCGCGCGGCGCTGGCGGAGAGAAAATTTTGCAGCTAGTTTCATAGTCAGTCTGTAATAAGTTCTACGATGAAGTCGGAGTATAAGGCCAATGAGGCCCGCCGTCGCTATACAACTGCGGGCATTTTTGCGTCATCCCACCGTCATAATTGCGCTCGTGTAAGCTTGCGTTGCCGGACGTCATACAAGTTACCCTGGCACACGCGGCAGCGCCATCGCATGTGCGCGGCGACTGGTCAATTGTAAGGCAGTGCGGTGGCGCTTTCCAATGATGGACGAATCGACAGCGCCGGTGAGCGCAAGCTGTCGACGATTAGTGGTGATGCCTTGCACTGCTGCCCGTGAAGCGATGCAGGGCGCCATCATTGCCGCCCTCGGCCAGGTTGCTCGAGACCGGCGCGAGCGCTTTCACCATCGGCGCATCCTTGACGAAAGGCACGATGCCGAGTGCCTTGTCGACTTCATGCGGGTAGACCACGTAACCGCGCGTGATCACCGCCGCCACCTTGCGGATGTCGCCGATCTGTTTGGTCGGATCGCCATCGACCAGCACCAGGTCGGCCAGCTTGCCCTGCGTGACCGTGCCACGATCGGCCAGGGTGCGGGTGTAGCGCGCGCCGTTGAGGGTGGCGACCTGGATCGCCTGGGCTGGCGTGAGACCGGCCTTGACCAGCAGTTCGAGTTCGGCCTGGAGGGTGAAGCCGGCCATTTCATCGGTGCCGGCCACGATCGGCACGCCCGCCTTGTACAGGCGGCCGACGAAGTCGACCATCTTGGCGTAGGATTTTTCGTAGCGCTTCTGGGCCGCTTCGTCGGCGATCTTCATGGTGCCGACATAAAAGCCGCGCTTGACATCCGGCGGCATGTGCTCGGCCACGGCCACGAACGGCTCGTTGAGGTCGCCGTCGCGCTGCTTGAGGAAGGCAAACGTGGCCAGGGTCGGATCGATCACGATCTGCTTGGCTGCCAGGCGCGCGATGAATTGCTTGACCTTGGGCGAATCGAAGTCCAGGCCGGCCACTTTTTCGGATGGCAATATGAAGCGTTCCAGGGTGCGCGTTTCGGTCTCCGGCGTGGCCAGGAAGTTGAGCATGACCTGGTTGATGTGCTGGATTTCATCGTAGCCGGCATCTAACGCTTCATGCGCGCGCAGGCCGACCGGAATGTGGCCGGAGACGCGCATGCCGCGGCTGTGGGCATAGGCCACGGTGTCTTTCAGGATCGCCTTGGGAAAGGAGTTGTAGATCTTCAGCTGCGGATAGCCGTGTTCGGCATACCAGTCGATCGCGTTTTTAGCGGCCGGCAAGTCCTTGACGACGAAGCCGCCGTTCGACGAGAACGGGCTCTCGCCTTCCAGGAAACCGGTCGGCACCACTTGCGGCGAGAGCAGGCGGCCGTCGGCGATTTCGTCGAGGATCTGTTGCAATTGCGCGTTATCGTTGCCCATGTCGCGCACCGTGGTCACGCCCGCGGCCAGGTTCAGGCCACCGTCCCAGCGGTCCACGTGGCCGTGCATGTCGAACAGGCCGGGCAACATGATGCGCCCGGCCGCGTCGATTTCGTTGACGGCGCCGCGCACCGGGGCGCCGGCCGGCAGGATGGCGCTGATGCGACCGCGCAGCACATACACGTCGGACGGCGCGCCGACGGTGGCTTTTTCGCTGTCGAAGATGCGCGTGTTCTTGACCACCGTCAAGCCGGTCAGCTTGTGCTGGAGAGCGCTGGCGAGGTCGCTCAGCATTTTGCTCTCGGCCAGTTTCTGGCGTTCGGCCAGCACCTTGCCGACGCTGTTCCAGCCTTCTTCGGCGGCGGTCATAAAGCCGGGGATGACCATGGCGAACAGGCGCGGTTTGGCGTCGGTGGTAGCCCAGTAGAACTGCGGCGACATGCCCAGGCCGGTTTGGGCGAACAGCTGCACCTTGCGCGTCTTGCCGTTGGCGGACACGTCCACTTCGTCGAGCTTGCGCTGGGTCAGGGTGCCGGAAGGCAGTAGCGGCAGGCTGCCGCTCGGGCTGGCGGCCAGCGCGGTGATCGCGATCGAGGCCATTTCGGCCGAGCCGTTCAGGGGCACATACAGGGCCGGGCCGGTGATCGCTTTGGCGCCTTTTTCGGAGGTCGATTGCCAGCTGGCCTGGTCGCCCTTGCGTTCGAAGCGGTCGTCCACCACCGCGCCGTAGGTCGAGTTGCCCTTGACCGTGTAGTCGATCATGGTGCCGTCGGCGCCGAGGCGGAATTGTTCGGTCAGTTCGGGGCCGCGGCCGTTGTCCTTGTAGATGAAACGTACGCGGGTAAGGCCATCGTCGTCGCGCTCGACGACCTGTTCACCGATGCGCTTGCCGTTCTCGGCATGCATTTCGTAACGGATGGTCTGGGTGGCGGCGTGGGCCGACCAGCTCAGGGCGGCAGCGACAGCAAGGACGAGCGGACGTTTCATGTGATGCATCTCCTGGGCGGGATGGTGGGAATTGTGCTGGGTCGCAAGAATAGCACGGCGAAGTACGGTCTAGAGCAATGTCAGAAAGACAAATGCACAAATGACTATGTTGGGGGAGGGAGAGGGGTGAAAAGGGGGCCGGAAGCCGCGGCACAGCATGACTAAGCGCTACCCTCAAAACCGTCTTTCCCGCGAAGGCGGGAACCCAATTTCGTGCTGTAGCCTCGGCGGCTCAACAACTTGGGTTCCCGCCTTCGCGGGAACGACGGTCTGAAGAATAAGGGTTATGGAGGCGTTCGTCAGGTCGACCCGCACACCGGGCACCCCGCATTGCGCGCCACGCCGATGCTGGTCCACTCCATGGCGCGCCCGTCGAGCAGCAGCAGGCGTCCTGCCAGCGAGTGCCCGACCTGCATGACCAATTTCAGCGCCTCGGCCGCCTGCATCGCGCCGACCACGCCCACCAAGGGCGCGAACACGCCCATGGTGCTGCACGCCACGTCTTCAAAGTGCTGATCCTGGGGAAACAAACAGCTGTAGCACGGCGAATCGTCGCGGCGCGCATCGAACACGCTGATCTGCCCGTCAAAACGGATCACCGCGCCCGACACCAGCGGCACCTTGTGCGCCACGCAGGCCCGATTGACGGCGTGTCGCGTGGCAAAGTTGTCGCTGCAATCGAGCACCACCGACGCTTGCCCGACCAGCTCGGCCAGGCGCGCGTCATCGGCCCGCTCGCGCAAGGCCACGACATCGATATCGGGATTGATCGCCAGCAGCGCGGTGCGCCCGGAGTCGACCTTGGCTTGCCCCACCCGCCCGGTGGTATGCAAAATCTGGCGCTGCAGGTTGGTGAGGTCGACATCGTCATCATCGACCAGTACGATGCGCCCGATCCCGGCCGAGGCCAGGTACAAGGCCGCCGGCGAACCGAGCCCGCCGGCGCCGATGACGAGCGCGCTCGCCGCCAGCGCCCTCTGCTGGCCTTCGATGCCGATTTCGTCGAGCAAGATATGGCGCGAGTAGCGCAGCAGCTGGTCGTCGTTCATCGGATGCTGGCCGTACCGTGCTGCATTATTTCTTGTCGCCTTTGTTGAGTTCGGGCGGCTTGAGCTCGGTTGCCGGCACTTTGACACCCGGCGCCGCCTTCTCCTTCGCCTTCTCGCCTTCCTTGTCGTGAATCGGCTCGACCTTGGAGAGTTTGACCGGCAAGCCCTTGAAATGGTTCAGGGCCTGGGCCAGCTGGAAGTCGTCCTTGCTGCCGAATTCGAGCGGCTTGCGGGTGCGCGCGAGCGCCTGGGCGCGCTGGTCTTCTTCGACTTCGTCGCGGCGCGCGCGGCCCGCATCGACGCTGTCCTTGCCGCTGCCGTCGGACAGGTGCTTCTCCAGGTCGGCTTCGCGCACGCGCAGGCTGTTCAAGCCGTCGCCCTCGGCGGTTTCGTCGACCATCACGTCGGGCACGATGCCCTTGGCCTGGATCGAGCGCCCGTTCGGGGTGAAGTAGCGCGCGGTGGTGAGCTTGACGGCGGTGTCCTTGGTGAGCGGGCGCAAGGTTTGCACCGAGCCCTTGCCGAAGGTCTGGGTGCCCATGATGATGGCGCGCTTGTAATCCTGCAAGGCGCCGGCGACGATTTCGGAGGCCGAGGCCGAGCCGGTGTTGACCAGTACGATCACCGGCACGTTTTTCAGCGCGGCCGGCAGCTTGGCGAGCGGATCGGCGCCATTCCTGGCGGCGTAGAATTCGCGCCGGCCGTAGAACACTTCGTTCGAGTCGCGCCGCTGGCCGGCGGTCGAGACGATCGGCTTGTCATGCGGCAGGAACGCGGCCGACACGCCGATCGCGCCCGGCAGCAAGCCGCCCGGATCGTTGCGCAGGTCCAGCACCAGGCCCTTGAGCTTGGGGTCCTGGGCGTACAGCGCATTGACCTTTTTCACCATGTCGTCCACGGTCTGTTCCTGGAACTGGCTGATGCGCAGCCAGCCGTAGCCCGGCTCGACCATCTTGGCCTTGACGCTTTGCACGCGGATTTCTTCGCGCGTCAGCGGCACGATCCACGGCATGTCGTCGCCCTTGCGCGCAATCGTCAGCACCACACGGCTTTTCGGCTCGCCGCGCATTTTCTTGATCGCTTCGTCCAGCGACATGCCCTTGATCGGGGTGCTGTCGATGCGGGTGATCAGGTCGCCCGCCTTGATCCCGGCGCGAAACGCCGGCGAATCTTCGATCGGGGTCACGATCTTGACGTAGCCCTCTTCCATGGCCACTTCGATACCCAGGCCCACGAAGCGGCCCTGCATGCTTTCCTGCATTTCGCGCAGCGCTTTTTTGTCGAGGTAGACCGAGTGCGGGTCGAGCGAGGCCACCATGCCGGTGATCGCTTCGGACAGCAGCTTGCGGTCTTCGACCGGCTCGACGTAGTCGGACTTGATCAGGCCGAACACATCGGTGAGCTGGCGCAGCTCGTCGAGCGGCAGGGGCGCGCTGCCGGGCTTTTGCGCCATGGCCGAAAACTGGAAGGACGCAGCCACGCCGGCCACCATGCCCATGCCGATCAGGCCGATACTTTTGACTTTCATTCTTCTACCTATAGTAATACCGTCAGAAATTCACCCAGCCCGCCGGATCGACTGCCGCACCCTTGTGCCTGATTTCAAAGTATAGCCCCGATTCCTCGTTGCCGCCGGTGTTTCCCGCGCTGGCGATCGGGTCGCCGCCTTTGACGGCGTCGCCCTCGCGTTTGAGCAGGGCCTGGTTGTTGCCGTAGATCGAGAGGTATTCGCTGCCATGGTCGACCAGGATCAGGTTGCCGAAGCCGCGCATCCAGCGCGCGAACACCACCCGCCCGCCGGCCACGGCGCGCACTTCGCTGCCTTCGGCGGCCTTGATGAACATGCCTTTCCAGCTCGGTCCGCTGCCGCGCTTGGCGCCGAAGCGGGCCGCCAGCTTGCCGGACACCGGCGCGCGCAGCTTGCCGCGCAGGCTGGCAAAGGCGCCGTCCAGCATGGCCGGGGCCAGTGCGATATCGGGTTTGCGCGGCGGCGCCGCTTGCGCTTTCTCCGGCACTTGCGCGAGCACGGGTGCTTCATCGTCGTCGATCGGGTCCATCGGCACCGGAACGGGGACCGGGACCGGGGTTTTGGCGCCGGTGCGCGGATCGGTCTTGGGCGGCTTTTTGGCCGCTTCGCGCGCCAGGCGTTCGCGTTCGCGTTCCCGTTCGCGCTCGCGTTCGGCACGGCGCTCGGCTTTTTTGGCCTCCGCCAGCAGGCGCGCCTGCTCGGCGGCCTTGGCGCGCGCGGCGGCCAGCGCTTCCTGGCGCCGTTGCTCGGCAGCCGCCGCTTCGGCTTGTTCCTTGATCAGCTTGGAGAGCTTGTCGACCAGCCCGGCCATGCGTTGTTCGTCGCGCTCGAGGCCGCCGATTTCCTTGCGCTGCTCGGAGAGCCGTTCCGACAGGGAGCCGAGCAAGGCGGCGCGACGCGCCTTTTCCTTGACCAGCACGGCTTTCTGCTCGCGCTCTTCGCGGGCGATTTCATCGAGTTCCTCGCGCGCGTTTTCGGCCTTGTCGCGGTTGCTGGCGACGGCGGCCAGGTTGCCGTGCAAGGAGCCGAGCAGCCTGGCCTGGGCTTTCGACACATACGCCATCAGTTGCAAGTCGCGGTTGATGCGGTTCGGATTGTCGCCCGAGAGCAGCAGCTTGATCCGGTCTTCGTTGCCGGCAACGTATTGCTCGCGCAAGAGGCGCGCCAGTTGCTGTTTCTGGCTGACGATGGTGGCGCCCAGTTGCTCTTGCGAGGCGGCCAGGACGGCCACGCTGGCGTTGGTGTCGCTCTGCTCGTTGGCGAGCTCGCGCAGCACGCGGTTGGCGTCGGAAATGGCTTCCTCGGACTCGGCCAGGGTGTCGGCCGCATCCTCGCGCTCGCTTTCGGTCTTGCTGACTTCGCGCTTGAGCTCGGCCAGCTTTTGCTGGATGCCGGCGCGCGTCTTCTCCGCCAGCGCTTTCTGCTTGCTGCGTTCGGTCTGGCGGGGAGCCGACGCGGTAGCCGGCGCGGACGCCGGGGCCGCGCCGCATGTGGCGACGGCCACGAGCGCGCATAGCGCCCCGGCCGCTAACTGCTTGAACTTAAAAGACAAAACTTACTTGGCCTTCCCTTGATTGGCGACCGCCGCGACGGCGGCGGCGATGGCGTCCTGGTCGCCCAGGTAGTAGTGACGGATCGGTTTCAGGTCGGCGTCGAGCTCGTACACCAGCGGCTGGCCGTTGGGGATGTTGAGGCCGACGATGTCTTCGTCGCTGATGCCGTCGAGCATTTTGATCAGGGCGCGCAAGCTGTTGCCGTGAGCCGAGATCAGGATTTTCTTGCCGGCGCGGATGGCCGGGGCGATTTCTTCATCCCACACCGGCATCACGCGCGCCACGGTGTCTTTCAGGCATTCGGTCAGGGGAATGCTGTCTTTCGGCACGCCGGCGTAGCGCGGATCGTTGAACGAGGTGCGCTCGTCGGACGCTTCCAGGGCCGGCGGCGGCGTGTCGTAGCTGCGGCGCCAGACCAGCACCTGGGCGTCGCCGTATTTGGCGGCGGTTTCGCCCTTGTCCAGGCCCTGCAGGGCGCCGTAGTGGCGCTCGTTGAGGCGCCAGTCGTTCTTGATCGGCAGCCACATCATGTCCATGTCGTCGAGCGCCAGCCACAGGGTGCGGATGGCGCGCTTGAGCACCGAGGTGTAGGCGACGTCGAAGGTGAAGCCGGCTTCTTTGAGCACCTGGCCGGCGCTGCGCGCTTCGCGCACGCCTTTTTCGGTCAGGTCGACGTCGGTCCAGCCGGTGAAGCGGTTCTCGAGGTTCCAGGTGGATTCGCCGTGGCGCATGAAGACAATTTTGTACATAAGCAAGTTTTTCAGAAGAGTGAGGAAAAGGGGTGCGATGCGAAAATGGTGAGCGCCACAGCCTGTTACGGATGCGGCAAAGGGTAAGTTATAGCAGATCCGGCTTCTATTTTATAATGCGGGGATTGTCCTAAACCATTGGAACCCCGTGAAATTCATTATTGACCATATTTTTATCGTCAGCATCGTCGTGCTGTCGGGCGGTGCCCTGCTCTGGCCGGCGCTGCAACCACGCGGCAAACGTGCTTCTTCGCTGCAGGTGACCCAGCTCATCAACCGCGGCAAGACCGTGCTGGTGGACGTGCGCACGGCTGAAGAATTTGCAAACGGGCATTTGCGCGACGCGAAAAACATTCCGCTGGCAGACTTGTCGTCCCGCATCGCCGAGCTCGACAAGGCGAAAAGCAAAACCGTGATCGTCGTGTGCCAGACCGGCGCACGCGCCGACAAGGCCATCAAGATCCTCGAAGGCGCCGGTTTTACCGACGTGTTCAGCCTCGATGGTGGCCAGACCGCATGGCAAGCCGCTGGCTTGCCGATTGCAAAGTGAGAAAGGAAACACCATGACAGCCCATGTAGTGCTCTACCATACCGCCTCCTGCCCGTACTGCGTGCGCGCCGAGCGCCTGCTCGAAGCGAAGGGCGTGACCGACATCGAGAAAATCCGCGTCGACCTCGACCCGGAACAAAAAACGGTCATGATGAACAAGACCGGACGCCGCACCGTGCCCCAGATTTACGTGGGCGAGACGCATGTCGGCGGTTTCGATGACTTGTATGCGCTCGATCAACAAGGACGCCTCGATCCCTTGTTAAAAGGGCTTTGATCGGCATATAGTCCCAGGTTACCGCTAATCGATTGCGCAAAACTATTTCAAGTCGTATGATTTTGCTACAATTGCCGTCGCGTTTGAAGTCCAAGCACAGAGGGAACGGCGTGTCGCCGTTCTGTTAATTTCTCAACGAAAGCGTTCCATGTCTGACGAAAATCTGCAACCCGTATTCCAAATCCAACGCGTCTACCTGAAAGACATGTCGCTGGAACAGCCGAATTCCCCAGCCATCTTCCTTGAGCAAGAAGCGCCGTCGATCGAAGTGTCGCTCGACGTTGGCGCCGAAGCCATCGCCGACGGCATCTACGAGTCGACCGTCACCATCACCGTGACCGCCAAGGTCAAGGACAAGGTTGCGTTCCTGGTTGAAGGCAAGCAAGCTGGTATCTTCGAAGCGCGCAACATTCCTGCGGACCAGATGGATCCCCTGCTGGGAATCGGCTGCCCGAACATCGTTTACCCTTACCTGCGCGGCAATATCGCCGACGTGATCACCCGTGCCGGCTTCCCGCCTGTGCATCTGGCAGAGATCAATTTCGAAGTGTTCTACCAGCAGCGTCGTCAGGCGCTGGCTGATGCAGCTGCCGCTGCCCCAGCGGACACCGCAGCACACTAAGCAAGCCGCAGGGTGGGCCGGGCCGCCCGCGCGCAGCAGTTGCGCGCGGGTCCTGTCCGGGCACGGATCTCCGTCGCCGCGGCCGCCACCCTGCACTCTCACGGCGAAGGCCACGCAATGACAATTCCCCGTTTTCTCCTCAGTGCCGCATTCGTGCTGGCCTCGGCCTCGGCGCACGCGCTCGAATTCAAGAGCGTCGGCGCGGCCAGCCTGATCCTGTATGACGCGCCCTCGCTCAAAGGCACCCGGCTGTTCATCGCGCCGCGCGGCATGCCGGTCGAAGTCGTGCTCACCTATGGCGAATGGGTCAAGCTGCGCGACATCAGCGGCGACCTGGCCTGGGCCGAAGCCAAATCGCTCAGCCCGCGCCGCACCCTGGTGGTGCGCAGCGCCAACGCCAAAGTGCGCAGCGCGGCCGACGCCGACGCCAATCCGGTGATGACCGCCGACAAGGGCGTGCTGCTGGAGCTGGTCGATGCGCCGGCGTCAAGCTGGGTTAAAGTCCGTCATCGTGACGGCATCACCGGCTATATGCGCGCCGCCGACGTGTGGGGCATCTGAGCCCCATGTCGACCAGCACGCACAAGGTTTCACCCCGCAAGATTACCGTGTTGGGCGCCGGGGCCTGGGGCACCGCCGTGGCGATTGCCCTGGCGGCGCGCCATGATGTGCTGATGTGGGGCCGCAATGGCGGCGCCATGGACGCCATGGCGCTAGCGCGCGAGAACCGCGCCTACCTGCCCGGCTGCGCGTTTGCGCCCGGCTTGCGGGTCACGGCGGATTTTGACGCCGCCCTGGCGCACGTGCTCGGCACGCCCGAGGACGAGGCGCCGCTGCTGATCGCGGCCTGCCCGGTGGCCGGGCTGCGCCCGCTCTTGCTGCAACTGCAAGCCCACGCAATGTCGCATATCGTCTGGCTTTGCAAGGGCTTCGAGGGCGATACCGGCCTGTTGCCGCACCAGGTGGTGCAGCAGGTGCTGGGCGCCGGGGTGGCCGGCGCCGCGCTGTCGGGACCGTCGTTCGCGCAGGAAGTCGCGCGCGGCTTGCCGTGTGCGCTGACCGTGGCGTCGCGCTCGGACATGCTGCGCGAGCGGGTGGTGTCCACGGTGCATGGCGGCCCTATCCGCGTGTATGCCTGCGACGACCTGGTCGGCGTGGAAGTGGGCGGCGCGGTCAAGAATGTGCTGGCGATCGCCACCGGCGTGGCCGACGGACTGGGGCTGGGCTTGAATGCGCGCGCGGCCTTGATCACGCGCGGGCTGGCCGAGATTACGCGGCTGGGCACGGCGCTGGGCGGCATTCCGGCCACCTTCATGGGATTGACCGGAATGGGCGACCTGATCCTGACCTGCACCGGCGACCTGTCGCGCAACCGCCGCGTGGGCCTGGGCCTGGCGCAAGGCAAGGCGCTCGACACCATCGTGGCCGAGCTCGGGCATGTGGCCGAAGGCGTGCCATGCGCGAAAGCGGTACGCGCGCTGGCGCGCACGCTGGGAGTGGACATGCCGATCACCAATGCGGTGGCCGGCGTGCTGTTCGATGGCGACACGCCCCAGGCGATGCTGGCGCAATTGCTGGCGCGCGATCCGCGCGATGAATTGAGCTGAAGGGTCAGGCGAGCGGGACGTCGCCGCTGCTTGTGGCCGGGCGCGGCGCAGCCCGGGCCGCCGAATATCAGGGCATCGCGCCGCGCGCGCCCTGTTTCTGCAGTTTGTCGATGGTCTTGTCCGCCTTCATCGCCTGCAGGGCCGCCGCCAGTGCTGGCACCAGCGCGGCGTGCTTCTTGTTCACGTAGTGGTACACCGGAAACGAGGCCAGTGCGGGCGAGAGCGCGCGCACATCGTCGATACTGAGGGTCTCGGCGGCGGCCAGTCCCGACAAGCGGTTGCCGACCACGATATCGGTGCGTCCCATGCTCAGCTTCTGGAACGCTTGTTCCATGGTAGGCACCGCTTCGGTCTTCATGCCCACCGTATTTTCCTTGACGATCTTGATGCCGCGGACATAGCCGATCGAGAACGGTCGCAGGCTTTCCCAGCCGTTGACGACGAACTCGGTCCCGCGCGTGAAGATGACGATCTCATAGGTCAGCAAGGGCACGGGAACGATCATCAGGTTCGGATATTCCCGCTCCATGCCGACCTTTCGGTACAGCTCGCCATCCATCCTGCCTTCGTTGGCCATCATCAGGGTGCGTTCGCCCGGCAGCTTGTGCACCACCAGTACCCGGCCGATGCGGCGATAGGCTTCGGCCATGACCAGTTCGGCGATGTTGGCGGACGGATCCTTGCCGACCAGGGTGGAAACGTGCATTTCCCTGGTCTCGGCAGCGGCAGCGGCCCCTGGACCCAGTAGGCTCAAGGCCAGTGCGAGTATCAAAAAACGGTGGCGGTCCACGGGACTCTCCGGAGGAATGTGCTCAGTATCATCTTAACCTGTTCATTGCCACGGTCAAGGCTTCAGGACGTGAGCAGGATGGTCAACAGCGCCACCGCATCGTCGTTCGCGTGCAAGCCATGCGGCACGCCGCCGAGCAGGTACAGCATCTCGCCCGGACGCAACACGACGCTCTTGCCGTGCGCATCGCACACGATCTCGCCCTGTAAGCACAGCAAGGTGATTTCGCCATCGACCTTGTGCACCGGCATGTCCCGGTCCTTGGGCAGCACCAACCGGATCAGCTCCATGTTCCCGGTCTTGGCCAGCGCCACCGAGGTGAAATGGGCGATGTCGTCGTCGCCGCGTTGAAGTGGAATCAGCTCGCCCGAGGCGGCATGTTGCAAGGCCATGATGTTTCCCTTTATTCTTCCGTGTTGCTCATCTCCACGCTGCGCAACCACGTCACCAGCGCGAAGGCATCTTTGAATCCGCGCGCCAGGTCGGGCACCAGCTGGTCCGGTTGATTGATCTTCAGGTCGATCTCGGTCCAGACGAAAAAGCTTTTCAGCTTCAAATACTCGATATGCACATGCTGCGGATCGAAGCCTTTGGGCGGACGCTGCAGCTTGTCTTCGTCCAGCAGGTCGCCGTAGGTGGCGCGCAGTTGTTTATTCTTCAGCACTTTGGCAAATCCTGTCGCGTCGTTGACAATGTGTTCACGAATTGCCTTCAGGCGCGGCGCCGGCGGCAGGTATTCGCCGACCCCGAACTGCAATGTGCCCTTGCCTTCGATCTGAAAATAATAGGTGGAGCCGCCACCGGCACTCGGCCGGCGCAGGTCCTTGGGCGTGATGCCGGCCGAGAAGCGCGTCTTGTACGGGCGCTTGTCGTTGGCAAAGCGGATGTCGCGGTTGATGCGGAACATCGCTTTCTTGGGATTGCAGGCCGCCACCTGCTTATCGAACTTGCTCAGTTCGCGGATCAGTTCGGTCACGACGGCCAGGAATTCTTCGCGCAAGATATCGTAGCGCGGTTTGTTCATGATGAACCAGGGACGGTTGTTATTTTCGCTTAATTCGTTCAGAAACTGCGTCAGGTCGCGCAAATGCATTGTGGGTCCGGAAGAAAAGGTAAGACAAGGAAAACTACAGCGGGATGGCTACTGCGGACGCGGGCGCTTGCCGACGGTGACGTCGACCGTTGCCGGGCGGTTCTTGCGCATCACGGTCATTGTAGCCTTGCCGCCCGGCGCCAGCTGCGCGATCAGGTTCAGCGTGTCGTTGGTGCTGCCGGCGTCCTTGCCGTCGACGGCCAGCACGATGTCGCCCGGACGCAGCCCGGCGCGGTCGGCCGGGCCGTTGCGCACCACGCCGGCGATGATGGTGCCGCTTTGCCGCTCGAGCCCGAAGCTGTCCGCCAGCTCGGGCGTGATGTCCTGGGTTTCGATGCCGATCCAGCCGCGCACCACGGCGCCGTCGCGCAGGATGGCGTCGAGCACCGTTTTGGCGGTGGTGACGGGAATCGCGAAGCCGATCCCGACCGAGCCGCCGCTTTGCGAATAGATGGCCGAATTGATGCCGAGCAGGTGGCCGTTGGTATCGACCAGGGCCCCGCCCGAGTTGCCGAAGTTGATTGCGGCGTCGGTCTGGATGAAGTTTTCGAACTGGTTGATGTGCAGGTTGTTGCGCCCGAGTGCGGACACGATGCCCAGGGTAACCGTCTGGCCGACCCCGAACGGGTTGCCGATGGCCAGCACCACGTCGCCCACGCGCACCGCCGCATCGTTGCCGAGCACGATCGCGGGCAGCTTGCGCACATCAATGCGGATCACCGCCAGGTCGGTCTCCGGGTCGCTGCCGACCAGGCGCGCCGGCGCCTTGCGCCCGTCCGCCAGCACCACCTGGATCTGGTCGGCGCCTTCGATGACATGGTTGTTGGTGAGGATGATCCCGTCCGGGCTGACGATCACGCCGGAGCCCAGGCTGGCCTGTTGCTCCTCGGGCGGCAGGCGGTCGCCGAAAAAGCGGCGGAAGAACGGGTCTTTCAGCAGCGGATGCTCGCGCCCGCGATCCTTGCTGGTGAGGATGTTGACCACGGCCGGCATGGCGCGCGCGGCCGCCTCACGGTAGCTGCCCGCGGCCGGGACCGCGCCCGGCGCCTGCAGCAGCGGCACGTTGCCGGCGACCTTGGCCGGTTCAAGCCGGCGCGCCGGCCACGCCAGCCAGTCCGGGCGCACGGCTGCGGCCACCAGGTACAGCGCCAGTGCCATCGTGACCACCTGGGCAAACAACAACCACAAGCGCCGCATCGCGCCCTCCCGTCTATTTTTTCAGCGAATCGCGTATCTCGCGCAGCAACAGCACGTCTTCGGGGGTCGGGGAGGCCGCCACCGCCGGCGGTTCCTCGGCGCGGCGCAGCTTGTTCATCAGGCGGATCATCTGGAAGATGATGAAGGCGAGAATGATGAAATTGAGCAGGATGGTCAGGAAGTTACCGTAGGCGAGCACCGCGCCGGCTTTCTTGGCTTCGACCAGGGGCAGGTTCATGGCCTGGTTGTTCAAGGGCAAATAATAATTGGCAAAATCGAGCCCGCCGAACAGGCGGCCGATGGGCGGCATGATGATGTCCTGCACTAATGAATCGACAATCTTGCCGAAAGCACCACCAATGATCACGCCGACCGCGAGGTCGACCACATTGCCCTTCATTGCGAATTGCCGGAACTCGCCCATCATCGTCATTATTGCCCCCAAAGATTGTGAAACAGTTATCCGGATCATACCTTACCGCTATTAGAAACCAAACCGTGTCACCGGTTCCCGGCCAGGCGCGATCGTCCTGCAAACAGGGCTGACTGGCGCGAAATGCGCGCAACGGACGTCTGATTCGTTTCAAATTGGCGATGATTCGCTCTTGACAGGCGCACGAGCAACATTTTTTCTTTAACTCGCCCCCCTATTCCCTTATAATTTAAGGTTGCTAGAAGCTCTAAGTAGCTTTTTAAGATTTCGCATTTTGACTGATTGGGGTTGGTATGAGTAACGAAAAGCAGGTCGATCCGGGCCGACGCGTCATGCTCGCCGCTACGTGCGCGGCGGGCGGTGTTGTCGGTTTGGCCACGGCGGGAGCCTTGGTAAGCACATTCCAGCCGTCGGAGAAGGCAAAAGCCGCTGGCGCGCCGGTAGAAGTAGATATTGCCGGCATGGTGGTCGGCGAAATGAAAACCGTGGAATGGCGCGGCAAGCCCGTGTGGATTCTCAAGCGTTCGCCGGAAATGGTCGCTTCGCTGAAGAAGACCGACGGCGCGGTCGCCGATCCGAAGTCGGAGCGCACGCCCGACGCGCTCACGCCCGAGTACGCACGCAATGAACACCGTTCGATCAAGCCCGAGCTGCTGGTCGCGGTCGGCATCTGCTCGCACCTGGGCTGCTCGCCAACCTCGAAGTTCACCGAAGGCGCCCAGCCGAACCTGCCGGACGACTGGCACGGCGGCTTCCTGTGCCCTTGCCACGGTTCGACCTTCGACCTGGCCGGTCGCGTGTTCAAGAACAAGCCGGCGCCGGACAACCTCGAAGTGCCGCGCCATATGTTCGTGGGCGATAAGTTGATCATCGGTAAAGACGAGAAAGGCGAGGCATAACCATGGCCGCTTTTAAAGAAACCAAGTTCCCCGCGAATGCGCCGGTGGCCGACAAGGCGCTGGGCTGGGTGGATGACCGCTTTCCCCTGACCAAGCTGTGGAACGACCAGTGGGGCCAGTACTACGCCCCGAAAAACTTCAATTTCTGGTACATCTTCGGCTCGCTCGCGATGCTGGTGCTGGTATTGCAGATCGTCACCGGCATCTTCCTGACCATGCACTACAAGCCGGACGCCAACCTGGCCTTCGGTTCGGTCGAATACATCATGCGCGAAGTACCGTGGGGCTGGCTGGTGCGTTACATGCACTCGACCGGCGCCTCGGCTTTCTTCATCATCGTCTATCTGCACATGACGCGCGGCCTTCTGTACGGTTCTTACCGCAAACCGCGCGAACTGATCTGGCTGTTCGGCTTTGCGATCTTCCTGTGCCTGATGGCCGAAGCCTTCTTCGGCTACCTGCTGCCATGGGGCCAGATGTCGTACTGGGGCGCCCAGGTGATCGTCAACCTGTTCGGTGCGATTCCTTTCATCGGCCCTGACCTGTCGCTGTGGATCCGTGGCGACTACGTTGTCTCCGACGCCACCCTGAACCGCTTCTTCGCCTTCCACGTGATCGCGATTCCGCTGGTTCTGCTGGGCCTGGTTGCTGCCCACCTGATCGCGCTGCACGAAGTCGGTTCGAACAATCCTGACGGTATCGAAGTCAAGGAAACCCTGGGTCCGGACGGCCATCCGCTCGATTCGATCCCGTCCCATCCTTACTACTCGGCGCACGACCTGTTCGGCGTGTCGGTGTTCCTGCTGATCTTCAGCGCGGTGGTGTTCTTTGCCCCGGAAATGGGCGGCTACTTCCTGGAGTACAACAACTTCATCCCGGCCGATTCGCTCAAGACCCCGGCGCACATCGCCCCGACCTGGTACTTCACGCCGTTCTACTCGGTGCTGCGCGCCACCACGGCCGACTTCATGTATGTGCTGATGGGGGCGATCGCCCTGTACGTGGCCTTCATCTGGGTCAAGACGCGCCTGCCGTTCATCGTCAAGGCCGGCATCGCCGCTTTCGCGCTGCTGGTCATCATCGGCATGCTGCCGCAGGTGCTGGACGCGAAATTCTGGGGCGTGGTGCTGTTCGGTTCGTCGGTGATGATCATCGCCGCCCTGCCGTGGCTGGACCAGTCGCCGGTCAAGTCGATCCGCTACCGTCCCGACTGGCACAAGTATGTCTACATGGTGTTCGGCCTGTCGTTCGTGATCCTCGGCTACCTCGGCACCCAGCTGCCGACCGCCTTCTTCACGGCCGCCTCGCAGGTGTGCACGCTGTTGTACTTCGGTTTCTTCATGTTGATGCCTTGGTGGAGCTCGATGGGCACCTTCAAGCCCGTGCCGAAACGTGTGACGTTCCATCCGCACTAATCGACGACATCACAGCAAAAGGACATTACATGAATTTTCCGAAAAAACTGATCGGTATCCTGGCATTGCTGCCGGGCCTGGCGTTGGCCAGCGGTGGCACCCATCCGTACAACAAGGCGCCGGCGCGTCCGACCCTCTCCTCGCTGCAAAACGGTGCGAAGCTGTTCGTCAACCATTGCCTGAACTGCCACTCGGCTTCCTCGATGCGCTACAACCGCCTGAAAGACCTGGGTCTGACGGAAGAGCAAATCAAGGAAAACCTGCTGTTTACCGGTGAAAAAGTCGGCGCGCTGATGACCACCGCGCTGCGCCCGGCCGACGCCAAGGAATGGTTCGGCGTGGTACCGCCCGACCTGTCGGTGATCGCGCGCGCCAAGGCTTCCTCGGCCGGCAGCGGCCCCGACTATCTGTACACCTATCTGCGCACCTTCTACAAGGACGATACCCGTCCGACCGGATGGAACAATCTGCTGGTCGAGAACGTCGCCATGCCGCACGTCATGTGGCAACAGCAGGGTGTGCGTACCGTCAAGATGGATGAGGTCAAAGATCCGCATGATGCAAACAAAACCGTGCACAAGTTCGCTGGCTTTACGCAAGTGACACCCGGCACCATGACCCCGCTCCAGTTCGACGAAGCGACGGCCGACCTGGTGGCCTACCTCGAGTGGATGGCCGAGCCGGCCGCCGCCACCCGTAAGAGCCTGGGTGTGTGGGTCTTGTTCCTGATGTCGATCTTCGCCCTGTTCGCATGGCGCCTGAGCGCATCGTTCTGGAAAGAAGTCAAGTAAGCAGGCTGCACGCTTCATTCATTGCCCGCTGAGTCATTCAGCGGGCACATTTCGGGGTGATCCGCTCGTCGTTTCACCCCCTTTGTTTCTAAGGAACTATAAAAATGATGGTTCTCTACTCCGGCACCACGTGCCCGTTCTCCCAACGCTGCCGCCTGGTCCTGTTCGAAAAAGGCATGGACTTCGAAGTGCGCGATGTGGACCTGTTTAACAAGCCAGAAGACATCTCGACGATGAATCCGTACGGCCAGGTGCCGATCCTGGTCGAGCGCGAACTGATCCTGTACGAATCGAACATCATCAACGAATACATCGACGAGCGCTTCCCGCATCCGCAACTGATGCCGGCCGATCCGCTGATGCGCGCGCGTGCGCGCCTGATGCTGTTCAACTTCGAAAAAGAATTGTTCGTCCATGTGCACGTGCTCGAGAGCGAGCGCGCCAAGGCCAACGACAAGAGCCACGACAAGGCGCGCGCCGAAATCCGCGACCGCCTGACCACGCTCGCGCCGCTGTTCCTGAAGAACAAGTACATGCTCGGCGACGAATTCTCGATGCTCGACGTGGCCGTCGCCCCGCTGCTGTGGCGCCTGGATCACTACGGCATCGAACTGTCGAAGACGGCTGCACCGCTGATGAAGTACGCCGAGCGCATTTTCTCGCGTCCGGCCTACATCGAAGCGCTGACCCCATCCGAGAAAGTCATGCGCCGCTGATCGCCCCTGGCGCCAGCTGCAACTTTCCTTACACGCCAGTTGGCCCGCGCGCGGGCGAATCGCAGTAGACTGGCGTGTACGCGTCGCACCACACCATTACAGAACATGTCCGAGATCTCAACCAAGCCCTACCTGCTGCGCGCTATTTACGAGTGGTGCACCGACAACGGGTTCACGCCCTACCTCGCCGTCAAGGTCGACGCCGCCACGACGGTGCCGATGGAATTCGTCAAAAAAGGCGAAATCGTGCTCAACATCAGCTTCGGCGCCACTTCGGGCTTGAAGATGGACAATGAAGCGATCCAGTTCCACGCCCGCTTCGGCGGCGTCTCGCGCGAGATTTACGTACCGGTGCAAAATGTGCTGGCGATCTACGGCAACGAGAACGGCCAGGGGATGGCGTTCGAAGTGACCAGCACGGCGTCCGAGAACGGCGCCGGGCAGCCGACCGACAGCCCACTGTCGAGCGTGCCGTCGCCGTCCAAGCCAGCGCCGGTGGGACTGTCGAGCGTGCCGGTGACGGCATCGGACAGTGCGCCGACGGGCGTGCCGGCCAGCGCGCCGGGTCCGGACGACAACAACGATCCGCCTAAAAAAGGTGGCCGTCCGACGCTCACGCGCATCAAATAAGCGTATAATCGCGGCTGTAAAAGTTTCGCCGACTTAGCTCATTTGGTAGAGCAGTTGATTTGTAATCATCAGGTGGCCAGTTCGAAACCGGCAGTCGGCACCAGAATTTAGTAGGAAAATCAAAGGGTTACAGGCTTCGGCGTGTAACCCTTTTTTCATAGGCATAACTATCTACGGATGATGTAACCACTATGTAACCCAGCGGCCGAAGTGCGCAATGAATCTGAATCACGCACGAGATGTCGGAACATTGCTATTCCTTGGGTAAATTCCATATTGCAAGTTTGTCCCAGTGCTCTGGGAAGCCCATGGCGTGCAATGTAGCTGCTGGACTCAAAACTGGAAAGGTTCCGACAAGTGACTTAAGTTTGTCCGCCCAGGCATTTCCGAAGCCAGTTTTAACAAGCAAAAATTGCATGATTGCAAGGGTCCCGTAAACATGTGTTCTGTCATGCGGGTCCCCCATCAAGTGCTCAAGGAGGGGAATCTCGTTGCGTCCTGGTGGCTTAGGGTTGTCGATCAAAGCCCTATTCCAGAGCCTACTGTGGTGCGCACAAATATTGCGCAGATGGCTAATCGACCGTAGCCAACTCGCGAGGAGCACGAAGCGTGACAAGCCAAAAAAACTTGCAATAGCTGCTTTGTCAATGTCATTCAACCCATTGAAGAAATGCGAAAGCAAACCAAAGTCCCAAACTTCAATTGATACCCAAATCGGAATCGGGGGCTCATATTTATCGCGAAAATGCTTAACGAAGTCTTCCTTGGACCGAGTGATTAACTTGGAGTGTTGTTGAAGCCAAACCTCATAATTTGAAGGCGTTGCATTGCCAACATCATCCAATATGGCCGCCCTAAACTTGACGTGCATCAACTCAGCGTTCAGATGCGCGCTTGGGTCCTTTTCCGCAAGATAGTGCGCGATCTTGGCCCGAATCGCAATCTCAAGCTTTTCGATGGCACTTAACGCCAAGAGTCGAAGCTCGTTGTCGAATCGATAGAGTGACGCAACTGCATCGAATGATGACTGCGCAATGAACTCTGATAGACGTGGTTGGCGTTGAGCCTTGCCGTTCACGACCAATGGTTCGGGTAGGCAGCGAAAAGGATAGAAATAGCCGCTGAGACGATAGTAGCCCGCTGTTTCTAAGTACCAAAGGGCCTGCTGATCGTCACGTACCACCAAACCGCGCTGCTTAAGCAGCGCTAACTGAGCGGCATAGCTAAGATGGGGCTTCTCGAACGGAACTAGCGAAATTTTCGCCCCCTTAAATGAGAAAACCCGACCGTGCTTGCGCAGAGGGCCGGGCCATATTGACTATGATAATACATCAGCATATAGAAAAGCGCACCAACTCAATTGTTACAAAATGATGCATTTGGCTATCAAGCCACGATTCTCCTTCAGAACTAAATGCGGGCTGGACTTGCCGCCTAGAGGCGAAATTCTAGCTATTCTAGGGCTGCCGTGCGTCCTTAGGCTGTGGACGCTTTCCGGCACTTTGTCCACCTCGCGCATGCCACTGTCGCCAATTCGGGCGCCATCCCGACGCGAAACAGAGGCGAGTTCGTCCGGCTTAGGCAAGGCGGCGGTCGACGCCTTACCGTATTGGCCCGTACTTTTCGGCGACTTATTCGCCCAGCTAGCTAGGCGCGCGTTGAACCCGGAACAACAGGCAATCGCCGCCATTTTGCTGGCGCTGGCGCCGCACCTGACCGCGCTGGTACGCTGCGCTATCCCGTCAGGACGCCTCGTCGGCTACGGCCCCTCCCGGCACTTTCCGGCACTTTGCCCATACGATTCGCAAAAAATCCCCGCGCAGCTTTCACTGGTCGGGCGTCAAGGGTCGCATTTGAAATGCAACCCTCAGGAGGTTGTTGCTTGGTAGCGGGACAGGGGACACAGGACGAAACAGGGCATTGCCTATTGCAAGTAACCTGCACTCGCTTCCTTACGGTACGATCAAAGCTCTCACACAACGATTCTTGAAAGGGTAAATATGTCACGCGACACTTTTGACGTTTCTATCGCTTGCTCATGCGGCAGTAAAGAGTTCTTGATTCCCGAGAGCCCTCACGCGGACACTGTAATTACATGCAATGCGTGCGGGGCAAAAGGCAAGTATGGCGAAGTCATGGCGGAAGGCGCCAAACAAACCACAGCGGCTATTCAGCAATCGCTAAAGGGGCTATTCAAAAACAAGTGACCTATTCGGGCACCTCCGGCACCGGCCCGTTGTTGTGCAGGAGCCACCAGCCGAGCTGACGACTGCGCGCTCCAGCACATACCCGGCATCCGGCACCGCGTCGGCCTTGCCGCCCCAGCTCGAGGTGAATTTTGGGCGCGCGCTCATTGACGCCCCCCCGGCTCGAATGCTGGCGCCGGCAGCGAACTCGCCGCCGATCCGTTCAGAAACGGTCGGCATTGGCATTGCGCGCTCTGCCGCAACCATTTGATTCGCAATGGCTTTCACGCTTATCGCGCGTTCAGAAACCCTTGCGAATCTAGCTACCTGGTTGCTGGCATGGGCGCCAGTGCGTCACGGCGGCGAGGGGGAATTGCCCCCCGTCAGCGCAGACCCGCCAGCACGGCTCACCAATTCCACTGCTGTCGTAAAAAATAACAACCGGGCTCTCCAGCTCGGTATGCCAGCCGATCACAGTTTGCTCCGGTGGCGGTAGCTGGCTAGGCAAGGCGGGTACCCAACATTGGGGTTCACCAGCGCTGCTCAGCTGGGCTTTAAGCGCATTACTAATCGACAGGTCCAGTTCCTGCATTGCCTCGGCTTCGACCGCCAGATGCGTGATGAGGTCGCCCATTCGTGCCAGATGGCTCGAAGCCACCCGCCCCTCTTCATTGAGGCCGGCCAACATCATCACGTGGCCTAGCGCGGCAAGTCCATGCATTAACGTGTCGTTAGCGTTCCTAGCGTGGTGCGCCACCATCTCTGCTGTCGCACAGTCGGCATCGGGGAACGGCTGATATGCTGAGAAGTCAGCCGGCAGGCGACGAAGCAAATTTGCAAGTTGGTACGGCGCCCGGTCGACACGCCCTAGGCTTGGGTTGTCTGCGACGGCATCCCTCTCCAGGCTTGCGGGCGCGCGCTCGATCTGGTTGAAGTGAGGGTTCGGGCCGTTCACGCTACACCCCCGCGCACCAGGCGCAGTACAGGGCGCTTGTGGCATGGGGTAGTTTTCACACAAACAGCTGCAAAGCCCAAGAGAAGCTGCTTATCCGTGGTGGCACGGAACAGCTCCAACATCTGCTGCTCGTCATGCGTCAGTGGGGCCGCAGCAGAGGTTGAGCCCAACGGTACCAGCTTCCCTGGCCGGTCTTGGCGTTTAGTCGGGCCGCTCATACTGCACCACCGGGCACCAAGTGCAGGGCCGGGCGCTTGTTGCGCGCCCGGCTTTCCACCGCCATTGATAGCGCTATGCCTAAACAAAATCCCTGGAGGTCCTTATTAAGGGCGCGATACGCCGCCAGCATCCGCCTTCCATCTTCCGTAAGATGAATCGGTGCCGCAGTCGGCGATGCGGCAACGGTGGCGGTGGCCACCTCGATGACGGCGCTGCGCTCATTTGCACGCGTCATGCCTTCGCCGGACACGCCGGCCTTGACCAGCTGCTCGTGGACCTTGGCTTTCTGCCGGGGGGTCATGGCGTTCAGCATGGCACCGATTATATAGTCGGCGTGGCGCAGCTCCGCCAGGATAGGCGAAATGGCGGTACTGGTAACCAGGGACGATTGACATTTTCCGCCGCCTACTTTAATGTTCGATATGTTCATGTGTCTCTCCAAGATGCACTGATCCAACAGGCCATAAATGCTGATACATTTAAGGCCCAACTTGCCTAGCTCCACTAGGCGGTGTACTTTCCAAGGGCCGACCTCCTACAGTTGGCCCTTGTCACATCTGGCTTTCATTTCTTCGATTACACTCCTTTCATCTGTTGACGCGGCCTTAGGTGCCCAACTGCTGCGTTGCGGCGGCCGGCGGGGTACTGCGTGCCCGAATCTCTGTTAAGCAATGGACCAGCTCGCTGTTCAAGGACCGCCCGTTTTTCGTCGCTTCTGCGCTAAACCACTCTCGTAGCTCAGACGGCATACGCAACGGATACCCTGCTGGCTGACTGGCCATTTTTCATCCCTCATGGAAATTGATTACACTCAATATAGAATCTAATAGACTCAGAGTCAAGAAGACTCTTTGATGGAACTGACGCTGTGGGGGACAATCGCGCACATGCCTGCACCGAGCCAAACAACCCCCTTCCCCCTTCGTATGGCGCCCGCGCTGCGCGAACGCCTCGAAGCTCATGCAAAGAAAAATGGACGTAGCGTTAATTCCGAAATAGTCGCCATGGTGATGGCGGCACTGGAGCCGCAAATTGACCTCGCATCCATCCCCACCGAACAGCTACTGTCGACTGTCGTCAAGCGCCTCGATGGCACGCTTCAATTGGTAGTGTCGGGTGACGCGGCCAAGAGAGCAGGAATCGCCCCCAAGAAAAAATAACCGCACGGCTACTTCTCCAGGCCCGCGATGCCCGGCAAAATCGCGCCCCCAAACAGAAACATGAACTCCGTGTCTCGCAGCCGCTTAAAGCCCAGCTTGGCATAATGGCGGCGCAGCTTTGCCACCGCACGTGCTTGATTTCCTTTGAAGTTCGGTAGATCAAGGCGGGCGCGCCAAGCAGCGTCGTTGCCAATGAAAACCTCATTCTGTAGGGGGAATGGCTTTATTGCGACTATCTCAGCGCCTGGCCGGAATCGCTCGATTATGCGGCGCATGGCCACAAGGCCGAGATTGTGAGCTCTGAATTTTGGGAGAATTTCAAGTCTGTCGATTATCAGAATATTTCCCCAGTAAGGTTCATCGCCGAGCAAACGCGTAAGCGCGCGCGCGAACTGGCTGCCGTCGCTGTCATAGATCGCGTAGAAATATTCCAGGGTAGTTGCGTTGGCATCGAATAGGTCGACGGTCGAGATACATGCCGCCTCCGCAGCCAGCACATCGACATAGATCGCTTTGAATCTACCCGCCACTACCCGGCGACAAGCCTCATTAAGGCCAATGACGCGGCCAGCGATTTCATAGATGTAGTCTCCGGGCTCCCCTGGCTCCAGGGCGTACGTTGCCTTGTCGACGTCCAATATCATGTAGTAAGGGCCTATAAACATGCCGCACTGTACTGCCGGAGAAAGGCCCTTGCCTCATACCCCATCAAACTTGTTCCATACACAATTTATGGGCAGAGTCTTAACGAAGTAAATTTACGATTTATCAACACTTACGCCGCCAGCAACCGAGATAGCAGTACGTGGCGGCCCAATGAGCGCCCTGAGCACGCTGGCCGCCGGCGTTACTGGCGGCATCTGGAAGGTCATCGCCGTGGTGCTGCTGGCCGCCCTGCTGGTGGTGGGCGCGTGGGCCGGCGCCGGCTGGTTCCTGGCCGCGCGCGACCGTGACGCCGCCCAGGTGGAGCTGGCCGCCGAGCGCACCAAGAGCGCGGCATGCACCGCTGCGGTGGAGCGCCAGAACGCCGCTGTTGCCGCTCTGGGCGACGCCAAGCGCGAGGCAGACGCGCGCGGCCAGGCCGCCCAGCAGCAGGCCGCCGCCGCTGGCCGGCGCTTCGACGCGGCGCTGGCCCGAGTCGCCGGCGCGCGCGACCACCTGCGACGAGGCCATGCCGGCCGTGAACGTCATTTTGGAGTCGGTGCGATGAGCGCCCGCCGCATGCTGTGGCTGTGCGTCCTGCTGGTCGTCCTGCTACTGGCCGCGTGCGCGGGCCCGGCGCCGGTCGTGCAAGAGGTCAAGGTGCCCGTCTACCGGTCGTGCGTCACTGGCGCGCCGGATCGGCCAACGTTCGCCGTGCGCGGCCTGGCGCCGGATGCCAGCGACGGCGAGAAGGTGCTCGCCCTGGCGCGCGATCTGCCGCTGCACCTCAAGTACGAAGCCCTACTGGAAGCCGTGATCGCGGGGTGCTTGTGAGCGACGCCGGTATTCTGGCATCGCCAGTTCGATATCGCGATGACGATATCGAAGCCGGGCCGCTGATCCTGGTGTTGCACCGGATCGACGGCCCGGACCGCTCGCCCATGCAGATGGTGAGTGCTGATCTACTAGCGAACTACCGGCGCTGCGAGGCCGCGGCTTGCCGCGCTGGCTTGGCTAGATGACTATTGAGCCATCAAAGATAAAATAGTCAGCAACTGTAGCGAAGCCATTCATCGTATCTCTGCTGATTTGATCGCGCATTTCCGCCACGCGATGGGCGTCTGGTTCCCAGAGGATTGCGATCAGGAGAAACCCGAAACGCCCCGCGTCAGCGTAAACTAAGGCTGTGTCGCTTGAACGGCGCCGATATTTGCGCCAATCACGGTCCCACTCTGCCAAGCGCGGCGAGTCATCCATTGGAACTAGATGAACATGGCGCAAGACGCGCTTTCCGTTCACTTGCGGCCGGCTATATTCAGCGTCTTTGCCAAAATAGTAGTGGTTGAACTCACCATCAGGACCGGCGCCCTTCCAGTCGGCAAAATTTTCAATGAACGTGTCAGGGTCTGTGCCGGCACGTGTCAGCTCACCGCGCAAATACTCGGTGATCTGCACCTTCATAGGCAAGGGCGGCGGTTAGCCAATTTTGCGCTGAGGAATTTTTGCGAAAACAGCACTTACAGCAGAGAGGGAAAATTCGGTGCGGTTCTGATGGATTGCCTTGAACACTTTGGTCGTGGCAGCATCTGGACCGCGCCGGGTACTGTACCCGGCGGTCGAAGCAACGCTATTGGCTGAGAAGCCAAAATCTTGCTTGAACTTCGATAATGTACGTGGAGCCATGATGCGTGTCCTTCAAAAGGTGAAACCATCCTAGCATAAGAAAAGCGACTACGCTTGCCCCGTATCAAAATGCAACACATGGGCGCCTTTGGAAAGTTCGGTTGTATGACCACCTCCCGACGGATCGTGTTGGCCGGGCGATGTGCTCGATATCCCAGGCGTCGATCTGGACCGGCAACGGCGCCGGCTGGTTGATGAGTCGCATCAAAAGCCGCTCAATATTTTCTTCAAAGGTGCTGGTCATCATCGTTCTCCCTGTGGTGGCGCGCCCTTGGCGCTCTGACGTGTGAGGGCGCCGGCGCGCAGAACGCTGAGCAGCTAGCGACAAATTTCCTTCCACTCATACCGGCCGGAAACATTATTGTAGACCTGCTCATTTTTGCACTGCTTGGTCCCAATAGGCGGCACACTGGGAGTGGAAATTGGAGGAACTGCCGGGGGAGTAATCGGACAAACGCGTGGAGGGCAGATCGGCCTCACTTCGAGACTGCTTTGGCATATTGCTTGTACCTGCCCTCCCACACATGAACACTCACATGCCGCACTGGCTTGAGTCGTCGCAAGCATAACTGTTACTGCAAGAGTTGCTTTAAGATAATTCATTTCTTTCCCCCATCGTTGACCCTATCCAGCGAAATGCTGAATTGCCATCCCATCCTAAGCTGATTGCGTTTTCGCCGCTACGGAAACCATGTTCAAAAACGACCGTATATGAACATGCACGCGGATCAACACAAAAGTATGCCCATAAAATAGCTATCGCTATTTTGAACATGTTCATATATAGTCTGGACGTTATTGAACACATTTCCCCACTCAACTTTCACGAGAGAAACAAATGGCAACTTTCGCTTACAGCCGCGTCAGCACCAAGGACCAGACCACTGCGAACCAGCGTCTGGAAATTGAGGGCGCTGGGTACAGAGTCGACTACTGGTTCAGTGATGAGGGCGTGAGCGGTAAAGTGTCGGCATCCTTGCGCCCGCAGTTCAAAGCGCTGTTGGGCCAAATACGGGATGGGGAAACGCTCGTGGTGTCAAAGCTCGACCGGCTGGGGCGTGACGCTCAGGACGTTGGCGCCACGATCAAGGCACTAGCGGCCCGCAAAATCGAGGTGATCGTTTTGCAGCTTGGCAAACTTGACCTAACCTCGCCGGCCGGCAAGTTGATGTTGACGATGCTCGCGGCTGTCGCTGAGATGGAACGGGACTTGCTGGTTGAGCGCACGCAATCCGGCCTTGCCCGGGCAAAGGCCGAGGGCGCTACACTTGGCCGCCCAGCCAGCACAACCGACGCGCAGCGCGCCCAAATGATCAGCCAGCATAGGGAGCATGCTGTATCCATCAGCGCCCTGGCCCGGCAATATGATGTCTCGCGCGCGACGGTGATGCGGATCGTAAAGCCGTAGAAGGCCGCCCTTTCGCCCATTCCAGACCTTTGTTTAAGGTCTGCTGCGCGCGTCGCATGATGGACAACTGGAACTTGGCCCTCCGGTTGCCCGCCGGGCGCAAGTCCAACGATGGCGTTTTAGTACGTGCGTGGCGTGACGTTTTGTGCGCCTCCGTGGTCTTCGTTGTACTGCTTGTAGATGCCCTGTCCAAGCTGCGCGCCGGCCAGCGCGCCACCGAGCGCAGCCGCGCCGCTGTTGTTGTAGACCGGCTGCATGTTGGTCGCCACAGGGTTTTTGTTCAAGTACGGCTGCAAAAGGCCGGCTCCCTGATGGGCCTGATTCATCGCATACTGGTCCTGCGTTCCGGCGTTAGCATACGCATTGCCCAACAGCCCGCCGAGGCCCGCCATGCCTTGCTGGTAATTCTGGCTGTTCAGCGTGTTCTGGCCCATCTGCGCGTTCAGGTTGGCGCCGTTCGTCTGCAACTGCGCGCCCAGGTTCGCATTGCCCGTTGTGAGTTGCGAGCCGAGGTTGGACGTATTGGCCCCCATCTGCGCCTGCTGGTTGTTCGCGCCGACGTTTAGAATGGCCGACTGGTTCGCCAAGTTGGCCTGCTGCTGCCAGCCGCCATTCTGTTGCGCCGCCTGCATACCGTTGTTCTGGTTTTGGAGGTCGCGCTGCTGCTGGAGCTGCGCATTCGTCTGGTTCGTCTGCATCTGCGCCTGCATATTCGCCAGGTTGGCCGACTGCTGGTTGCTCGCGCTGGCGATGGCCGCCTGGTTCTGCTGACCGCTCAGTCCTTGCATTGCCGACAGCGCGCGGTTCGAGTCCGTTTCGTACGCGCCGGCCTGCGCCGATACTGCGGCGTCCGCATTGTTCTGCCCGAACTGCGACAGCGCGCGCTGCTGCTCACGGCCAAAGTCGCCAATGGCTCGGCCTTCCGCGATGCCCTGGCGCGAACTGCCGTACTGGCCCGACGCGATGGCGCCGCCCCGAATGCTTGGCATGATCATTTCCATCAGGTTGCGGGTGCTGTCGGCCTGCTGGCTTTCGAATGCGTTTTTCGACTGGTTGATGCCCTTCTGGATGGCGCCGGTCAGGTACTGGTTTGCGCCGGCCTGGCCGTTGATCATGCCGTCGAACGATTTGGTCAGGTCCATGTTGTTCTGCGCTGGCCCGCTCACGCCCACGCCCTCGGCCTTCTGCGCGCCCTGCATGCGAGCGACATCCTTGATTGCGCGCGGTGCCTGCATTGATGCCGCCTGCGCAGTCGGAACGCCGCCGATCAGCGCGGCATTCATTTGCGGCGCTGCGCCCATTTGCGGCGCGGCCCCGATCTGCGGCGCGGCCTGGCCCTGCATCTGCGCGTAGGCACCGCCCCGGATGTAGTCGAGGTCGCCCTTGGCGTTTTGCAGGTACTGGCCTGCCGCATTGCCGTAGTCCTGCATGGCCTGCGATTGCGGCTTGTTCGCCAGGTCGCGGTACTGGCTGAGCAAGCCCTTATCTTCGCCGGCCCCGAACAGCATATCGGTGATGCGCGGATCGATTTTGTTGGCCTCGATATTTGCCGCGTTCGCTTCTTTTGTGGCCTCGGCCGATTTCTTGGCGCCATTGCTGGACGCCACGCCGCCGACTACAGCCGCGCCGATCATGGCTGCCGCGACGCCGCAAAACTTGGCACTGTCCAGCATGGCGTCCTGCTTGCGCTCGCCCCGGAGTTTCATCCGCATATTAATCTCCAATCCACATGGTGTAATAGGTTTCGCACGGGGCGAATTTCAAATACTTGAACAGCACGCTTGCATCAGCGTGAACCTTCGACCCGACGAACCAGCGCTGCACGCCGCGTCGCTTCAATTCGGTCTTCACGAAGCGGAACAGATTCACGCCAGCGCGACCGGTGCGCAGGTCTTTGCGGACGTAGAAGATGTCCATCGTGCAGGTCAAGCACGTGCTGTAATGCAGGCCGGGGGCGATGAAGCCGATGAAGTACCCGACCATCACCCCAGCGTCGCGCAGCGTGACGAACAGCAGGCCGCCGGCGCGCTCGCGGTCAATGTAGACCTCGTATTGCGGCGACAGCGGAACCTTGTCCTGATTGAGCGCCAGTTCCGCATAGTGCAGAGGCAGCAACGTTTGCAGCTCTTCAAGCCGCTCTTCGAACGATTCGATATGGCACGTGATCATCGGGAAGTCCTCATGTCTACCACCAGATGGATACGGTCGACGGCGCTGTTGTTGATCACCTCGTGCTCTTGCTTGTTGTCGAACCACCAGACCTCACCGGTCGCCATGTACACGTGCTCGTCGCCGGCGCGGAAGACCACGCCCGGGGCGCTTTGCAGCACGATGTGGAACCGGGTGTAGTAGTCGGTGTGCGCCGGCGTGTCCGCATGGGGGAAAATGCGGCCACCTGGCGCAATCTTATTGATCATGGCCCGGCCCAGGCGCTCGCCGCCCACGCGCGCCATGAGCTGCATAATCAGCGGGCGGGCCTCGGGCAGCGTCTTGTAGGCCGGGTAATCGATGTTCTCGTGCTGGTCGAACGTGGCCTGCGCTGCTTGAAGCGCCTCCTCGGTCTCGTGCACCGACTTCGTGGGGAAGCGCAGCATGATCGATTCGATTTCACCAAACGGGCCTTGCGGATAGTCGCGCAGGTAGGTATCGGCCTTCCACAGCTCGGGCATGCGCTTGATAGCCAGATTCAGCGGCAGCACGTCGGTGCCGGTTGCGATGAGCATGAAGTTGCGCATTATTGGCCGCCTCTCAGCTTCTGCACGATGGCATCGGCAAGCTGTTTCAGCGCAGCAGGGTCGCCACCGGTTTTCTGGATCATCTGCTCAAACTGCGCCGCTTCCGGATTGCCCGACTGCTGGAGTTGCGCGATGATCTGCTGCGCAACCTCCGGGGTCGGGTTCTGCGCGAGCTGCTTGGCCATTTGGAGGCCGTTGCCGCCACCTTGCGGCGCTTGCGGCGCTGCTGCGCTCATCGCGCCAAGCAGGCCGCCCCCTTGCTGAGGTTGCGGCGCGAACATTCCCAACAATCCGCTCATTGGGCGCCCCGGTTGTCGAGCAGATTAGCCATTGGGTAATATTTTCCTTCCAGCGGGTCGAGCCGTTTTCGCGCTTCGATTGTTGCCGGGGCCGTGGGGTCGGCCGCGCTGTCATCGAGCGCCGCCGCCACGCGCTTCGCCAGTTCCTCGCCGATCCCGCGAAGTGCAAGAATGGCTTCGCAGCGATTCAACTCGGTAGCGCTCAACTGACGCACATTCACCGTGGCGCCATTTTCAACAGCGTGCGTGAGATGGGCAATCGTGACCCATTTACACCCCGGCTCTATTGCGAGCATGCCGAACAGTTCCGGAGCCGACGCTGCAAAATCTTCGCCAAAGAACACATAATTTACGTTTTCCATATCGAAATCCTTTCAGTGGTTTTTCAGTATTAAGCCCGCGCGCCGTGCCATCTGGAAGGCACAACTTGTTTGGCAAGATCGATGTCTCGGTATGCCTGGCGGCGCGAAACCCCGAACCGGGCCTGCAACCGCTCCCGGATGATCACCGTGCGTTCGCGCTGCGCCAGCAATTCGCGCACGAACGCAACTCGGCGCTCGGTAGGTGATCGTTCCGCGTCGAGGCGGTCAAAAATAAGTTGCCGGAACGCCGCGACCATTTCCGGGGCCGCGTCAAGATTCTTCAGGTCGTCAAGCAGCACCTGATAGCCGGCGGCGCTCATGTGGGCCGCCTCGGCAGAAGGGCGCCGCCCTCGCGCGCGCATGCGTACTGGTCGCTTAATGTGGCCGCCGCCTCGCGTACGCGCGCGAAGTCGGCGGAAACCCCCTCGCAGGCGCGCGCGTACTGGTCCGGCGGTGAGGTGAAAGGCGCGGACCACATGATCGACCGGCTAGCGAAAGCGCCATGGAAGCCATTACAGCTCGATGGTGGCACTTTCGCCTGCTTGGACGACTCCATACACCAAGCCGTCCCCGGCGGGGTCGTAAGGGCGGTTTTGATCGGTTTTGGATTAGGGGTAGTCATGCGCGCCCCTGTGCCGCAATGTTGTAGCGGGTCGGGCGCTGTTCCGCCGATTCCAAATACTGCTGCGAGTCGATATCGAACCAGAAGCCTAACCGCCCCTCCCACTCGCCATTACGCTGTTTTTCGCAGGACACATAGCAATTGGGGTTCCCCTTCTTCTCGGCCTCTGCTTTCTTATCGCGCCACACGATGAACACGTTGTCCACTTGGTCGGTGATCGCGCCGGCGCCCTTGATGTCGAATTTGCCAGGGGCTTTCAGTTCGCTCTCGCCCTTGCGCATGTGGTGCACAAGGTGAATGTGCACGCTATGGGCTTGGGCAAACGCGCACAACTCGTTGACGAAATCTTTCTGCGCGTTGTAGTCGTCCTCGCCCTTGACGCACTTCATCAGGCTGTCGATGACGAACTGCGTGATGCCGAACGTGTGCACCGCATACCGCATGACGGCGATCAGCTTGCGCCACTCGACCGCACCAACGTGGTCATACATCCACAGCCGGCCGTCCGTCCAGCGCGACAGGCTGGTTAGGAATGGAATCGACGGCTCGCGGCCGGCGTAGGCCTGGCGACTCATGCGATGCATTTGCTTGACCGGCTTCATTTCAAAGCTCGCCACCATGACGCGCTCATTCTGGAAGCACAGATCGAGTTCCACCTGAGAGAGAAACATGCTCTTGCCGTGCCCGTTAATCCCGGCGTAGATCGATACCTCGCCAGGGCGAAACTTGATCCTGTCGCGCGATTTCTCCCACAGCATTGTTGGGATAGGGGTGGCGTCGGGCGCCGCATAGAAGGCGTCGATTGTGTCCTGCAGCCAGTCCGATGCCGGGCGCACGTTGTGCTGTTCCGGCTCGTTCATGTAGGCGCTGAAATCGATGTTGTCAGGGATTAATTGCATACGGCATTCCTCCAGGTGCGCGGGCGTATGTGCGCCCGGCGATAAAGTCCATGTTTTGAAAGTCCAACCAGGGCAAGAAGTCGAGTTCGTAGGCCCAGCGCGCGACCGGCTGCGCTATGTCCTCGGCTGCGGGGATCAGGAACACCCCGGCGCCCCACTTCTCCACCGCGTTCCACACGTTCAGGTGCTCAGGTCGATGCAGCGCGATGGCTTTGACGGTCGTGGCCCAATCCATCCGGGCGCCGACGTACACGCACACGTCAAGTCCACGAGTCCATCGCCAGTCGTAGGCCTGGCCAGCGCTCGCATGGACCGTGTGGTTACCGGCGCCCATGGGGCCCACAAGCGAAACCAGAATCATTCCCTCGGGCTTCATGCCACGCAGCCGGGCGTCAACGATAGGCTGGGCGTTAGCGGCGATCATTCCCAATCCTTCACGCACGTATCGGCGTCAGCCAACTGGCCGGCGTAGCCCGCGAACTTGGTGGCGTTGAACAGCGTCTCGGGGCGAAGGTACTTTTGCATGGTCGAGTCCGTGGCCCACTCGGTGACTTTCGCGTCAACCACGGCGCAACACTGGGCGACAGTGGCGCCTTCTTTTAGGCGCGCGCCAATCAGGTCCAGGCTTGCCCTCACCGGCGAGTAATTACGGCCGGCCCGCTCGTTGAGGTGAGAAAGGATCGCCAAACAGTCCGGGCTACCGGACAATGCTTTACTTCCTTTAGACTCCTTTAGACTCCGTACCCGAGGCCTCGCCGAGTCCTCTTCTACTTCTCGGGGAGCGCTCGCCGAATTTACGTCCGGCGAGGGGGCATGCACTGCTGGCGCTGGCTCTCCTACCGGCGCTCCTGGCTGGGGATGGCGATAGGTCGGCTTGTCGATTTTCTGATGCCGGGCCCATCCCGTGACTTGCCAGTAGTCTTTGCCGGCGACCTGGTACGAATGCAGCAGTTCTGCCGCTTCCAGTTCATCGACCATGGCCTGGATATCATCGTCACTGATCGCATCCGATGGGAACACTTCCATCTTCAACCGCTTCACGGACGCGGGGTGTATGCCGTGGTCGTCTGAAAACGACCAGATGCCAATGAATAGGAGGCGAGCGGTCGGCGAGCACTCGGCGATTTGTTCGGAGGTCCAAAACTCCGGCTTGACGGTACGAATACGGGCCATGGCTATACACCGCATGCGCGAGCAATCGCGCGCATGGCCTGCTCATACTCTGCCGACGTGGCGCCAAGGTGACGGTTTGCCCACATGGATTTTTCAACTTCGTAGCGGGCGTAGCTCGAGCAGAAATGGCGGGAGCGGGCGGCGGCGCGCGCACCGGCGTACACCGCACGGTTGACGTTGGGAGGTAGCCGGCTCACGTTGCCACCCCGCTGACCGCCTCGGCAATGAGGTGGTACCGGGCGCATTTGCTATGCCGAACGCCTTGATTGTCGAACAACGGCAGCAATTCGGTCGTGATCGTGTGGCCGTGCTCGCGCTTGAGCTGAAAAATCCGGGCCGCCGGCATAAGGATGGAGTGGTCGCGCAGCTCCATTGTCGTCTTGGGGCCCTGGCGAAGGAGCACCATGATTTTTGCCAACTGCACCGCCGTCGCCGTCGACCTGCTCGCCAAAACGGCAGCATCGATGTTAGACTGTGCTTCCTGATTTTGATATGTCGCCTCGTGCCCGCCAGCAAGATCGACAAGTGCGGCCCCCTCTGCGGGGCCGTGCTGCTTTTGGGATTTAGTCATTTGCCGAACCCCCGTTAAGCAGTTTGGCGATGTCAGCGACTGGCCATAACAATCGATTGCCAAATTTGACTGGACGGATGCCAAAACAATGCCCAGTCAGGCAGTAGTTTTTGCGAAGGGTCTGACTGACACGATTCGTGGCGCGCGCAAATTCCGACGTTTGGATGTGATCGCGTCCAACAGCGATCTGAGCAAGTGCAGGTGGTACGGTAGTGGTGGGATGTATCGCCATATGCCCTCCTAGGGGTTAAGCGCCACCAAGATTGATTCCCGGTGAAGCGCTGGCGATACGAAATTTATGTCTGAATTTCCCTCTAAATTCCACGACGGGAACTTAGGAACTTCCCGGGAACGTCCCGGGAACAATTTAGGGAATAAGGCCGGCGCTCCTAAGCTGTATCAATGTGTTTCGAATGGTCTTCAGTTCCTTTACCTCACTGGCTCCATGCTCCCTCACCAGTACGCGCATTACAGCTGTTCCGTCGACGGTGGGCCCATGTAGGCGCTCAATATTGTCCCAACACTCGAGGATTTGTCGCTTTGTCCCTCGCTCCTCGTGCAAATCTAACTTTGATCGACGGTCAGCGCATGCGGCAACCTTCTGACGCTGACGCTCATCAGGGCGCAGCTCTTCACCTGTCGAAAGAGCAGCGCTCTCAGCTGGAATTAATGTGTCCCCTGACCTTGGATTATTGGCACGTAAATCCAGTCCATATATGTCTGCGAACGCATACATCTCTACTTGTGAAATTTCGTATAGCAAGTCATGCATCTCGTTATTACAGTCGTAATCAAAAACGCACGGAGAGTACGGACTCGTTGGTTGAACGTTTGCACGTTTGCAAAACGAAAGAAAATTTGCCTTGATAAATTGAGCAGCTAGGCCGCGACCGTCCGACGGTACCACGCGCATCTTTCCGCCCGGGAGAGCCGTTTCGTTGCCGTGCTCGTCGGTGACAACCTCAACCAAAATGTCCATCGTAGGGGGAAACTCCGCCTGCTCAAGTATTAGCCTTAAAGTATTCGACACGGAGATCCGATTTGCAGCTCGCTTCGGCAATGGCTGATTGGGAAGCGATTGGCCCGCCAGATGTCCCAGCTTTTCGGTGAGGTGGGGCGCTGAGTTAGTGACTCCTGCCGAAGCAACCTTTGCCATCCGCTTTGCAGCGAAGTGAGCCAACTCATCAGACGAAAAACGCACGTCATCGATAGAGATCGCCAAAACTACTCGTTCACATGTTTTTGCGTCTTGAATAAAGCGCGGCTTGCCTAAAGCGTCCGGTAGCGTCCGCACCTGGATTTTGCCGTCATGATTAACATCGGCGGTAAATATCTCTGCCCAATCATTCGGCAGCGGGTGCTCTTGACCAGGTTTCATATGAAGGAAAGAATTTTCCTCGGAGTCATTTGAAACGTAGAGATCGGACTGCGGCCGGAAGAAAAATTTGACGTCGCCATGCCGTACCAGTTGCAAAACCCAATCGCGGGTGACCTGCGCACCGGTCTCGGCCGCTAGCAATGAAACAGCTTCATCTAACGTTACATAGGGCGGGACAAAAATTGACATAGCACCCCTTCAGGTGTCAGCCCTCATATGTTGGGGCACCAGTCAGGCCGGTGAAGGAGTCCGGCTTTTCGTCCGCTAAAACTAGACTGGCGCTTTAAACTTGTACCGTTATTAGTTCGCGGCCACCACGCGAAGCCCTGGTGTGGCCGGCACAAAAGTTACGCCAGCCTGCTCGAGCATCCACGTTTCAATTTTGGTGTGCCACATTCGAAGCAAGTCCAGGGGGCGGCGTATATAGTTCTGCTCGCGAACGCCTTGTGGCGCATGCCCCTGAATTTGGGCGGCTATGCCCGCCGGCGTCTCGGTCCACTCGCTCAAGGTCGCAAAGCTACGCCGCAGACCGTGCAAGGTGAGGTGGGGCAGCCCAGCAACGGCCACCGCCTCATTATGGGCTATGCGCGGCTCGGCCAGGCGTCCGGACTCCGCCGCAGGACTGCTAAAAACCCATTCGTTGCGGCGAGGCAGAGCGGCCAGCAGATGCGATACATAGGGTGTCAGCGGGACCATGCGAAAGTCTTCCATCTTGTCGCCCAGCTTCATGCTGTTCCACTGAAAATCAATGTCAATCCAGCGCAACCCTGCGACTTCCTCGCGCCGCGCGCCAACTAGCAATAGCGTTTGCAGATAGGCAGAGATGACCGGGTTACGGATTTTTTGAACGGCGCCGAACCAAGCCGCCAGCTGTTCACGTTGCAAAAGGTCGTGCTTCACTTTCGGCTTGCCCAGCGTCTCGCGCGCTTTCGCGCTCTTAGCGGCGTTGGCTGTAACCAGGGTTGAATAGGCGGGGTGCGCGGCACACCAGTTCAAGCACGCTTTCATCAACCGCATCGCCAGCCTACCGCTGGACGGACGCACCATTGCCTCAACTTTTGCCCATGCTTCGATGCGCGATGCATTCAGATCAACCAGGCGCACACCAGCAAGAGATGCGAGCGGCCCCGGCTCGGTGGGCTTAGGACTGCGCTTCCGCGTCTCCCCACCGGCCTGAATTATTTTTCGATGCGCGGCAATTTGATGCTCGCCCCAATGCGGCGTGCGATCAGCGACGTACACCGGCCATATGTCGCCTAGCGTGACCGACTCGCTTAGCAGTCGGTCCTGTGCTGCGGCTCTTTCCGCCTGCTTGGCGTCGCGCACGGCTTGCTCTGCGGCGAGTCCATCCGCCTTAACTTGGCGTGGGTCTTGCCCATTGTCGATGATGACTTTCAAGCGGCGGGCTTCGGCTTGCGCCGCCTGAATTGTCCAGGTTGCGGGCGCCCCGATGGTAATGCGCACGGTAACGCCCTCAAGCTTGGCTTGGAAGACGTACGCTCGCGCGCCGTTTGCGGTAGCACGTAGTGCCAGGCCCGGAGCTATCGCGTCCCACAGGAAAGACTGACTCTTGCCAGGTTCGCACCTGAACGCCTCAACGCGACCCGCAGTGAAATTTACCTTTGCCATCGCTTGACCGCCCCCATGTAACCGCCGTGTAACCCGAATTGGAGTATATCAATCAACGTCAATCCATGCAAACAGGTGGGCCATCAGACGCAACCAATTGATTTATATGTAAATTCAACGTTTCAGGAATATTGATCAACGCTACTGAATGACTTGTTTCAACGATTTGTAATCATCAGGTGGCCAGTTCGAAACCGGCAGTCGGCACCAGAATTTAGCAGGACAAAAAAGGGTTACCCGCTTCGGCGCGTAACCCTTTTTGCTGCATACGACCATCATCCACGTCAGGTAAGCGCTGTGTAAACCGATTCGCTCAGGACGGTGGCCGCTGGCGCTCCAAATTACCCCGCATTTTCCGGCGACCTATTCCGGCCAGCCCGCGCCCGCCCCATCGACGGTGACACGCAGGCATCTTCCGCTGCAAAAGACCGACTGGGCAAACACTGGATGGCCGGCGATGACCAGGAGTCTGCTCCGCCCACGTTGACGTATACGCTTGACAGCTCCCGCGCACAATCTGATGATAATTGCATGGAAACTCACACTGCAGAACTTGAAGCCGGCCTTGCCGCCGTCAAGGTGGACGTGGCAATCATTCGCTCGAATTACGCCACCAAGGCTGATATCGGCGAGCTGCGTGCAGACATGCACAAGGCAACCGTTGACGTGCAGAGGTGGATGATAGCCACCTTCATTGGACTGTTCGTGGGGTTTGGCGGGCTATTTCTCGCTATGAGCAATGCGCTCAAGCCGAGTTCCGGCCATGCTGCGCAGCCGGCACCCAACATTGTCACCACTCCCCAAGCGCTCACACCGCCAACCACCCCCGCCCCTGCACCGCCAAAGTAGTCTTCCCGCCCCAACATCAACCCACCCGGAGCGGGTCTCGCCTGACGAGTTCCAAAGCCGGCATAGCTTCGTCGCAGGAAGTCGCGCGCACACGCTGGCGATCTGTTCAGAAACGTTCCGCATAGATATTGCGCGATTGAGCGCTTTGACAATGCCGCATCGCCGTGACCTGTGCCACAGCGCCTCATCTCAAGGTACGCTAACATGGCTGATGCGAGTCATCTCCAATAAGGCGTTGAAGAACTTCTCAGCGATCCACCATGACGCGGACGCTCCCATGCAGGCATGGCGAAAGATCATCGAGTCGAGGTCCTTTTCAAATTTCGCGGCGCTCAAGCAAACATTCAACGCCACCGACAAGGCCGGGGACTATTACGTTTTTGACGTGGGCGGCAACAAATACCGGATCGTGACCTCGATTCACTTTAACAGTCAGCAATTATTTATACGACACGTATTGACGCACAAGGAATACGACAAATGGAAACCTTGATGGACCGGGCAGCCGTCGACACGATCACTTCGCATTTTCGCGCGCTCACCTCCCTCGTTCCTCTCAATCCGATCCGCTCGGAGCAAGACTACGACAAAGCAGTCGCCGTGTTGAACCAGCTGCTCGACGCGGGCGCTGCGGATGAACGACATGCGCTGGCCGATCTTGCCTCCATGCTGGGAACCCTGATTGCCGTCTATGACGACGCACATTATCCGGCAACGCCTGTTTCACCCCTGACGATGCTGCGATTCCTGATGGACCAGCATCAAGTTACCGAATCGGCGCTTCCGGAACTGGGCAGCCAGACGACAGTGACGGCAATACTGAACGGCACCCGCGAACTCGATATCCGGCAAATCAAGGCGCTTGCCGCCCGTTTCCAGGTACCGGCAACATTGTTCCTTTGATCCTCCTGCCCGCCGCCGCATCCCCTCCCGCTGGCGCAATCGACTCGCGCACGAACCAATTTTCGCCTAAGTAAGCCGGTGTATTCTTTGGCAACGAGCTGAAACGATCCTCCCGCGCCGGCCAAGGCCGCGCGCCACCTGCATGGACCGGTTCGGCGTCCCCCTTGCCAACCACGCCAGAAAGCCAGCATGCGCCTGCCCCTGATCGCCCCTTCCGACCTCACCCCCGAACAACAGCCCCTGTACGACGACATGCGCAAAGGCATTGCCTCGAACTTCAACGCCTTCGTCTCCCAGCGCGACGATGGCGCCCTGATGGGGCCGTGGAACCCCTGGTTGCACGAGCCCGCCATCGGCAAGGCGATCTGGAACCTGACCCTGGCCATGACCGCCAACGCCGTGCTGCCGGATAACGTGCGCCAGATCGCCATCCTGGTGGTCGGCGCGCGCTTCGACGCCGCCTACGAACTGTATGCCCACATCGCCGTGGCCGAGGCCGAAGGCATGCCGCTGGAGCGCTTGGCAACCCTGGTGGCCGACCTCAAGCCATCCGACCTGAACAAGGAAGAAAGCGTCGCCTACGACCTCGCCTACGCCCTGTGCCGCGGCGGCCTGTTGCCCGAGCCGATCTATCGCCTGGCCTTGCAAACCTTCGGCCAGAAGGGCACCAATGAACTCATCTACCTGGTAGGACTCTATTCCATGGTATCGACCACGCTCAATGGTTTCGACGTTCCGGTGCCCGAACATGCGTGACGGCTCAACATTGCATAACCGCGCCTCCGCGCCGCCCGAAGCGGCGCGCCCGTGCGCCTCGGCCTTCGGCAGCATCGCCCTGTTGTTGCAGGGCGGCGGCGCGCTCGGCGCCTACCAGGCCGGCGTCTACGAGCGCTTGCTGGAAGCGGGCATCGAGCCGACCTGGATCGCCGGCATTTCGATCGGCGCCATCAACAGCGCCATCATCGCCGGCAACCCGCGCGCGGACCGGGTCGCCAAACTGCGCAGCTTCTGGGAAACGGTCAGCAATGCCGGCGACGGCGGCGCCGGCGAATGGTGGACCAGCCTGCTTACCGGCGACACCCTGCGCGGCTGGGCCAACCAGATGGCGGCCGGGCGTGTCCTGTCGCACGGCGTACCGGGCTTTTTCGAGCCGCGCATGCCGCCGCCGTACCTGCCGATGGCCAACCGCGGCGCCACCAGCTATTACGACACCTCGATGCTGGAAGGCACGCTGAACAGGCTGGTCGATTTCGACCGCATCAACAGCCGCGAGATGCGCCTGTCGGTCGGCGCCGTGAACGTGCGTACCGGTAACTTCGCCTACTTCGACAACGCGGTCGACACCATCGCCGCCAAACACATCATGGCCAGCGGCGCCCTGCCGCCGGGCTTCGACGCGGTCGAAATCGACGGCGAGCATTACTGGGATGGCGGGCTGGTCTCGAACACCCCGCTCGACTGGGTGCTGTCGTCGCACTCGGGAGTCGATACGCTGGTGCTGCAGGTCGACCTGTGGAGCGCCAGCGGCGCGCTGCCGCGCGACCTGACCGAGGTGGCCGTGCGCATGAAGGAAGTGCAGTTTTCCAGCCGCACGCGGGCCGCCACCGACAAGTTCCGCAAGCTGGCCGAGCTGCGCACCGCGTTTAACGAGCTGCTGGCCCAGATGCCGCCCGCGCTGGCCGGCACGCCCCAGGCGCGCCTGCTGGCCGAGGCGTCCGACGAAGCGGTCTACAACATCGTCCAGCTGGTGTACCGCTCGCGCAATTACGAAGGCCAGTCGAAGGACTTCGAATTTTCGCGCGTCACCATGAACGAACACTGGCGTTCGGGCTACGATGACGCCGCGCTGACCTTGTCGCATCCGCAGATCCTGGCCTTGCCGCCGGTCGACAAGAGCCCCGCCATTTACGATTTCCTGACTTCCCGGCACACGCGTGCCGCCACAAATTTGCTGAAAGAGGAATCCCATGAACCTGCAAGATAAAGTCTCTGTCATCACCGGCGCCGCCAGCGGCATCGGCAAACATATCGCCAAGGTCTATTTTGAGAGCGGCGCCAAGGTCGTCATCGCCGACCTCGACCTCAAAGCGGCCGAGGCCACCGCCAAGGAACTCGATCCCTCGGGCGAGCGCAGCATGGCAGTGGCCATGAACGTCACCAGCGAAGCCGAAGTCGAGGCGGGCATCGCGGCCGTCGCCGCGCGCTTCGGCGGTATCGACGTGCTGGTCTCGAACGCCGGCATCCAGATCGTGGCCCCGGTCGAGAGCTTTGCCTTCGACGACTGGAAGAAAATGTTGGCGATCCACCTGGACGGCGCCTTCCTGACCACCCGCGCCTGCCTGAAAGTGATGTATGCGCAAGGGCGCGGCGGCAGCGTGATCTACATGGGCTCGGTGCATTCGAAAGAAGCGTCGCCGCTCAAGTCGGCCTATGTGACGGCCAAGCACGGCCTGATCGGCTTGTGCAAGGTGGTCGCCAAGGAAGGCGCGACGCACGGCGTGCGCGCCAATGTCATCTGCCCGGGCTTCGTGCGCACGCCGCTGGTCGAAAAGCAGATTCCCGAGCAGGCCAAGGCGCTCGGCATCTCGGAAGAGGATGTGGTCAAGAACGTGATGCTCAAGGAAACCGTGGATGGCGAATTCACCACCGTCGAGGATGTGGCGCAGACCGCCCTGTTCCTGGCGGCCTTCCCGAGCAATGCGCTGACCGGGCAGTCGATCGTGGTCAGCCACGGCTGGTTCATGCAGTAAACGCAGGCAGGCGCCGAGCGGATCGATGAGGTCCGTGCGCGGCGCGCGCTTCCGTATTAAGATGGCATGCTCGCCAGCCGAGTTGCCGCGCGTCCGACCGGACCGGCACGACCTGCCCTTCCGCGCGGACGCCATGCACGCCAAACCCCTTGAAACCACCGTTCCCGCCGCCAGCGCGCTGGCGGCGTCGCTGCCTGGCGCGTACTTCCACGACGCCTGGGCGATCGCACCGCTGGACAGCGGCGCCAGCGCCCTCGACTTGTTTTTGAAAGCGGCAGCCGGCACGCCGCGTTGGGTCAACCGGCTGATGAACTTGCGCAACCGGGTGGTGTCGCTGCTGGGCCTGAAAAACCTCGGCACCTTGTCCATGCTCGATCCGGCCAAGCCGGCCTCGGCTTACCAGGTCGGCGACCGGGTCGGCATCTTTACTCTGTTCGCCAACACGCCCGACGAAGTCCTGCTGGGCGACAAGGACAAGCACCTCGACGTGATCCTGTCGGTGTACAAGACGGTCGATGCCGGCAGCGGCAACGTGCTGGCCACGGTATCGACCGTGGTCCACGTGCATAACTGGCTCGGGCGGCTTTACATGCTGCCGGTGACACCGATGCACCGCATCATCGCGCCGGCGGTGCTCAGGGGCGCGGCACGAGCGTAGCACTGCCCGCGCGCCCAGTAAGTGACGTTGCACCTTGTAAGCAAATTTGTCTACTCTGACAAGATTGTATTGACTGAGCTACACTGCGCGTTTCCGACCTTCCATGGATTGCCCGATGAGCTGTCGACTCCTGTACGCAGGCGCGTGCGCCGCCCTGCTGCTGACCGGATGCCTGGTCCCCGAACGCTTTACCGCCCGGACTGCGTTTCAGTCCGATGGCAGCTACGAGTATTCCTACGCCGGCACCGCCGTGCATACGCTGGCGGCCGGGCAAACGGCCAATGGCGACAAGCTCAGCCCGAAAGCGGAAGCGGGCATGCACGACCAGGCGGCCAAGCTCGAGCGCAATGGCGAGATCCGCCAGGTCGCCTACAACGGCAACGCGCGCTACGACCTGAGCGTCGAAGGCAAGCGCCAGCGCGGCCAGGCGCTCGACCTGCTCGGCATGCTGCGCGTTCACACCGGCCCGGATGGCGTGCTGACCCTGCAAGCGGGCAAGCTCGATGACAAGGAAAAAGCCAGCATGGCGGCACTCGGCATCAAGCTCGAGGGCAAGCTGTTGGTGACGGTGCCGATCAGCGCCGAAGTGCTCTCGCACAATGCCACCTCGACCCCGTCGTTCTTCGGCCTGATCGGCACCTATTCGTGGAAAATCGGCAGCCTCGAACAGCGTCCCGAAATGACCATCCGCTTCAAGAAATAGGCGCCTGTTCACGCTGCGGGCAGGCGGCCGCCAGGCACGCTTTTACCCTGAATTTGACGCTCCATCCCGCCAAACCGGCGCTTCGTCGCAATCGCGGTGTTGACAATCGCCCCTGTGGCTATAGTTCACTCAACCCAACGAACTTCACACACAGGAAAACATCATGAACATCGCAAAAAACATGGAAACCATCTTCGTCGCCGCCCTCGTCGTGGTCTCCGCAACGAGCTTTGCCACCGCCAGCGCACCGGCTCCGCGCCTTGCCCCAACGGTCGCCGTGCAAGCCGGCGCGGACGCCAACATGACCGTCGTTACCGTCAGCGCCAAGCGCCTGAGCGCAGCCGAAAAAGCCCTGCTCAAAGGCTGAGCACGAACACCGGCCGGCCAGCGCCGCCAGGGCCGCGTCAGCGCTTGGGCACCATGTCGTTCTTGACGTCCTTGACGCCGTCGATCCTGCGCACCAGCGACACCGCCCGCCCGATGTGCTCGGCCGGCACAAAGCCGCTCAGCTGCACCGTGCCCTTGAAGGTCTCGACATTGATCTGGGTGGCCTTGAGGTCGGGGTCGGCCACCAGCGCGGCCTTGACCTTGCCGGTGATGATGGTGTCGTCAATGAATTCGCCCGTGCCTTCGCGCTGCGGCGTGGGTGCGCAGGCAACCAGCGCCAGCAGTGCGAAGCCGCACAGGAAGCGGATAAAACGTTCTGCAAAGTTCATGGAAATACTCCGGTAAGTGGTTCGATCACGCTATTGTCACGTGAGCGTCCACCCCGGATTTGATATGGCACAAACGGACCAGCCCTCAATGCCGCATCAACCCTGCCCCGGCAGCGGCCTGGTGCGCGCGGCGGCGACGGCGGTGGCCGCGCCCGGCACCATGTCGCGCCCGATCACCAGGCGCACGTCGGCGCGCCCGAGCTGGCCCACGGCCACCACGCGCGCGGCGCCGAAGCGCTGGGCCAGGCGCTCGGCGGCCTCGCGAAATTCCGGCTGGTATTCGATGCGGGTCTGGCGCACGCCGAATCCTTTCTGATTGCTAAGGCGCACCACGCGCAGGGCGCGCTCGTCCATCGTGCCGGCCAGCGAACGCGCCATGCCGGCCACGCCATTGCCGTTGCGAATTTCCAGCAGGGCCTGGCCGGAGCGTGCCGCCGGCGCTGGCGCCGCGATCAGCGCCGCCGGCGCCGGCGTAGCCGCCACAGCCGCGCCCACGCGCTGCACCACGAACACGCCGGAGGCGTCCTGGCGCACCTCGGTCCGGTCCCACTGCGGCTCTGGCGCCGGCGCCTGGCCTCCAGCCTTGAGCGCGCTGTCGATGGCGGCCACGCCGGCGTGCCCGGCAACCGCATAGTCGGCCTTGAGGTCGTGCGTGCGCAGGACGCTGGCCTGGCGGTACATCTGCTGTGCGCGCTGGTGCTGCCCGACCTTTTCGAGCGCGCCGCCCAGGTGGTCCCAGGCGCGCTCGTTGAGCGGGTCGAGCAGGCAGGCTTTTTCGAGGGCCGCCAGGGCTTGCTCGAACTGGCCGTTGAGGAAGTGCGCATAGCCGAGATTACTGAACAGGAAGGCGCTGGCCTGCCCGTCCGCGCCCTCGCCTTCGCGCGTCATGGCTTGCCACAGCGCGATGGCGCGCGCAAAATCGCCCTGCTCGGCGTACAGGGTGGCCAGGCCGTTGCGCGCCTTCAGGTGGGCCGGATCGCGCGCCAGCGCGGCGCGATAGGCGGCCAGGGCGGCGTCGTGGCGGCGCGCCAGGTGGGCGCCGCGCCCCGCCAGATATGCGTCCTCGGCGCTGACTGGCGCGGCCGCCGGCGCATGGGCGCCCTCGACGCGGCCGCGCGGATCGGCGCAGGCCAGCAGCAGCGCGCCGGCGATCAGCAGGGTGGTACGGGTCAGGATGCGTCGCATGAGCGGCTCCGGTAAAGGCATAACAAGGACGTCACTGTCCGTTGACCGACCTGAGGGTGCGCATGATCTGCATGCCGGCGGGGCCGAGCAAGACCATCAGCAGGGTCGGGAAAATGAAGAAAATCAGGGGGAACATCAGCTTGACGCCGATCTTGGCCGCCTGTTCCTCGGCCATCTGGCGGCGCTTGGTGCGCAAGGTGTCGGCGTGCACGCGCAGGGAGGTGCCCATGCTGGTGCCGAAGCGCTCGGACTGGATCATCATCGCCACCAGCGTGTCGACGTCTTCCACGCCGCTGCGCAGGGCGAAGTTGCGCAGCGCCTTTTCCTTGCTGAAGCCGGCCCGCATTTCCATCAGCACCAGCTGCATTTCCTGGGCCAGCACGATCGACTTGATGTGGATTTCGCCGGCCACTTTGATCAGCGCGCGCTCCAGGCTCAGGCCCGCTTCCACGCACACCGTCAGCAGGTCGAGCGCATCGGGAATCGATTCGAAGATCTCGCGCCGGCGTTTGCGCGCCGTGATTTCGAGCACGACGTTGGGCAGGTAGTAGCCGACGGTGGCCGCGCCCAACAGCATCAGCATGATGATCTGTCCGCGCATCACCTCGCTTGACAGTGCGATCCACAGTCCCACCAGCGCCGGCAGCAACAGCGCCAGCAAGGTCTTGCCGGCGAAATACAGGGGCGCCACGGATGGGCCGCGCCAACCGGCGTTCATGAAGCGGGTGCGCAGGGGCGATTTTTCCCAGCCCTGCTCGGGCAGCGACAGGACGCCGAAAGGCTGGGCCACCTTGGCCACTTTTTCCACCCAGCCATCGTTGCGTCCGACGCTGGTGTCGGCGGCGGTGGCGCCCACGCGCTTGAGGCGCTGGCGCATGTAGCCGGGCCAGAAGGTGGCCATGGCCAGGGCCGCCAGGCCGACCACGACCCCGAACACGATCAGCAGAAACAGTAATTGCGAGCCGCTCATGACGTTCTCCTAGACGCGAATATGAATCAGTTTGCGCAGCCACAGCACGCCGATGGTGATCATCCCCCCGGCGTAGCCGAGCAGGCTCCGGCCGTCGGGGTCGGTCCACAGCATGCTGATGTACTCGGGATTGGCAAAGTACATCATGCCGGTGACGCCAAACGGCAGCAGGCCCAAAATCCAGGCCGAGATGCGCCCTTCGGCCGACAGCACCCGGATCTGGCCGAGCAGCTTGAGGCGCTCGCGGATGATGTGGCCGATGTTGCCCAGGATTTCGGCCAGGTTGCCGCCCGACTCGCGCTGGATCAGCACCGCGATCACCATGTAGCGCAGGTCGGTCAGGGGAACCCGTTCGGCCAGGCTGTACAGCGCTTCGTTCATCGGCACGCCGTAGTTGATTTCCTGGTGCACGATGCGAAATTCGCCGCTGAGCGGCTCGGGCAGTTCGCTGCCGACCATTTGCAACACGTTGGTGAACGAATGGCCGGCGCGCATGGCGCGCGCCAGGAAGTCGGCCGCCTCCGGCAACTGTTGCTCGATCTTGCCCAGGCGCTTGGCGCGCGTGCGCCGCAACACGCCGTACGGCAGGCTCGCACCGGCTAGCAGCAGCGCCCAGGTCAGCAGCGCCGGCGTGTCCCACGTATGCGCCGCCAGCCCTGCGGCACACAGCAGCACCAGCGAGGCCGCCAGGAACTGCGCCACCATCCAGTTGACCCCGGCCTGCATCAGCAAGCGATCGATCGCCTGCGCCAGGCGCATGCGGTGCAGTATGCCGTCGAGCGTATCGGACGCGCTGAAGCGACGCCGCTTGAGGATCGAGACCGTGCCGCCCTCGGTGTCGGTGCCGCCCGACATCACGCGCAGGCGGCGCGCGATGCGCAGGGCGCCGCCGCCGCGCGTTTCCGACCACAACAGCCAGCCGCCCTCGACCATCAGGATCACGGCCGCGAACAGCAGCACGGCAAAGGCATAGAAGACATAATCCATGGCCGTTCCTATTCGAAAATGCGGCTGGGGTCGAAGGCCGAGTCGGGCACGGGCGCACCGAACAGGCGCAGGCGGTCGGCGAAGCGCGGGCGCACCCCGGTGGCGCGGAAATGCCCGACCACCTTGCCTTCGGCGTCGACCCCGGTCTGCTCGAAGCAAAAAATCTCCTGCATGGCGATCATCTCGCCTTCCATGCCGGTGATTTCCTGCAGGCTGACCAGCTTGCGCGCGCCGTCGGTCAGGCGGGTGACCTGCAGCACCACCGTGATGGCCGAGCAGATCTGCTGGCGCACCGCGCGCGGGGTCAGGGTCACGCCGGCCATGCCGACCATGTTTTCCAGGCGCGCCAGGGCGTCGCGCGGGGTGTTCGAGTGGATCGTCGCCAGCGAACCTTCGTGTCCGGTGTTCATCGCTTGCAGCATGTCCATCGCCTCGGCCCCGCGCACCTCGCCCAGGATGATGCGGTCGGGGCGCATGCGCAGCGCGTTGCGTACCAGCGCGCGCTGGGTCACCTCGCCCTTGCCTTCGATGTTGGGCGGGCGCGTTTCCAGGCGCACCACGTGCGGCTGGCGCATCTGCAGTTCGGCCGCGTCTTCGATGGTGATGATGCGCTCGTTGGCCGGAATGAAGCCCGACAGCAGGTTGAGCAAGGTGGTCTTGCCGCTGCCGGTGCCGCCCGAAATGAGGATGTTGATCTTCGAATGCCCGAGCGACTGCAGCACCTGCACCATGGGCGGGGTCATGCTCTTGTAGCGCAGCAGGTTCTCGACGGTGAGTGGGGTGGCCGAAAAACGCCGGATCGACAGGATCGCGCCATCGACCGCCAGCGGCGGGATGATCGCGTTCACGCGCGAGCCGTCCGGCAGGCGGGCGTCGACCATCGGGCTCGATTCGTCGACCCGGCGCCCGACCCGCGAGACGATCTTGTCGATGATCTTCATCAGGTGGGCGCTGTCGTGGAAGGTGATGTCGGTCAGCTCCAGCCGTCCGCGCCGCTCGACGTAGACCTGGTTGTAGGTGTTGACCAGGATATCCGAGACGGTCGGGTCGGCCAGCAGCGGCTCGAGCGGGCCGAAGCCGAGCATTTCGTGCTGGATGTCGAGCACCAGGTCGTGCCGTTCGTGCTGGTTGAGCACGATGTGCTCTTCCTCGATGATGTGCTGCACCAACAGGCCCAGTTCGTGCTTGAACTGCTCGGGCGTGAGGCGCTTGAGGCGCTCCAGGTCGATGCGGTCGAGCACCATCTGGTGCATGTTCTTCTTCAGGTCGTGGTAGGCGTGGTTGGACGTTTCCGGCTCGGCCGGCTGGATGTGGCGGCTGTCCTCGGTCGCCGTCAGGCGTTCGCGCAAGGTCATGGGATTCTCCTGGGGGTGACGGTCCGATTATTGTTCGACTTCGGCGCGCCCGAACAGGCGCGTGAGCAAGCCCTTCGCTTCCGGCACGCGCCGCGCGGTGACCAGCTCGACCAGCTCGGCCAGGCTGCGCGCCACCGGGCTGGCGCGCGACAGTTGCAGCACCGGCACGCCCTGGTTCACCGAATCGGTCACGTTCACGTAGTCGTTGGGGACGGTGTGCATCACCTCGGCCCCGAGCGAGGCTTGCACGTCCTGCAGGCGCAGACGTCCGCCCTTTTCGTAGCGGTTCACGATCAGGCGCGTGTTTTCGATGGCGTAGCCGAGCGAGCGGAAGATGTCGAGCAGGCGGCGCCCGTCGCGCAGGTCGGGCAGGGCCAGCTGCAGCACCGGGTAGATGGCGTCGGCGTTGTCGAGCGCGCGCAGCGAAATGGCGTCGATCTGGCGTCCCACGTCGAGCACCACGTAATCGTAGTGCTGGCGCGCCACGCGCAGGATCACGTCCATCTGCTCCGGTTTCAGTTCGACCGCGTGGGCCGGGTCGTCGGCCGCGGCCAGGATGCCGAAATTGGGCGTCACGTGCACCAGGCACGAATCGAGAAAGGCGCCGTCGATGCGCGCGATCTGGCTGCACACGTCGGACAGGGTCATGGCCGGCTTCTGGTCCGACACATACAGGGTGGCGTCGCCGAACTGGCCGTGCAGGTCGATCAGGATCACTTTCTTGTCGGCAAGGCTGGCCAGGGCATAGGCGAAATTGGTCGACAAAAAGGTGGCGCCGCTGCCGCCCTTGCAGGAAATGAAGGCCAGCACCTTGCCGTCGCACACCTTGCCCGCATTGGCGGCATCGGCGATGCGGTTGATGGCGTCGTGGAAGGCGCTGTGCACCAGCGGCAGTTGCAGCACTTCGCGCACGCCGGCGCGCATGGCGCGGATCAACAGGTTTTGCTGCTGGTCGCGGGTGAGCAGCATGAAGGTCGCGCCGGGGTACAGCTTGGCCAGGCGCACCAGCAGTTCGGCTTCGTCTTCATCGAGGCCGCTGGCGTCGACGATCACCAGCGCCGGGCTGTCGGGCAACACCCGCTCGAGCGCGTCGCGCAGGCGGCTGCGCACCGCCACCAGGGTCACGGGCGGCATGCGCGCGGCGCCCTGGGCGGCGATTTCGGCTTGCAGCTGGCTGTCGTGGGTAATCAGTAAAGCTTTCATGGAACATCCTCGTGGGTGGTGGCGCGCTTCGGTCAGAAAGCGGGGCAGGCTTCGGTGACGCCGCTCTGGTGGCCGAGCGAGCCGGCCGGTGTAACGGTGGCAAAGGTCGGGTAGGTAAAACTCCAGTTCAACAGCTTGCCGCTGAACAGCGGCTTGTACTCGGCCGGCGTGCACTCGGGTCCGCTGCCGGGCGCGCACAGGCGCGCTTGCACGAAACGCACGCACGTCTCCCCGTTCGGATTGGCATTGCAGTTGAGAATGTTGCGCGACGGGCAGGCCGGGCGCGCGCTCACCGGGTCGAAATTGCTGCGCAGGTGAGCGATCACGATCTTCCCGTCCAGCCCGGCGGCGCCGAGCGACATGCCGGCCGCGCGCGCCGCCACGCTGGCCCTGGCCGACAGTGCCGCCAGGGCGTCGCTGTCGGCCGGATTGGTCATGGCCGCGGCGCGCGCCACGCCGCGGGTAGCGTCCGACAGCGCATTCCACAGGTACATGGCGCGCGCCACTTCAAGCAGGCCCAGCATGAACAGCAGAAAAATCGGTAAGGTCAACGCAAACTCGACTGTTGTGACGCCGCGCGCGGCGCCGCGATCGAGGGGAGTAGGTTTCATCGGCAACTCCGGGCGCTCAGTTGGTGTAGGGAACGGTGACGGTGGTCGATATTTCGATCGACTCGCCGATGTCGAACATATTCATCACCCCGGTGACCGGGACGCGCACGCCCAAGGCGACCGTAATGGACGAGGGTCGGTTCGGGCCGCCGCATTCCCTCGATCCCAACAGGCCAGAGCGCATGCAGCTGATGTGCGTTCCCACCAGGTTGATGGCGGGCGCGATGCTGGCCTCGAGCAAGGCTTGCCGGGCGATCTGGCGCGCGCGCGCCTTCATCGGACTATTTTCGTCCTCACTGATGGACCACTCGCTCATCGGAACCGTAGCCAGCGAGGCGGCGGCGTCGCTGTTGGCCTGCTTGACCACGGAATACACGTAGAAGACCCGGCCAAAGCTGAAAACCAGCGGCAACAGCACTGCCATGGTCATCAGGATGAGGGCCAGCTCGATATGGGCGAGACCGCGCACGCGGCGCGCACAGACAGGGGACATGATGGGAGACGCTTTCATCGGAACAGGACCGTGGCCGAAGAGAGGCTGTCAGGCGCGGCCAGGCCGCCGAATTCGCCGTACACTGCGGGCGCCGTGCTGCTTGCGCGCGAGGTCATCAGGAAGCGCCCGACCGCCAGCACGGTAGCCTTGCCGTCCGCGCCGACCGGGCACGACAGCAGCGGGATATTCAGGATCCTGCGCCCCTTCAGACCGGGGGCGCTCGCTCCGCCTGGCGCAGTCCTGAACATGGCCAGGGTCGAATCGTAGGGAAGAGCGTCGCCGTCGGCCGGGGCGCTGGCGTTGGCCAGCATTTGCTCGCTCGTCGCGATCGGGTACAGGGTGGCCCAGTTGGTCTTGGAAAATTTGGCACCGGTGTTGACCGGGGCCGCGCCCTGATAGAGCAGCGGCTTGGCAAACGTCCACAGCGGACCGTAACTGGTCCGGTCGGTGGACGGGGTCGCCCCGCTCACGTCGGCAATCGTCACGCGCCGACCGGCAATCACGCGCGCTAGCGCGCTGCCGGACAAGGCAGTCGGCGTGGGAGGCTGCGTCGGTAGTGCCATCCAGAACGGGGGCAGCATGAATTCCCTGATGTTGGTATCGGCCGGGGCCGCCACCCGATCACAGGCCGGGGCCTCGGCGCCAAGCGGGCCGAAGCGCGAATTGAGTTGTGCGGCAAGTTCAGGCGGGAAGTTCTGGCGCACATACACGGTCGCATTGTCGGGCAGGAACGGCAGCGCCAGGGTGCCGCTGCACACCATCGGGCGCAGGGCGTCGAGCGTGCGGTTCGACTCGCTTTCGGCCGCAGGCGGAAAATCGACCGGGTTGACCTGGTAATTGAGCGGGGCCGCGCCGGCGATGCCGGGGTTCAGGTCGAGCAGATTGTAACTGACCCCGCGCCGGAAACCGTGTTCGATCCACTCGACCAGGCCGCCGCCGTTGTTGCGCGAACCGTAGCGCTGGTTGTCGAGCGCACACACCGCCAGCGGGGTCACCTGGACCTGGCTGCGTCCGGCCACCGCGACGGTGCTCACCTTGAGGGTGGCGTAGAGAGATTTAGAGCCGATGGCGCGGGCGAACACGGTGCGCACGCTGCCGAACTCGGAGGACAGTTCGCTCGTGTCGATCCGCGCATAACGCATCCGGGAGGCATTCGCGGCGGTATTGGCGGAACTGGCCGGCAGCCAGTCGGCATCGCTGCCGGGCTTGTCGCTAAAGCGCAGCGCGTCCGGCGACCAGAGCAGCGCGGTATAGCCGACGGCGCTGGAAATAATGACAGCCTCGGCCCGCGCGTTTGCTTTGTCGATGCCGGCCGCGCTCCCGTCGAGCCCGCGCGCGGCGGCTTGCGCGGCCGCGTCGGCGGCAGTCTGCAGGTCGGTACGCCGCATGAAGGCCATCGACAGGTCGATCGCCAGGGCGCCGAGCAGCATCAGCGGCATCAGCAACAGCGCGAAGACGATCACATAGGCGCCGCGCTGGTGGCGCCCGGGCGGGACACGCGAGCGCTTCATTTTGCGGCCCCGATGGCCAGTGGCGCCAGCGCGGCGGGGGCGGCGGCCGAATGCTGGTAGCGCTCGTAGGCGGCGGCCGCGGCCTTGCCGTCGAGTCCATTGACAGGACGGTTGGCGCGCGCCGCGCCCGGGTCGATGGCCTGGGCCGCCAGCGCGGCGCGCAGCGACTGGCCGAAGCGCGCGTCCCAGTGCGGCGTGCTCGAGCAAGCGCCCAGCCAGAGCGTGGCTGCCAGCAGGCTGGCGATGCGGCGAACGATGCGTGTGTTCATGGCATTCTCCTATTTCAATTCAAAACCGCTGTGGGTGGCCCGCGTGGCCGAAGCGACAGGCGCCGCGGCGGCCGGCGGCTGCGGCTGGCCTTCCATGCGCGCGCCCAGCAGCGCCTCGCTGCGCGAGAGCGGCGCCAGGCCATCGGTGGGCAAGGTGTAGTTCGGCGGCAGCGGCTTGACCAGGTGGGCCGTGACCACGAACACCAGTTCGGTGCGGTCTTGCTGGAAATCGGTGCTGCGGAACAGCGCCCCCAGCACCGGCACGTCGCCCAGCAGCGGCAAGCCCTTGCGGTTGGCGATCAGGTTGTTCTTGATCAGGCCGCCGATGGCGAAACTCTGGCCGTCGTGCAGCTGCAAGGTGGTGCTGGCGCGCCGGGTGGTGATCAGCGGCAGGACCGCGCCGCCGCTAAAGCCCGCGGCCGAGATGCCGATCCCTTCGCGCGAGACTTCCGACACTTGCGGCGCCACCTTCAGGTTGATGCGCCCGCCGGCCAGCACAGTCGGGGTAAAGCGCAGGCCGATCCCGAATTCCTTCTCTTCCAGGGTGACCTTGTTGTTATCCTGGGCCACCGGAATGAAGATGCTGCCGCCGGCCAGGAAACTGCCTTCCTGGCCGCTGACGGCCATCACGTTCGGCTCGGCCAGCACGCGCACGATGCCATCTTGCTTCTGGGCCTCGAGGGTGACGCCCTTGCCGCTGGCGCGGCGCACGCCGAGCGCGGCCTGGGCATTGCCGGTGATGAAATCGGCCAGCAGGGTGGTGGCCCAGCTGCCCGAGCCGAAGCCCCACTTGACGCCGCCGTCCAGCCGTTCGAGCAAGCTTTTCGAGACTTCGGCGATCTTCACTTCGAGCATCACTTGCTGGGGTGCGCCGACCGCCAGCAGGTTGATCACGCGCGCCGCCGGCGCCGCGCCGCCCCCGCTCGCGCCGCTGGCGGCGCCGGTGGTGGCGGCCGCGCCGCCGGTGGCGGCGTCGCCGCCCTGCTGCGCCAGCGAGCGCAGCGGCCGGCTGACGAAAGCAGTCGCCAGTTCGACCGCGCGCAGCACGGCGGCGCCGTCGGCCACGGTGCCGCTGAGCACGAGCGAATCGGCGGCGCTGTGGACGCGGATCTCTTTTTCTTCAGGCATCAGGGTGGCCAGGCTGGCCTGCAGCGCGGCGGGGTCCATGCCGACCACGATGTCGACGATGCTGCAAGCCCCGCTTTTACCCTGCACGATCATATTGGTGGTGCCGACATCGACCCCGAGCAGATACAGGGTGTCGGGCGCGACCAGCATGGCTTGCACCACGGCGGCGTTGCCGATGCTGCGGTTGCGTACCGGTTCGGGCAGGCGCATCAGGTTCGACTTGCCCACCAACAGGGTCATATTGCCGGGCCGCGCGGCCTGGCCGCTGCAGCGCGGGCCGCTGTCGGCGCGTTCGGCCTGGGGTTGGGCTTGCTTGTCGGCGGCGTGCGCGCCGCCGGCCAGCGCCAGCAGCAGCGCGAGCGTGCCGGCCCGGTTCATCTTGCCTTGCTTGTTGCAGTTGTTCATAGCGGCCATCCTGTGAGGTGACGGAAAGGTGAGTGCGCGAACATCAAAAACATTCTTGTGACGTGGTCACGCCATTCAATACGCTGACGCAGTCGCGGCGGACGTGCGCCACCACCACCGGCGCGCTGCGCGGCGCGGCGCGCGCGGGCGCCTTGGGCCTGGCCGGCGGCGCCGCGCTTTTGGTCGCCGGCGCCGGCGCTGCCGCGGCGGCGGTCGCGGCGGCGGCCAGCTCGTCGAGCAGGCTGGCCTTGGTAGCGCCGCTGGTCTGCGGCGATCCCGGATCGACCTGGTTGCGCAGCGCCAGCGACAGCGAGCCGACCCCGCGCGCCAGGTCGAGCGCTTCGGCCTGTTCCGGCGTGACTTCGAGCGTGACGGCGTTGACCACTTTCGGCTTGGTTTCATCGCGCCCCACTTCCTGCGCCACCGCCAGCACCAGGATGCGTTCGAGCACGATCTTCGAAATGTGCAGCCCGTTGCGCGACTGTTTGGCGTGTTCGTCCGGATCGCGCTCGGTGTGCACGATGACGTCCACGTAATTGCCCGGCAGCGCAAAGCCGGCCACGCCGATGACATCGTTGACGCGCACCGTGATGGCGCGCTTGCCTTCACTGATCAGGGCCGACAAGCCGCCCAGGGTGCCGGCCGGCGCCAGCTTGGCTTCGGTCAGCGGCTCGCCCTTGAGGACGTTCGCCTTGAGCACCCGGTCGCTCAGTTTGAGGCTGTCTTTGAAACCATCCTTGGGCGTGGTGGCGGCCGGCCAGTCGACCAGGCGCAGCATGTCGGGCGAGAGGCGCTGGCCGCGGCTGATGTCGCCGCTGGCGACAACGATGCGGCTGGAAGCATTGCCCGGCTGCCGGAGCAGCCACAGCGACGCGAGGACAACCGCGGCGATCCCCAGCAGGACCGCCACGCCCATGGTCAGCAATGCGCGTTTGTTTTTCATATGATCCTCTCGTACAGGGTGGTGCCGCTATCGGCGGAAAAAGTCATCGGTGGCGGGGGCGCGCCGGGAGCCGGCGCGGCCTGGTCCAGCGCCATGCTGCGCCAGGCTTGTTCGATGGCCGCCGCGGAGAGGCGCGCGGTGGTGCCGGCGAAGGCGGCGAAATCGTGCAGGCGCCCGAGCAGCTCGGCCGGGTAGCTGGCCAGCAGCGGCCGTCCGCTGCCGTAATGCAGGCGCGTGATCAGGTAATACAGCACGTCTTCGTCGCAGGCCAGCGCATGCTGGTGGCACTGGCGCCGGAACAAGGTCGCATAGGCCGCCTCGGACAGCGGCCCGACCAGGATTTTGTAGCCGATGCGGCGCAGGAACGATTCGTCCAGCAAGACCTGCGGCGCGAGGTTGGTGGCCAGCACCAGCGTGACGTCGAACGGCATCGCGATCTTGTAGCCGCCTTCGATGGTGAGCTGGTCGCAGCCGCTGTCGAGCGGAGCACTGAAACGGTTGAGCAATTCTTCGGTGGGCAGGCGCTGGCGCCCCAGGTCGTCGATCAGCAGGATGCCGTTATTGGCCATGAAGTGCGGCGGCGCGCGGTACACGCCGCTGGCGTGGTCGAGGCGCAGGTCGAGCATCTCGTAGCCCAGCTCGGCGCCGACCTGGACCAGCGGGCGCTGGCACATTATCCAGCGCGCATCCGGGTTGCGCCGCTCCTCGCTGTGGCGCGCATGCTGGGGCGGGGCCGGGATGTGGACGGCGGGATCGTGGAACTGCACGATATGACCCTCGACCAAAATCGCATGCGGAATGGCCACCAGCCCGGTTTGCAGCCGCCCCAGCTTGCGCGCCAGGGTGGTCTTGCCGCTGCCGGACGGACCGTGCAGCAACAGCGGGCGGCGCGACTGCAGGGCCGCGCCGAGCAGGTCCCGCACGCCCGGCTCGAGCACGTCGTCGGCAAAGGCGGCGGCCATCTCGGCCATGCCGACCTGTGCGGCCCCGGCCTGCCGGCCCGACTGGCGCTGGGCCAGGTCGCGGTAGGCTTGCAGGGTGACCGGGGCCGGGCCGACGTAGCGGCAGCGCGCCAGGAACTCGGCCGCGCGCAGGCGCCCGCCCTCGGTGAGCTGGTAGTGCACGTCGAGGTCGGAATCGCCGCGCCCCGCCACTTCGGCCAGGTGGCCGACCTGCATGGCGTCAAGCGCTTCGCGCAAAACATTGATTGACAGCTTGAGCTTGCCGGTAAGGACAGGCAGGTGGATCTTGCCGATCGAATACATCGCCTTGGCGACCAGTTCGACGATCAGGCTCAGTTCCAGGCCGGTGTCGCGCACGCAGCGCGGTTGCGGCGGCGCACTGCCGCTGGCGTAATCGGGTGACGCAGCACGGATCCGTAAGCCGCTGGGCGGAAGCGCGCCGGTCGGGGCGGTATAACTCATGTCGGGTTCCTCGCAAAGACAAGTGGCGTTTCCAAAAGCCACAATTTATTTTAGCCACCGGCCCCTGTACCGGCTTGATACGGAACAAGCTATGGCCGCACGGAAACTTAAAGCCAAGGCTGCGCCAGAGTGAAAAAGGTGCCGCCGGCGATCGCGAGCGCGTATGGCATATTTCCCACACTCGGGGTCGGCAGTGGCTCGGCCACAACCGGCATGCCGCACAGGCGCAGGAACAGGGGGCGCAGCAACGCCATCAGGTTGGCGCCGGTGTCGCGCAGGCGCCCGCTGGCGAGGATCATGACGAGCGCCATCAAGCCGCCGGCGCAAAAGGCGGCCAGCGCGATCTGCAAAGCCATGGCGGGACCAGTGAAGGCGCCCACGGTGGCCATCAGCTTGACGTCGCCGGCGGCCATGCCGCGCAGGCAGTACAAGGGCAGGAACAGCAGCAGGCCGGTGGCGAAGCCGGCCAGGCCGGTGTCGAGCAGGGCCAAGGGTCTTCCGGAACACAGGTGCAAAATGGCGGCGCAGGCCAGGCCGGCCGCCAGCAGGCGGTTGGGAATGCGGCGCGAGGCCAGGTCGGTGGCGACGGTGCCCAACAGCAGGGCGATCAGGACCAATTGGGAAAGCGACAAGGCGGGCATGGGCGGCTCACGTAAAAAGCTCCCGGAACAGGCGTGCCCGTCCCGGGAAGCGAGGTGTGGCGAACAATGGCTGATCAGCGCCGGGATGGCGTTACGACACTGTCAGGTCAGTGACAATCTGCTGGAACAAGGCAGCCAGTTGGGTCTTCACATTGGTGAGGGCCGTGACCAGTCCGACAGCGATCAACGCTGCGATCAGGCCATACTCGATGGCGGTGGCGCCATCTTCGTCGTTGATAAAAGCTTGCACTGCGGTGGGTATGGTGCTCATGGTGACCTCCGGTTAGATTAAAACTGCATACTTCTGGCCCAGGTGCAGCAGCGCTGCTGCCTAGCCTGAATGTTTCATGAACTGCCAGTGCGTTGCTGGCTGGACGATACGAAACCTCGTCGGCAGTGTTTTCGATGGTCGCGGGTAATGGATGCCCTACCCGATTGAACGGGGCATCGAATGGAGCAGTATGCGGTTGAAGGTTGGCGGGTTGGTGGTCAGTTCTCGGCAGACCGGACGTGGCTTGCTCAGGACGAGTTGAGGGACCTGGCCGGTGTCGACAGGTACAGTCGTTCGGTCAAGGTCCGGAGCAGATGTTTGGCCGGACAGGCGCTCGGAAGGTGAAGGACGATCTTGTTCTTGTACTGCCTGACCTGCACGGCGATTTTGAACAGTTTGGAAATGACCGTTGATGGCTGCGCCTGCGACAGTGCGGTATGCCGCAGCCCTTCGGTACGCAGTTGCTGATGCAGGATGTAGGCCGCCGCGTGCAGCAACAAGCGCATGCAATTGGCGAGAAAGCTGGTGCAGGAGGTACGGTCGGCGGCGAGGTCATCCTTGAGATGCTTGATGTAATTTTCGGCCTGACCTCGCGCGCAATAAATATCCTCGTACAACATGCCGGCATCGAGTCCTGGCAGCGAGGTCACGATGAAGCGCGTGTTCTCGCCAAGCGCCATGACCTCGGCCTTGAGCAGCACGCGCCAGGCCCTCGGCCACGAACGCGCCTTGTAAGTAAATTCATCGAACAGACGCACCGCATTGGGCACCAGGTCCTGCGATTGCGCAGCCACCCACCGGTCGATGGCGCGAAGTCTGGTCGGCTCGGCCATCGCAAGGAGCTTGGTGTTGCAGGCGAAACCAAAAATGAAGTCCATGTTCGACATCCCATCGATCAGG